>JARICT010000063.1 GCA_029257185.1 Quadrisphaera sp.
CGACGAACGCCTCGAACGCCGCCCGCTCCCCGGCGCGGTCGTGGGCCCAGAAGGCGGTGAACTCCGCGCCGTCGTGGGTGGCGCCGAAGAGGTACTCCAGCCCCGGCGCGCCGGCGCCGCCGACTCCCCCGCTCGAGGTGCCCGCCGCGCCCGGCGTCGTCCACAGCGGGTCGCCCTCCATGTCGAAGAACACGTCGCCGTCGCTCGGCTCGGGCACCAGCCACAGGCCCGGCCGCACGTCGCGCGGGCCGAGGGTGCGCGGGTGCTCGCGGACCAGCACGGGGATCGACCCGGACTCGCGAGCCTGGACCTGCAGCGCGGCCTGCTCGCGCAGCGCCTCGAAGGTGGGCACGGGCATCCCGGGCACCGGGCCGGGCGCCCCCGCGAGCGCCGCCACGGTGTCGATGCCGGCGGCGCCCAGGCGCCGGGCCTGGTCACGGCGCAGGTCCGCGACGGCGCCGAGGTGGTCGGCGCGGGCGCGGGCCACCCCGCACGGGGAGTCGTCCTCGCACACCGAGCACCACTGCGCGGGGGCGGCGAAGTCCGGGTCCAGGGCGCCGCGGGCCGGGAGCGAGGCGAGCAGCGCGGCCAGGTCCGCGATCTGCCGGCGCGCCCACGCGGCGGACGTGCGGGCGGGCACGTCGAGCACCTCGCCGCTGCCCAGGTGCAGGCGCACGTCGTCGTGCACCGCGAGGCCGGCGGCGGCCAGGGCATCGCGGTAGAGCATGGTCTGCAGCAGCGCCGACGGGCTGAGGCTGCGGGCGAGCTTGGCGTCCTCGACGCGCCACCCGGCGTCGGTGGCGACGAGGAAGTCCGGGCGCCCGACGAACGTCACGCCGTCGTCCCGCGCGTCGAGCACCCCGCCCTGCAGCACCACGTCGGCGCCGCCGCCGCGCAGCTGCGCCGCGGTGGTGGTGGCCAGCAGCGACCAGGCACCGAGGTCGGCCGTGACCCCGGTGAGGTCCACGAGCGTCAGCCCGGCGGCGCGCATGGCCTCGACGACGTCGTGCTCGTGCTGGACGCCGGCGCGCACCACCGCGGAGCCGGGGTCCAGCGCGGCCTCCGGCTGCCCGACGACGGGCAGGTCGTGGGCGAGGCGGTACGCCGTGATGGTGCGATGGGTGCAGGCGGTGGACTCCACGACGTCGCCCGCGGTGACCAGCAGCGCGCCGCCGGAGAGCCTCACGCGGTGACCGGGGGCAGGGACGACCACGGGAAGTTGATCCACCGGTCGGTGCGGCGCCACACGAAATCTGCGTCGACCACCGAGCGCGGCTTGGCGTAGAGCACCGCCGAGCGCACCTGCTCCACGTGCTCAGCGCAGAAGTCGAGCACCAGGCGCAGCGTCTCGCCGGTGTCGGCCACGTCGTCGACCACGAGCACCCGCGCCCCGGCGAGGTCCACCTGGCGGGGCAGCGGCGGGAGCATCACCGGCACCGGCAGCCGGGTGTCGACGCCGGTGTAGAACTCCACGTTCATCGTCAGCACGTTCTTCACGTCGAGGGCGTACGCGACCGCGCCGCCGGGCAGCAGCCCGCCGCGGGCGATGGCGAGGACCACCTGCGGCGCGAAGCCGCTGGCCACCACCTCCGCCGCGAGCGAGCGCGCCGCCTGGCCGAAGGTCTCCCACGTGAGGACTTCCCGGTCGCTGCTCGCCGATGGCTCCACGCGCTGATCGTAGGGACTCGCAGTAGCGTCGCGCGGGTGCCCGAGCTCAACGCCCGCGACGACCTGCGCGCCGCGCGGCTGCGCATCGCCGCCCGCGAGGGGGTGCCCGCGATCGCGGTGCTCTCCTGGGAGACCCCTGGCGGCGCGCCGCCGGCCATGACCTCCGCCGCGGTGGAGGACGGCCGCGTTCTGGACGACGTGCTCGCCGCAGCGTGGGAGGAGCTGGCCGCCGACCAGCGCGAGGACGACCTCGCCAGCGTCGCCGCGGTGGTGCTCACCGCCGCGGTGCGCGACGCGTCGCCGATCGTCGACGCCCCCGCCCCGGTCGGGCTGGCGCACCCGCCGGACGGCGTTCAGCGGTGAGCCCCCTGACCCTCACCGAGCACCGGGAGGCGCTGCGCCGGGGCCAGCACCTGCGGCTGATGAACTACCACAACACCCCGCCCTCGCGCCGCGGCGCGCTGCGCGACGAGCTGGGCGCCCTCGCGCTGGAGCGCACGCCGTGGACCCTGGCCGACCTCGACCACGCCTTCGCCACGGGCCAGCGGCCGGGCGGCGCCCGGGGTGACAAGCCGGGCCTGCTGGTGGTGTTCTACGAGGGGTACGCCGCGAGCGCCTCCGTCGCCGCGCAGGTGTGCGACGAGCTGGGGATCCCCGCGTGGTTCGCGCTGTGCACCGGGTGGATCGACTGCCCGCCGGCCCAGCAGGAGCTCTTCGCCCGCGCCCACCAGATCGCCCTGCTCCCCGAGGACCTCGACGGCGAGCGCCTGGCGATGACGTGGGACGAGGTGGCCGACGTGGCGCGGCGGCACACCGTCTTCCCCCACACCGCCTCCCACCACGGCTTCGACGAGCCGGCCACCCCGGGCGACCTGGCGCGCCAGGTGCTCGAGCCGAAGGAGCGGCTGGACGCCGTCACCGGCCAGGACGCACCGGCGTTCGCGTGGCTGCACGGCTCGCCCACGGGCATCAGCGCGGTGCACGACGCGGCGGTGCGCAGCGCGGGGTACCGGTACCTGTTCAGCAACACCGCGATCCACCGGCTCTGATCCCGCCATGAGACCTCCTCCCCCGGCCGCGCTCCCCCGGCGACGGCTCGACGAGCTGGCGAGCGCCGTGACGGGCGCGGCGCTGCACGGCGCGCCCGTCACGGTGACCGGCATGACCCACGACTCGCGGGCCGTGCGCGGCGGTGACCTGTTCGTCGCCGCGCCCGGCGCACGGGTCCACGGCGCGGAGCACGCCGCCGCGGCGGCGGCTGCCGGAGCGCTCGCGGTGCTCACGGACGCCGCCGGGCAGGACTCCGCGGCAGCGACGGGCGCCGCGGTGCTGGTCGTCCCCGACGTCGCCGCAGCCGCCGGCCTCCTCGCGTCCGCGCTGCACGGCCACCCGTCCCGCGGCCTCGACGTGATCGGCGTGACCGGCACCGACGGCAAGACGACGACGTGCTGGCTGGTCGCCGCCGCGCTGGAGGCGTGCGGGGTCGCCGCGGGCGTGATCGGGTCGCTGGGCACCCGCCTGGGCGGCGAGGTGCTGCTCGACGAGCCGCCCCAGCACCGCCGGACCACCCCGGAGGCCCCGGACCTCCAGGCGACGCTCGCGCTGCTGCGCGATCGCGGCGCGGGCGCGGTGGCGATGGAGGCGAGCAGCCACGGCCTCGCGCTGGGCCGCACCGCCGGGACGCGCTTCGCCGTGGGGGTGTTCACCAACCTCGGGCACGAGCACCTCGACTTCCACGGTGACGTGGACGGGTACTTCCGGGCCAAGTGCCGGCTCTTCGAGGACAGCGAGCACGCGGTGGTCTCGGTCGACGACCGCCACGGCGCGGAGCTGGCGCACGAGCTGGGCCAGGCCGGCCGGCCGGTGACCACGGTCTCCGCCGAGGGCGCACCGGCGTCGTGGCGGGTGACCGGCGTCGTGGCGGGCCAGCGCGGCTCGACGTTCACCGCGGTGGGGCCCGGCGGCCGGGCGGTGCCCGTCACCCTCGCGCTGTCGGGCTTCTTCAACGTCTCCAACGCCCTCACGGCTCTGGCCGCGGCGACCGTGCTCGGCGTGTCCCCGACGGTGGCGGCGCGGGGGCTCGCGGCG
Source organism: Quadrisphaera sp. (assembly GCA_029257185.1). GTDB lineage: Bacteria > Actinomycetota > Actinomycetes > Actinomycetales > Quadrisphaeraceae > CADCUY01. Next base: position 3,757 of record JARICT010000063.1, read on the forward strand.
CTGGGCGACGTGCCGGGACGGATGGAGTGGGTCCACGGCGGCGACGACGACGTGGCGGCGCTCGTCGACTACGCCCACACCCCCGGCGCGCTCACCGCGCTGCTGCGCGCTGCCCGCGCCGGCCTGGCGTCGAGCGGGCGCGTGCTGGTCGTCCTCGGGACCGGCGGGGGGCGCGACGGCAGCAAGCGCTCGCTGATGGGCCGGGCCGCCGGAGCGGGCGCCGACGTCGTGGTGCTCACCGACGACAACCCCCGCCACGAGGACCCCGCCGCGATCCGGGCGGAGATCCGCTCCGGCGCCGAGGCGGTGACGGGGCCCGGGTGCGCGCCCCTGCACGAGGTCCCGCACCGGGGTGAGGCGGTGGGGCTGGCCGTGGCGCTGGCGCTGCCCGGGGACGTGGTCGTCGTGGCCGGCAAGGGTCCCGACCGGGTCCAGCTGGTGGGCGAGGAGGTCCTGGCCGTCGACGACCCGGCGGCGCTGCGACGCGCGCTGGCCCGCCGCCGGGTGGCGTCCTGAGCGCTCGCCACCGGCTCAGCTCATCGCGGGGGCGGGCGCGTCGTCGCTGACCTCGCGCAGCGGCGGGCGGCGGCGCCGCGGCGCCAGGCGCACCGGCGGCAGCGGCGGCGCCGGGATGCGCTCACCGCCGTGGCCCGGCACCGTGGGGAACCGGTCACGGTCGTGGCCCTCCCACGCGTCGCGCGCCGCGACGACGTCCTCGTGGGTGCGGCCGATGAAGTTCCACCACATCACCAGGTCGTCGGGGTAGGGCTCACCGCCGAGCAGCAGGACGCGGGCACCACCGGCGGAGGTCATCACGAGCTCGTCGGCGTCTGCGCCCAGGAACAGCAGCGGCCCGACCCCGAGTCCGGTGCCGTCCACGCTCGCCTCGCCCTCCAGCACCAGCACGGCGTGCTCGAAGCCCGGGCGCAGCGGCAGCGTCGCGGTCGCTCCGGCGTCGAGCGTGACGTCGGCGGCCAGCAGCGGGGTGTGGACCGTCGCGGGCGAGGCCGCTCCGGCGAGCTCGCCGACGACGACGCTCGCCCGCGCCCCGGGCAGCTCGACGACGGGGAGGTCGGTGTGCTGCTCGAAGGCGGCGGGAGCGTCGTCGTGGTCCGCCGGCAGCGCCACCCACAGCTGCAGCGCGTGCAGCAGCGGTGACTCACCGAGGGAGAGCTCCGAGTGCGCCACCCCCCGGCCACCCGTCATGAGGTTCAGCTCCCCGGGCCGGAGCACCACGTCCGTGCCGAGGCTGTCGCGGTGGCGGATGCTGCCGGTCAGCGGCCACGTCACGGTCTGCAGGCCGGTGTGGGGGTGTGGCAGCACGCGCATGTCGACGCGCTGGGGGCCCATCCGGTCGAGGAAGCACCAGGCGCCGACCATCGGGAGCGTCCGGTGCGGCAGCCACCGGGTCACGCTCATCCCGCGGACGCCACCGAGGGGGACGTCGCGGCCGTCGACGAGCCGGGTCACGGGAGCAGGGTGCGCAGGCATGGAACCATGATGATCGCCGTCGTGCGCCGGTGACGAGGGGCGCCGCCCCGACGGGTTGCAGAGCCCCGAGCAGGTCGGTGACGCGGCCCGATCGGAGCCGCGCCACCGCGTCGAGCACCTCTCGCGGAGCTGACGGCGTGCTCTGCGGCGGGGCCGAGGGGTGTGGGCTGCACGCAGCGCCGAGGGGCGAGCCAGCGGGAGACCTGCGACGGCGTCCCCCGACGAGCTGCCAGGACCGCTCGTCCGGCCCGAGGTCTCTCGTCGGTTCCCACCGCGTCCGGATAGCGTGCTCCCCCACGGCGAGGAGGGCGTGTGGACGACGAGGCTGTGGCGGGGCTGATCGCCCCCGAGGACCCGCGCTGGCGCGAGGCCCTGCAGGTGACCCGTCACGACGTCTACCACCGCCCCGAGTACGTCGCGCACGACGCGGCCGGCTCCGGTGAGGCGTGCGCGTTCCACTACCGCGACGGAGACCGCGCCTTCCTCGTGCCGCTGGTTCTCCGAGCGGTGCCCGGCACGGACGCCGTCGACGCCACCTCCCCGTACGGCTATCCCGGGCCGGTCGCCAGCGCCTCGCTCGACGACGAGGGGTTCTGGGAGGCGGCCTGCGCCTCGCTGGTGGAGACCCTGCGCGAGCGAGGCGTGATCACCTGCTTCCTGCGCCTGCACCCGTTGCTGGCGCTGCGCCACGACGTCCTCGGTCGTCACGGCCGGCTCGTCCAGCACGGGCACACCGTCTCGATCGACCTCACCGCGCCGGAGGACGTGCAGTGGGGCGACGTCCGCAAGCGGGACCGCAACTACATCAACCGCGCCTCACGGGCGGGGCTGGCCGTGACCTTCGACGACTGGTCCCTGCTGCCTGCGGTCACGCGCGCCTACGCGGAGACGATGGACCTGCACGGCGCCGGCGCCGCGTACCGCTTCGACGTCGAGGACTTCGAGCGTCTCCACGACGTGCTGGGCGACGACCTCCACCTCGCGGCCGTCCGCCACGAGGGGGAGGTGGTGAGCGGCGTCCTGGTCCTCGAGCGCGCGGGGATCGTGCAGCTCCACCTGGGCGGCACCCTGGCCTCGGCGAGGCACCTGCACTCCAACAAGCTGGAGACCGACGCCGTGCGGCGCTGGGCCGTGTCGCGCGGCGACGCGGTGATGCACCTCGGCGGCGGGCTCGGCGGGCGCGAGGACTCGCTGTTCCGCTTCAAGGCCGGCTTCTCGAGCAGGCGCAACGCCTTCTTCACCTGGCGCACCGTCCTCGACGTCGCCGCGCACGACGCGCTGGTGACCGCCGCCGGCCACGAGGTCGGTGACCGGACGGGCGCCGACTTCTTCCCCGCCTACCGGCTCCCGTCGAGCGGCTGACGCCACGGCGGCAGGGGCGTGCACGCCGGGGGCGGTGCCGGCTCCCGTGCGGCTGCGCCGTCGCCCTCGACGTCCCCGCCGCAGGCGAGGACGGCGGCGTTGAGGGCGCCGTTGGCGAAGAACTGAGCGTTCGCCACGTCGTGGCTCTGCAGGCGCCGCTGGAGCGCGGCGTCGTAGCGGCCGAGCTTGACCCAGCCGTCGGAGAACCAGCCCGAGCCCCTCCCCGAGCCGTCCACGAACTCGGCGCCCCGCCCGGCGCCCTGGTCGCCGTCGGCGGCGCCGCGGCCCTGCGCGGGCCAGACGACCTCGTCGAAGGTCACCCGCAGCCCCTCGACGGTGCGCGCGGGCCACCCGGCGCCGCGGTCGTGGGCCTCGACGAGGTAGGCGATCACGTTGTTGCCGTGCGCGACGTCCTGGCCCGGGGCGCGGTAGACCCCCCACTCGTCGCTCCAGAAGAGCGCGCCGCTCGCCTCGTCAGCGGGCACCAGCTGGGCGGCCAGGGAGTGCCGTTCCCCGCTGCCGCCGTCGACGATCGCGCGGGCCACCTCCTCGCAGCGCGCCCGCCGCTCCGGGTCGCCGGTGAGGCCGTAGAGGTCCGTCGCGAGCAGGGCCCAGTGCGCCGACATGTGGGTGCGCTCGCGGTAGAGGGTCCCCTCCGGCCCGCGCTCGAACCACTTGTCGAAGACGTCCCGCTCGACGAAGCGCACCAGCGCGTCCACCCTCGGCGCGATCGCGGGGTCCGCGCGGGCCTGCGGGCTCGCCGAGGCGACGACCAGCAGGTGCGTGCCGTAGCGCCACAGGTAGCTCTCGAAGAGGGGGACCTCCTGGCCGGCGACGTCCTCGCGGGCGGAGGCCCAGCCGCGGTAGCCGTCCCGGTACCGGCTGCCCGCCAGCTCGGCGGAGGGCCTCGCGGAGGCGGCGACGTCCTCGAGCAGGGTGAGGCCGTCCTCCAGGTACGCGGTGTCGCCGCTGGCCCGGTAGGCGGCCGTGAGGGCGTCGACGGAGTAGGACAGGGGGTAGTGGTCCCAGCTGTCGGGGCTGCGGCTCAGCTCCACGACCTGCGGCCGGGACCTCGTCCAGTCCTCGTCGAACCGCTCCAGCCACCGCTGCGCCGGCCACAGCGCCTCGGGGGTCCGTCCGCCCGCCGAGGGGGTGCCCTGGTCACGAGCGGTGGGGTCGTCGGCGGCCGCAGGAGCGGTGCGCTCGCCGCCGTCGGCGCCCGACGGGGCCCCGCCTCCCCGGGGCAGGAGCACGGCGCCGGCGACGACGAGCCCGACGACGAGGGCCAGCGTCAGGGCCCGGACGGCGACGTGGGACGCCGCGCGGCGCCGCGCCGCCGCGTGGCGGCCACGGGATGAGCGAGCGCCGACGCGCCAGCGGTGGACGCTCACGGCCCCGGCCGCTCGAGCGTGCCGGGCCGCGCGCTCCGCGGGCCGTGCCCGCTCGGGGCCGTGCTGCGGGCCGGGAGCTCTGCCACGAGGCCGCCGGCGGCCAGCGCCGCGAAGCACCACGCGAGGCGGGCGTCGTAGTAGTCGCCGGAGAAGGCGCTGGCGACCACGACGTACCCGGCCGCCGCCACCAGCGTGGCGGTCACCGGGCCCCACGGCCGGTGCGCACGGACCGCGGCCACCCACCCTGCCGCGGCCACGCCGAGCACGGCGAGACCCACGAGGCCGCCCTCCGCGAGCACCGCGAGCACCACGTTGTGGGGGTGCTGCGCGGCGAGTCCCTCACCCACGCTGCCGTAGAACCCGTCGAGCCCCACCCCCAGCAGCGGGTGGTCGGCGGCGAGGCCGAGCGCCGCGGCCCAGATCTGCGGCCGGCCGGAGGTGTAGCCGCCCTGCAGCGTCTGCTCGACGAACCGGGTGCTCACGAGCGCGGCGAACGGCGGGAAGAGAGAGGTGGCGGCCACCGCGCCCGCCACGGCGAGCGCCCCGGTCACGACCACGGCCGCGCGCACGCGCCGGCCCAGCGCCACGAGGGCCACGGCCGCGACGACCGCCGCTGCGACCAGGCCCCCGCGCGATCCCGAGAGCAGCGCTGCGACCGCCAGCAGCGGGATGCTCGCCGCGAGCCACCGCGGCGCGCCGGTGGCCAGGAGCCCGGCGAGGGCGACCAGCCCCAGGACCTCGACGCGCACGAAGACGTTGGGGCCGCCGCCGAACGCGGAGAAGCGCCCCTGGTCCCCGGGGCCCGCGAGCAGCGCCGCCGCGGCGTAGGCGCACGCGGCCACCCACAGGAACCACAGGGTCGCGCGCCCGGTCCGCCAGCCGTGGCCCCGTGCGAGCAGGTACGCGCTGACGGTGAGCACCCCCGTCGCGGCCACGTCGAGGCTCACCGCCCCGACGCGCGAACCGTCGGGAGCCCACAGCGCGGAGCCCAGCTGGTAGAGGAAGAACACCACCGCGGCGACGACCCACCCCTCGCGGACCCTCTCCCCCGGGCGCACGGTCACCACGGACGGGGGCCGTCGCCCCACCTCGTGGACGACCAGGGCCACCAGGAGCGGCAGCGCGAGCACGCGCAGGTCGAGCGCGGCGAGCGACGGCGGCAGAGCGTCGCCCAGCCCGGCGCGGTCGAGCCCGTACCGGCCGGCGTAGGCGACGAGCAGGAGCGCGAGCAGCGGGGCGAGCAGCGCCGGGCGCCGCGGGCGGATGGGGGTCGGGCGCCGAGGAGCGCGGGCGGCCGCTGCGAGCCGGTCGCGCGGCCCCGCCGCGAGCGCCACGAGGGCCCCGAGCAGCGACGCGCCGTACCCGGCCAGCGAGCCGTACGCGGCGCCGAGGCCGCCGAGGGCGGGGATCAGCATGACGTAGGCGGCGACGCTGACCACGAAGCCGGCCACCTCCACCCCGGACGCCACGCCCGCCCGTCCCTGCGCGATGAGCCCGGTGATCGCCAGCTGGCTCAGCCCGAAGACCGCGGCGGCGACCACCAGCGGCGCCACCAGCTCGCCAGCGGAGGCGTAGGCCGCGCCGAGCAGCGGCACGAGCACGACGTGCACGGCCACGGCAACCGCGACGCCGGCGACCGCGAGGAAGCCGGCGGTGACCACGAGCGGGCGCAGCAGGAGGAGCTCGCCGCGCTGGTGGGCCAGGCGCCAGCGGCCCAGGCGCGAGTCGGCCCAGGCCTGCACCGGCCACGCCACGAGCTCGGTCATCGTGGCGACGCTGGCGTAGACCCCGAGCGCGGCGGGCGAGGCCAGGCCGACGAGGAGCAGGCGGTCCAGGCGCAGCGTCCCCGCCAGCGCCAGGCTCGAGGGCAGGAGGACGAGCCCCTCGCGCCGCGCCGCCGTCCGGGCGACGGACGCCCAGTCGTCGGCGCCGTCGTCCGCGTCGTCGTCCGCGCCGCCGTCGGCGCCGTCGTCCGGTCCGCGGCCGCCGCGGCGGGGGGCTCGCGCCCACCGGCGCCAGCAGAACGCCACGGGCACCGCCGTGACCAGGACGTAGCCGGCGACCCACACGACCACCTCGTCGACGCCGCCGACGAAGAGCCCGGCGGCCACGACGAGCAGGGCGCCCTGGCTCACGAGCGTCGTCACGAGGAAGCCGTGCTGGCGGCCGCTGGCGATGGCGATCGAGCGCAGGGCCCGCAGACCGGCGTTGGCGACGGCGAAGGCCGCCACCACCAGCATCCCGGTGCGCCACAGCGGCGGGAGCGGCGCGAGGGCCCCGGCGGCGACGAGGACGAGGGCCACGGCTGCGGGGACGCGCAGCAGCGACCACGCGCCCGCCAGCCCCGCCCGCGCCGAGGCTCCGGCGTAGGTGGTGACCAGGCTGCGGTCGGTGCCCAGCAGCAGCAGGAGCGTCGTGAGGTACGCGACCTGCAGGGCCAGGGCCAGCTCCCCGCGCCCCGAGGGGTCGAGGGCGCGCGCGGCGAGGACGTTGACGACGAAGGCGGTGCCCGCGGCCGCCAGCTGGGCCAGGAGCAGCTGCGAGGAGGGGTCGTCCCAGAGCGCGCGCACCGACGCGGCGGGGGTCCGTCGCGGCGCCGCTGGGGCGGGTGCGCTCACCGCGCCCGCTCGGCCCGCCCGGCCGGGGCGGACAGCACCACCACCCCGAGGGCGGACGGCTGCGCGCGGGACAGCTCCTCGAGGGCCGCGCCGGCGTCACGCTCGCGCGTGCGCCCGCGGCGCACCACGAGCACCGCGTCCCCGCCGACGGCGACGGTCAGGGCCGCGGCGTCGGCGAAGGGCAGGACCGCGGGGAGGTCGAGCACCACCACGTCGGCGCGCTCGTGCAGCGACGCCACCGCCTTGGCCATCGCCGCGGAGGTCGCGAGCTCGCCGGCGTCGAGCCCGGCGCCGCCGGCGGGCATCACCGCGAGCCCCGGCTCGCCGCCGGGCACGAGCGCCTCCTCGGCGGCGCACCGCCCCCGCAGCACGGCGGCGAGCCCGCCGGGATCGTCCTCGCCGCCACCCGGACCTCCGCCACCGGTGCCGCCGCCTCTGAGGTGGGCGTCGACCAGCGCCACGTGCAGGCCACCGCGCGCCAGGGTGACAGCGAGGCCGCGCGCGACGTCGCCGGCCCCCTCGTCGCTGCGGGCGCTGGTGACGAGCACGGTGCGCCGGTCCGGTCCCTGCGCGAGCAGGTTCGTGCGCAGGCGCCGGAACCCCTCGGCCGCGGGGCCCTCCCGCGGCGCCGACGCGGCGTGGCGGCGCAGCTGCGCCGAGGAGACGGGCAGCTCGGCGAGCACGGCCGCTGGGTCGCCGCCGGCTCCCGGCAGCGCCGGCGCACCTCGGACCCTGCGGTCGGCGCCGTCGCGCGCCAGGGCCAGCGCGATGCCCGCGGCGAGCCCGAGCGCCGCGCCGAGGACGGCCGTGGTCAGCGCGCCGAGCAGCCCCACCGGTGGGGCGAGCACCGCCGGCTGGGCGACGGTGAGGCCGGGGCCGTCAGGGCTGACCTCGTCGACCAGCTCCACCAGCTGCTCCGAGGCGCTGGTGGCCTTGGCCGTGGCGACCTCCGGGACGCGGTCGCGGGCGGTGAGGACGAGCAGGAGCGACTCGGGGGACGCCCTGACCGACAGGTCGCGGGCGACCGCCCGGGGCCCCGGGGCGCCGAGGTCGTCGGCGACGGCCCGGGCGATGCGCGGGCTCGTCGCCAGCTCGGCGTAGGACGCGAGCCGCTCGGCGGCGAGCTCGCCGCCCGAGCCGGCGCCGTCCGGGCTGGCGGTCTCCAGGATGAGCGTGGTGCTCGCGGAGCGGGTCACGTCCAGCAGGCTCACCCCGACCGCCGCGACGGCGCCCAGCAGGCACAGCGCCAGGACGCCGCGCCAGCGTCGGCGCAGGACCTCGGCGTACTCAGGCAGCCCCATCGGAGCCTCCTGCCGTCGCCGCCGGTCGCCGCGGTGCGTGCGCGGGAACGACGGTGCCGGCGAACGAGGCGTAGAGCACGTCGCGCGCGAACCGCTCCCGCGCGAGCCGCCCCGCGGCCTCCCGAGAGCTGGCGATCCACGCCTCGTCGCGCAGGTGCGCCACGAGCGCGCGCGCCGCGCCCGGCACGTCGCCGGGCGGGAGCACCAGGCCGGCCCCGGTAGCGGTGAGGAGGTCGGCCTGCCAGCCGTCGTGGTTGATCAGCAGGCTGCGGCCCGCGGCGAGGGCGTCGAAGAACTTGTTCGCCGAGTTGTCGACCATGCCGGTGGTGGTGAAGACGCTCGAGGCCACCGTGGCGGCGGACAGCGCTGCCGGCACGGCGGCCTTCGGCACCGGCCCCTCGACGAAGACCGAGGACCCGAGGACGCCGAGGTCCGCCGCGAGGGTCTCCACCTCCTCCCGCTCGCGCCCGGACCCGAGGAGCAGGAAGGCGACGTCGGCGTCGAGCCGCGCGACCTCGGCGGCCAGGCGCACCAGCCACCCGACGCCGTTGACGAGCCCGAACGTGCCGGCGTAGAGCACCAGCGGCCGCTCCCCCAGCCACGGGCGCGCGGCGCGGAACGCCGCGCCGGCCTCGGTCGCCACGTCGAAGCGCTCGAGGTCGCAGCCGTTGGGCACCTCGGCGATCCGCTCGCGCGGGTAGCCGTGGGCGGCCACGCCCGCCGCCATCCCCGGCGAGAGGGCGATGACCGCGTCGGCGTGGCGGTAGGCGAAGCGGGCCAGCGCCATGGCCGCTGCCTTCGCCACCGGGTGGCGCAGGGCGCCGACCTCGATGGGGAGCTCGGGCCACAGGTCGCGGACCTCGAAGACGAACCGCGCCCGGCGCACGCGGGCGGCGACCACCCCGGGCACGGCCACGGTCAGCGGGGTGCTCGTGGCGAGGACGACGTCGGGTCTCGCTGCCGCGGCGCGCCACGTCGAGGCGACGGCGAACCGCAGGAACGCTCGGACGCGCGCGCGGTAGCCCATCTCGTTGCCGTAGGGCAGCGGCAGCGCGTGGACGTGGATGCCGTCGACCAGGGAGGTGCTCCAGCGCCACGAGGGCCGGGGCGCGTCGACGTCGGTGGTGATCATGTGCACCTCGTGGCCGTCGTCGACGAGGCGTCGCGCCATCTCGTAGGAGCGCGTCCCGCCGCCGCCGGGGCTGTCCGGGGTGGTGAAGTACTGGTGGACGTAGGAGATGCGGGACCCGCTCACGGCGTCGTCCCCGTCCCGGCGCCGGTGAACCAGCCCTCGGCCGCCGGGTCGAGGGCGCCGGAGCGGAGCACCACCGAGGGGACCGTGGCGGCCAGCAGGCGCAGGTCCAGGACGAGGCTGCGGCGCTCGACGTAGGCGACGTCCAGGGCCAAGCGCTCGGGCCAGCCCAGCGAGTTGCGTCCGCTGACCTGCGCGAGGCCCGTGATGCCGGGGCGCACCTCCAGGCGCCGGGCCTGCTCGCCCGAGTAGAGCGGGACGTAGTGCGGGTAGAGCGGGCGCGGACCCACCAGCGCCATGTCACCGCGCAGGACGTTGACCAGCTGGGGCAGCTCGTCGACGCTGCTCGACCGCAGGAGCGCGCCCAGGCGGGTCACCCGTGGTTCCTCGGTGGGGGCGACGGTGGTCATCGTCCTCAGCTTGTAGATGGTGAAGGGACGGCCGTGGCGCCCGGCCCGCTGCTGGCGGAAGAGCACCGGCGCGCCGTCGAGCACGCGGACCGCGCCGGCTGCGAGCGCCAGGACCGGTGAGGTGAGGACGAGCAGCGCGCCGGCGGCCGCGACGTCGAGCCCCCGCGAGAGGGCGTCGCCGAAGGTGGACGACGAGCCGGTCACGCCGCGACCCCGTCCGTGCTCCCGGCGCCGCCGGTCAGCGCTCCGGACCGGGCGCGGTCCACCACGGCGAGCACCTCGGCGATGACGCGGTCCTGGTCCTCGTCGCTCATCGTCGTGCCGCTGGGCAGGGCGACGCCGCGCGCGAAGAGGTCCTCGCAGACGCCGCCGCCGATCATCTCGGCGCCGGCGAACGCCGGCTGGGTGTGCAGGGGCTTCCAGGTCCGCCTCGCCTCGATGCCGGCCGCGGCCAGCTCCGCGCACAGGCGCTCGGGGGTCAGCCCCGCCCCGGCGTCCAGGAGCACGCAGCTGAGCCAGCAGTTGCTCTCCCCCGCCGTGCCGCGCGGCATCATCGACACGGCGTCGGTGCCCGCGAAGGCTTCGGCGTAGCGCTCGAAGGTGCGTCGGCGGCGGGCCACCCGCGCCCCGAGACCCCGCAGCTGGGCCCGGCCCACCGCCGCCAGGAGGTTGGACAGGCGGTAGTTGTAGCCGATCTCCTCGTGCTCGTAGTGCGGCACCGGCGACCGCGCCTGGGTGGCCAGGTACCGCGCCCGGTCTGCGGCCGCGGCGCCCCGGGCGAGGAGCATCCCGCCGCCTCCGGTAGTGATGATCTTGTTGCCGTTGAAGGACAGCACGGCGGCCTCGCCGAAGCTGCCCGCCGGGCGGCCCCCGCTGGACGACCCCAGGGACTCCGCGGCGTCCTCGACCAGCGGCACCCCGGCGCGAGCGCACAGCGGCTCCAGGGCCGCGTAGTCGGCGCACCGTCCGTAGACGTCCACCGCCACCACCGCGGACGGGGCCGGCGTCCCGTCGCCCGGCTCCAGCGCCCGGGCCACGAGCGCCGGGTCCATCCCCCAGGTGCGGGGCTCGGAGTCGACGAAGACGGGCTCGGCGCCCAGGTAGGTCACCGCGGCGGCGCTCGCGACGAAGGTGAAGGAGGGCACGAGCACCCGGTCGCCCGGCTCCACCCCGGCGATCCGCAGCGCCAGGTGGAGCGCCGCGGTGCCGCTGGACAGGGCCACGGCGTGCCCGCCGCCCACGGCCTCGACGGCCTCGGCCTCGAAGGCCGCGAGGTCCGGCCCGACGGGGCCGACCCACCCGGAGTCGAAGGCCTCGAGCAGGCTGGCCCGCTCGTCGGCCCCGACGTCGGGCGGGGAGAGCAGCACGGCGGCGCGTCCGGTCGCGGCCATCAGGCGCTCATCCGCGGCGGCGCCGGCACCAGGTCCAGCGCGGCGACGTCGTCGTGGACCTCGTCGGGCGGCGCCGAGCACAGCTCGCGCAGGCGACGCACGAGGTCGCCGTCGGGAGAGCCGGCGTCCAGCCCGTCCAGGGCCCGCGGGTCGAGCCCGGGGGCCGCGACGTGGGAGACCAGCGGGTGCACGGGCCGCTCGTCCACCTCACCGGCGCCGAAGAGGTCCTCGTGCAGCTTCTCCCCGGGCCTCAGCCCGGTGACCTCCACGTCGAGGTCCACGCCGGCCGCCGTCATGAGCCGCTGGACGACGTCCAGGATGCGCACGGGGGCGCCCATGTCCAGCACCAGGACCTCGCCCGCGCGCCCGACGGCCCCGGCCTGCACCACGAGGCCGGCCGCCTCCTCCACGGTCATGAAGTAGCGGGTCACCTCCGGGTCGGTCACCGTCACCGGGCCCCCGCGCCGGACCTGCTCGCTGAAGGTCGAGAGCATCGAGCCGCGGCTGCCGAGCACGTTGCCGAAGCGCACCGACACGGCGTCGAGGTCGCCGGTGCCCGCCCACCACGCGGTGAGGCGCTCGGCGATCCGCTTGGTGTAGCCGAGCACGCTGCACGGGTCGGCCGCCTTGTCGGTGGACACGTTCACCATGCGCTCCACGCCCCAGGACGAGCAGGCGGCCAGCACGTTGAGGGTGCCACCGACGTTGGTCTGCAGGCCCTCCCCCGGGTGCATCTCCAGCAGCGGCAGGTGCTTGAGCGCCGCGGCGTGGAAGACGACCTGGGGATGGTGCTCGGCGAAGACCGCGTCGAGCCGCGCGCGGTCGCGGATGTCGGCGACCACGACGTCGCGCTCGTCGAGCATCGCCCGTCCGCTCATCGAGAGCTGCACGGCGTGCAGCGCCGACTCGTCGCGGTCGAGCATGACCAGCCTGGACGGCGCGAAGGCCGCGACCTGGCGGCACAGCTCCGAGCCGATCGAGCCCCCGGCACCGGTGACGAGGACGCGCCGGCCGCTGAGGTACCCGGAGATGGCGCCGGCGTCCAGCTGCGCCTCGTCCCGGCCGAGGAGGTCGGCGGGCGAGAGCGGGCGCACGTCGCTCATCTCCAGGGGCCGGGTGAGCATCTCGCCGGGCGGCGGCAGCACCCGGACCTCCAGGCCGAGCGCGGTCGCGTGGTCCAGGACGTCGGCGACGAGAGCCCGGTCCGCCCGGGCGACGGCGATGACCGCGGCGCTCGCCCCGCTCGAGGCGGCGACGGCGGCGAGGTCGCCGCGGCGCCCGCGCACGGGCACGCCGTGGAGCCGCAGGCGCGCCTTGGCGGGGTCGTCGTCGACGAGGGCGACCGGGAGGTAGGGGCTCGCGGGCGAGCGCATCATGAGCCGGACGAGCTCCTCGCCTCCCTCACCCGCCCCCACGACGACGGTGCGCCGGGCGGTGTCCGGCGAGGGACGCAGCGCCAGGAGCTCGCGGTGGCGCACCGCCAGGCGGGCCCCGATGACGACGACCAGCGTGATCGGGGCCGCGACGACGAACCCCGCCGGGAGGTCCTCCGCCACGACGCCGACGACCGTGAGGGCCGCCGCCCCGGCGGCGACCGCGACGCTGGCCGCGACGACGTCGTCGAACGTGCCGGTGGGCGCTCCCCGGCGCAGGCTCCACAGCCGCACCACGAGGAGGTGGGCGAGGAGGGCGGCGACCGCTGCGAGGACCACGGCGTCGGCCGCCACGACGGCGCCGTCGAGGCGGGCGAGCGCCACCACGACCGCGGGGCCCACCGCCCAGCCGAGCGCGTCGGCCGCCACGAGCGGCCACCGGGGCGGGCCGGCGTGCCGCGGCGCGGCGCGGCGCGGGACCTCCGCCGACGGGTGCCTGTCGACCAGCGCTCCAACGCCCTCGCTCACTGCGCCACCTCCTCGTGGTCCGCTGCGGATCTGTCTCGACCGCCCGGACCACCGACGGTAACCAGACGGCGGGTCCGCCGGAGCTGTTCCGACACTCACGCACTCGAATGCGACTCTCGGTCACTGCTTCATCACCGGCACTGCCGATCGAAGACACGATGTGTCACCGGATCATGCAGATAGTGGTTGGCTGTGGCCGGCTCGCACGGGAGGCGAGGCTGCGCCATCCACCGTGCAAGACGGCACAACCACTCGTTGACATGCACCAGCCGGGCCTGCACACTGCACTCGACCATCCCGAGCTGCCGAGAGATCTGGCTCGACGACGCCGCAGCAACCACTCCCTCGAGGAGCCGGTGCTACCGCCAGACCGATGGAGACGGCGCCGATGACCCTTGCCCCCACCGACCTCCGCCACGCGAGGACGGCTGATCCCGCCCCGAGCGGACGCGCGGCGCCGCCCGCCCCCGCAGCCCACGCCGTGAGCCTGCGGGGTTACGGCCGCACGTTCCCCGGCGGGCACGCCGTGCTCGAGGGCGTCACGCTCGACGTCGCTCCCGGCGAGCTGGTCGCCGTCCTCGGCGCCTCGGGGTGCGGCAAGTCCACGCTCCTGCGCGCCGTCGGCGGGCTCGACGTCGCCACCGCAGGCTCCGTCGAGATCGGCGGTTCGCCGGTGCGGCCCCACGAGCCGCGGTGCGCCGTCGCGTTCCAGGAGCCGCGGCTTCTCCCCTGGCGCGACATGGCGCGCAACGTCGCGCTCGGCCTGCCCCGGGGCACGCCGCACGGGGCGGGCCGCGAGCGCGTCGCCGAGCTGCTGGACCTCGTCGGGCTCTCCGGCTTCGCCGGCCACCGCCCGCGCAGCGTCTCCGGCGGGATGGCCCAGCGCGCCTCCCTCGCGCGGGCGCTGGCCCGCGAGCCCGGCGTGCTGCTGCTCGACGAGCCGTTCGGCGCGCTGGACGCGCTCACCCGGCTGTCGATGCAGGACCTGCTGCTCGACGTGCTCGACGCCCGGCCGACCACCGTGATGCTCGTGACCCACGACGTCGACGAGGCGGTGCACCTGGCCGACCGGATCGTCGTGCTCGGCAACGGCTCCACGACCGGTTCGGACGACCGCGCCGCGGCCCGCGTCGCCTCGGTCACCACCGTGCCGGCCGCCCGTCCCCGCGAGCGCGGTGACTCCGGCCTGAACGACCTGCGCGCCGACCTCCTGGGCCAGCTCGGCGTCCACCGCTGACGCACGGCACCGCTTCTCCCCGCTCGTCGACCTGCTGCTCTGCCCCGCCCCACCCCTCCCCAGCCCTGCCCTGCCTCCCCCTGCCGAAGGACTCCCGTGCGCGCTGCCACCACCCTCGCCCTGCCCGCCCTCGCCGCCCTCACGCTCGCCGTGAGCGGGTGCGTCGCCGGGGAGGGATCCACCGGCGAACCCGCTGCGACGGCCGCGCAGGCGAGCACCCTCACCGTCGACTTCGCCACCTACAACCCGCTCTCCCTGGTCATCAAGGACCAGCGGTGGCTCGAGCAGGAGCTCGAGGGGGACGGCGTGGACGTCGAGTGGGTCCAGTCCGCGGGCTCCAACAAGGCCAACGAGCTGCTGCGCTCCGGCTCCGCCGACGTCGCCTCGACCGCCGGGTCGGCGGCGCTGCTCGCGCGGGCCAACGGCTCGCCGATCAAGACCGTCGACGTCTACAGCCAGCCCAGCTGGTCGGCGCTGGTGGTCCGCGGCGACTCCGACATCACCGGACCGCAGGACCTCGTCGGGAAGAAGGTCGCGGCGACCACCGGCACCGACCCGTACTTCTTCCTCCTGCAGGCCCTGGAGGCCGAGGGCGTCGACATCGCCGACGTCGAGGTCGTGAACCTCCAGCACGCCGACGGCCGCACCGCGCTGGACACCGAGCAGGTCGACGCCTGGGCCGGGCTGGACCCGATCATGGCCGCCGCCGAGGCCGAGAGCGGCGACAAGATCGTCCACGAGGACGTCGACCTCAACTCCTACGGCTTCCTCAACGCCACCGAGTCCTTCCTGGAGGAGTCCCCCGAGCTGGCGCAGAGCGTCGTCGACGCCTACGAGCGGGCGCGCGCCTGGGCGCAGGAGAACCCCGAGGAGACCGCCGAGATCCTCGCCGAGGTCTCCGGCATCGACCTCGAGGTCGCGACGGCGACGCTGGAGCGCACCACCCTCGACCTCGACCCGGCCCCGGGCGCGGCGCAGGAGGCGGTGCTCGAGGTGATCGGGCCGATCCTCGTGGACAACGGCGACGTCGCCGACCAGGGGCAGGTCGACGAGGCCTTGGACACGCTGTTCGAGCCGAGCCTGGCGAACGAGGCCGCCGAGAAGGCCGGCTCGTGAGCGCACCGGCCGCGCCGCCGGCCCACGAGCAGGTGGACATCTCCTCCCGCGGCACCAGCGGCGTCGACCGCCGGCCGCCGCGAGCGCCCGGCGGCGCGGGGACGCCCTCGCGCCGGCGCGCCACCCGGCTGGCCCTCGGGCTCATCGCCCCGCTGGCGCTGCTCGCGCTGTGGCAGGGCGTCGTCTCCGCGGGGGTCTACAACCGGGTGCAGCTGCCGGGACCCCTCGTCGTCGCCGCGGCGGGAGGTGACCTGTGGGAGCGTGGCCTGCTCCAGGCCTACATCGCCATCTCGACGCAGCGCGTGGTCGTCGGCTTCGTCGTCGGGACCGCTCTGGGGCTCGCGGCGGGCGCCGTCGTCGGGCTCTCGCGCCTGGCCGACGGTCTGCTCGCGCCGACCATCGGGGCGTTCCGCGCCGTGCCGAGCCTGGCATGGGTGCCGCTGCTGATCCTGTGGATGGGCATCGGGGAGGACTCCAAGATCACCCTCATCGCCATCGGGGCGTTCTTCCCCGTGTACACCACCGCCGCGTCCGCGCTGCGCCACGTCGACCGTCACCTGGTCGAGGCAGGGCGGGCCTTCGGGCTGCGCGGGGTGGCCATGCTGCTCACCGTCCAGCTGCCCGCCGCGGTGCCCGGGATCATCGCCGGGGTGCGCCTCGCGCTCGCCCAGGCGTGGCTGTTCCTCGTCGCGGCCGAGCTCATCGCCTCGACGATGGGGCTCGGCTTCCTCCTGCAGGACAGCGGCAACAACGGCCGGACCGACCGGATCCTGCTGGCGATCATCGTGCTCGCGCTGCTCGGCACCCTCACCGACGCGCTCGTCGGGCTCTTCGAGCGCTGGGCGCTGCGGCGCTGGGCCTGACGCGCCGCCGCACGCCACCATCCCTGACAGACCCCGACTGGAGCACCGTGGCCACGAACCCCACCGATCACACCTTCGGCTTCCGCACCCGTGCCCTGCACGCCGGCGGCACCCCGGACTCCGCGACCGGCGCCCGCGCCGTGCCGATCTACGCGTCGACGTCGTTCGTCTTCGAGTCCGCGGACGACGCCGCGAACCTCTTCGCGCTGCAGAAGTACGGCAACGTGTACTCGCGCCTGGCCAACCCCACCGTCGCGGCGTTCGAGGAGCGCATGGCCTCGCTGGAGGGGGGCATCGGCGCGGTCGCCACCGCGTCGGGCATGTCGGCGGAGTTCATCACCCTGGCCGCGCTGGCCGGCGCCGGCGACCACGTGGTGTCCACGTCGCAGCTCTACGGCGGGACGCTGACGCTGCTCGACGTGACGCTGCGCCGCTTCGGCGTGGAGACCACGTTCGTGCGTGGCACCGACCCGGCGGACTTCGCCGCGGCCGTCCGGCCGAACACCAAGGCGGTGTACGCCGAGACCATCGCGAACCCCTCGGGGGACATCGCCGACATCGCCGGGCTCGCCGAGGTCGCGCACGCCGCCGGGGTGCCGCTGGTGCTGGACTCGACATGGACGCCGCCGTACCTGCTGCGGCCGATCGAGCACGGCGCCGACATCGTCATCCACTCCGCGACGAAGTTCCTCGGCGGGCACGGCACGACGCTGGGCGGCGTGGTGGTCGAGGCCGGCACCTTCGACTGGGGCTCGGGGCGCTTCCCCTCGATGACCGAGCCGGTGGCCTCCTACAACGGCGTCTCGTGGTGGCAGAACTTCGGGGAGTACGGGTTCCTCACCAAGCTGCGGGCCGAGCAGCTGCGCGACACCGGCCCGACCCTCTCGGCGCAGTCCGCGTTCCAGCTCCTCCAGGGCGTCGAGACGCTGCCGCAGCGCATGGACGCCCACCTCGCGGGCGCCCGCGCCGTGGCGCAGTGGCTCGACGCCGACCCCCGGGTGGCGTGGGTGGCGTGGGCCGGGCTGGAGTCCCACCCCCACCACCAGCGCGCGAGGAAGTACCTGCCGCTGGGGCCGGGGTCGATCTTCAGCTTCGGGGTGGTGGGCGGGCGCGACGCCGGTCGCCGCTTCGTCGACAGCGTCCAGCTCGCCAGCCACGTCGCCAACATCGGCGACACCCGCACCCTGGTCATCCACCCCGGCTCCACGACGCACCAGCAGCTCTCCCCCGAGCAGCTCACCGCCGGCGGGGTCAGCGAGGACCTGGTGCGCATCAGCGTCGGGCTCGAGGACGTCGACGACATCCGGTGGGACCTCGACCAAGCGCTGACCGCCGCCACGAAGGAGTCCTGAGATGACCGCGACCGCCGCCACCCCGGCCCGCACCTGGACCGGCCCCACCGCGCCGCAGCGGCTCACGCTCCTGCGGCGCACCTGGAGCATCGCCATCGTCGGCGCGTCGGAGAACCCGTCGCGCGCCAGCTACTTCGTGGCCACCTACCTGCTCTCGTCCTCCCCGTACCAGGTGTTCTTCGTCAACCCGCGGGCGACGCAGATCCTCGGGCAGCCCGTGCACCCCTCGCTGGTCGACCTGCCGGTGGTGCCGGACATGGTGGACGTCTTCCGCAAGGACTCCGACCTGCCCGAGGTCCTGGACGAGGTGTTCGCCCTCGGGACGCCCGGTGACGGCGGGGTGTCCTCGCTGTGGCTCCAGCTCGGGTCGTGGCACGAGGACGTGGCTCGCCGCGCCGAGGCCGCGGGCCTGGACGTGGTGATGGACCGGTGCGTGAAGATCGAGCACGCCCGCTTCCACGGCGGGCTGCACCTCGCGGGGTTCGACACCGGGGTGATCTCCTCGAGGCGTCAGCTCCAGGCCTGAGCGCGCAGCGACACCCTTCTCACCGCTCCGGGCTGCTGCGCTGCAGCGTGCTCAGCACCGCCGTCGCCGCCTCGGTGACGGCCGCGCGCAGCACCTCGGGGGCCGCGTCCGGGTGCGCCGCCACGGCGCCCTGCATCCCCGCGAGCGCCACGGTGATGAGAACGCGCTCACGCTCGACCAGGTCGCTCCCCACCCACAGGCCGTCCACGCGCTCACGCAGCGCCTCGCCCCGGCGGCGCACCTCGGGGCGCCCGAGCACCGACAGGTCGCGGTTGAGGAAGGCCAGCGTCCGGCGGTGCTCCAGCAGGAAGTCGACGTAGTCGTCGAGCCATCCTCGCCGCCCCGCGGAGGCCTCGCGCGCCTCCTCCAGCGCCGACAGCCGCGTCTCCAGGTCGCCGAAGACCGGCTCCAGCACGGCACCCAGGAGGGCGTCCTTGGAGCGGAAGTGGTAGTAGAGCGCGGCCTTGGTCAGCCCGAGGTCGTCGGCGACCTGCTGGAGCGACGTGCCGTCGAACCCGTGCACGGAGAAGTGCCGGAGCGCCACCTCGAGGATGCGGTCCCGGGTGGAGGGCGTCACGCTCGGCAGGCTGGCGGTCGCGGTCATGGTGCCTCCCGTCCGAGGATCACCGACGCTACCACCGCTCACCTACCGGTCGGCAGGTAGAGCACCGTCAGGAAGGCACGCTCGCGGGGCCTCCACGAGGCCGGCCCGGGGTGGGGCCCGGCGACCGGACGGGCGATGGTGACTTGACGGTCGGTAAGTTGGAGGGGAACGTCGACCCACTGATCGCAGGGCTCCCGGGCCCCCAGCTCGCAGGAGCCACCCCCCATGACCGGACTCGTCCGCCTCTCGCTGCGCTTCACGGCGGTGACGCTGCTGCTCGTGGTGCTGCTGGTGGCCGGCGGGGTGTTCGCCATCGCCTCGCTGAAGCAGGAGCTCTTCCCCTCGCTGGACGCTCCCGTGCTCGTGGTCAGCGCCGTCGAGCCCGGCG
The DNA here is from genome assembly GCA_029257185.1 of Quadrisphaera sp. Lineage (GTDB taxonomy): Bacteria > Actinomycetota > Actinomycetes > Actinomycetales > Quadrisphaeraceae > CADCUY01. The sequence goes on from JARICT010000063.1 coordinate 22,960, forward strand.
CCTCCCCCGAGACGGTCGCGGCGGACGTCACCACCCCCGTCGAGCAGGCGCTGCAGTCCGCCACGGACCTCGACACGGTCCAGTCCACGAGCCTCGGCGGGGCCGCGCTGGTCGTCGCCCAGTACGAGTTCGGCACCGACATGGACGCGCGCGCCGCCGACCTGCGCGCCGCGCTGGACGAGATCAGCCTGCCCGACGGGGTGGCGACGCCGGCCGTCCAGCGCATCAACCCCGACTCGTTCCCCATCTACACCCTCGCCGTCTCCGGTGACGACGCGCAGCTGGTCGACGACTACGTCCGCGAACAGCTCCAGCCGGCCGTCGAGGGCGCCGACGGCGTCGGCGAGGTCACCGTGGCGGGCGAGGGCAGCCGCGTGGTCGGCGTCACGCTGGACCCGGCGATGCTGGCGCAGGCGGGCGTGAGCGCGCGCGACGTCACCACCGCCCTGGAGGCGGCCAACCTGTCCACCCCCGTCGGCGGCGTCGTGGCCGACGGCACGCAGCTGCCCGTGCGCGTGGCCACCGGCATCGACGACCTCGACCAGGTCCGCGAGGTCCCCGTGCCGGGCAGCGCTGCGCCGGCGCCCGGCGGTGAGGTCCCGCGGCTGGCGGACCTCGGAACCGTCGAGCTGACCGATGCGGGCTCGGGCCAGACGCTGAGCCGCACCGACGGCGACCCGTCGGTGACCCTCTCGGCCACCAAGGACCAGGACGCCAACACCGTCGACACGGTCGCCGCCGTCGAGGAGGCGGTCGAGGACACCGCCGCACCGTCGGGGGTGACCACCTCGGTGGTCCTGGACCAGGCCCCGCTGATCACCGACGGCATCTCCGAGCTGGCCCGCGACGCGCTCCTCGGGGTGGCGCTGGCCGTCGTCGCCATCGTGGTGTTCCTGCGCAGCGGCCGCGGCACCCTGGTGACGGGCATCTCGATCCCGCTGTCGCTGCTGATCGCCTTCATCCTCATGCAGGCGCAGTCGATCTCCCTCAACATCCTCACCATCGGCGCGCTGTCGGTGGCCGCGGGCCGCGTCATCGACGACTCGATCGTGGTCTTCGAGAACATCCACCGCCTCCTCGAGAGGGGCGTCGAGCGCAGCCGGGCCGTCATCGAGGGCACCAGCCAGATGGTGCCGGCGATCACCGCCTCGACCCTCACCACGGTGGCCGTCTTCCTCCCGCTGACCTTCGCCGGGGGGCTGGTCGGGTCGATCTTCACCGGGTTCGCCCTCACCGTCACCTTCGCGCTGCTCGGCTCCCTCCTCGTCGCCGTCACCGTGGTGCCGGTGCTGGCCCAGACCTTCCTGAGGTCCCGGGCCGCGCCCGCGCACGGCGGTGACGAGGACGACGACGGCGTGGCCCGCGACACGGTGCTGCGCCGCGCCTACCGGCCCCCGCTGCTGTGGGTGCTGCGCCACCGCGCCCTCACCATCGTCGGCGCCCTGCTCCTGCTGGCCGGCTCGTCGGTCTCGATCCTCGGCCTCAACACCTCGCTGTTCCCCGCGAGCGAGGTCACCCAGCTGCAGGCCCAGGTCAGCGCCCCGCCCGGCACGAGCCTCCAGGCGACGGCGGACCAGGTCGCCGAGGTCGAGCAGGTGGTCGCCGACTCCGACGGCGTCGAGCGGTACACCACCGTCGTCGGGTCCGAGCCGGGCGGGCTCGCGAGCCTGGCCAGCGGCGGTGGCGGGCCGAGCACCGCCACCATCGACGTCCAGCTGGCCGACGACGCCGACGAGGACGCGAGCGAGGACCTCACCGACGCCTTCGACGCGGCCGTCGACGACGCGGGGCTCGAGGGCTCCATCGCCGCCGTCGGCGGGTCACCGACCTCCGACCAGCTCTCCGTGGTGGTCACCGGGCGGGACTTCGACGCCGTCTCCGACACCGCCCGCGAGGTGCGCGGCGCCATGGACGACGTGGACGAGCTGAGCGACGTGTCCTCGAACCTCGTCGAGTCCCGCCCCGAGCTGGTGGTGGACGTCGACGACGCCGGCGCGAGCGCCGTGGGCCTGAGCCCCACCGCGGTCGCGGGGCTGCTCCAGTCGACGCTGAACCCGGCGACGGCGACCACGGTGACGCTCGACGGCGACCAGCGTGACGTCGTCGTCTCCGTGGACCCGGCAGCGGTGGCCGGCGCCGACCAGCTCGCGGCCCTGCCGATCGCCCCGGGCCTGACGGTCGGTGACGTCGCGGAGGTCCGCACCGACGACGCGGCGACCGCCGTCACCCGGACCGACGGAGACCGCTCCGCAGAGGCCACCGGCATGATCGACGAGGGCCAGACCGGCGCGGCCACCACGGCGGTGCAGGACGCCGTGGACGACCTCGACGTCCCCGACGGCGTCGACGTCACCGTCGGCGGGGCGGCCGACCTGCAGGACGACAGCTTCTCCTCGCTCCTGGTGGCCATGCTGGTCGCGGTCGCCCTGGTGTACCTGATCATGGTGGTGGCCTTCGGCAGCCTCGTGGTGCCGCTGGTCATCCTCACCACGCTGCCGCTGGCGGCCATCGGCGCCTTCCCGCTGCTGCTGGCCACCGGGCGCGCGCTCGACCTCCCCGCGCTGCTGGGGGTGCTGATGCTCATCGGCATCGTCGTGACCAACGCCATCGTGCTGCTGGAGCGGGTGCAGCGGAACAAGCAGCGTGGCGAGAGCACCCACGAGGCGCTGGTCGACGCGGGGCTGGTCAGGGTGCGGCCGATCCTCATGACGGCCGTGGTGACCATGCTCGCGCTCGCGCCGCTGGCGCTCGGCCTCTCCGGTGGGGCGATCCTGTCCGCGAGCCTGGCGACCGTGGTCATCGGCGGGCTGCTCAGCTCGACGCTGCTGACGCTCTTCGTCATCCCGGTCGTCTACAGCCTGGTCGACGGCCTGCGCCGGCGCACGGGGCAGTGGCAGGAGCGGCGCGCCGCCCACGCCGAGACGGTCGCGGCGGCCAAGGCGAGCGTCGCCGCCGAGATCGCCGAGCGCGAGCGGCGGGAGCGCCGAGGCCGCGAGCGCGCGGAGGACCGCGAGCCGGTCGGCGCCGGGGCCGCGAGCACCGCGGCGGTGCGGGGCGTCCCAGTGAGGGACGGTGGCGCCGTGCGAGGCAACGGCGGGCGGTTCCGTGGCGGGCGAGCCGGTGACGGACGCGTCGGTGGCAGGCGGGACGACGGCGAGTGGGACGACGCTCGGCAGCAGCCAGCACCGGCCACGACTCCGGACGGCGACGGCTCGGTCCGTGGCATCGAACCGGCGTCCGACCACGGCTCGGCGAACGGTCGTCACGACCCGGACGCCAGCGACGACGGGGACCGCCAGCGCACGGTGGCCAGCCTCACCGCCGGCCGCCTGAACATCGTGATCCGGAGAGGGGCCTCGAAGGACCGCCGGTGATCGAGCGGCTACGGCCCTTGGAGACCGAGCAGCGCCCGCCGGGCCCCGGACCGGGGCAGCAAGGGCTGGTGGCCTGCAGCAGGGACCGGCCGTCAGGTGGCCACGGCGTCGGCCTCGATCTCCACCAGGAGGGCCGGGTCGATGAGCGCACGGACCTCCACCATCGTGGAGGCCGGCCGGACGTCGCGGAAGACCTCGCCGTGGGCACGACCGACGTCGGCCCATCGGCTGATGTCGGTGACGTAGATGCGGGTGCGCACCACGTCGTCGATGCTGGCGCCGGCCTCCGCGAGCGCTCCCGCGATGCGTCGGAGGGCTTCGCGGGCCTGCTCGTAGGGGTCGTCGCCTCCGACCGGTCCTTCACCCTGGACGGCCGCGGTGGTGCCCGCGACGGCGACCACGGAGCCGACCCGCACGGCGCGCGAGTACCCGACGGGCGCCTCCCACGGTGACCCGGAGGGGATCAGCCGCCGCTCAGCGCCGCTCACCGCTGCACCTCGTAGGCCAGCGCGAGCTCGTCGCCGGGGAGCCCCCGGATCCCCCAGTCGTGGCGCGGTGTCTCGAGGAGGCCGATCTCCAGGTCCACCGGCTGGACGCCCAGGTGCTCCGCCGCGTCGGCGAAGAGACGGAGCCACCGAGCCCGCAACGGTGCGAGGACGTGACGCTGGCCGTAGACGCTGATCTGGGTCATGGAGCATCCTGACCGCTGGCGCCCCGGCGGCGTATGGTGCGGTGTATGCAACGGACCAACATCTACCTCGAGGACCGCCAGACGACCGCCCTCGACGAGCTGGCGGCGGCCCAGGGCGTCCCCCGGTCCGAGGTCGTCCGGCGGTTCATCGATGCGGGCCTCGCGGCCCGTGACGCCGAGCAGGCACATGCGCTGCTCGCCATCACCGAGTCGTTCGGGGCGTTGCGTGACGATGATGTGAAGGACGCTGAGCGGAGCCTCACCGAGCGCGACGCCCACCTCCAGCGGCTGTGGGCCGTATGACCGTCGTCGACTCCGACGTCCTCATCGCTCACCTGCGCGGTCACCCTCACGCTCGCGGGTGGTTGGAGCAGGCCCGCCAGGACGGACCGGTGTCGATCAGCGCGGTGAGCGTGGCGGAGGTCGTCGGCGGCATGAGGGCCCCCGAGAAGGTGGAGGTCCGACGGCTGCTGCGCTCGCTGGGCTGCCTGCCGGTGACTCGGGAGATCGCCGAGCGTGCCGGCGAGCTCGGGCGCACCTATCGACGCTCGCACGCCGCGATCTCGGTGGCGGACTACCTCGTCGCCGCGACGGCCCTGGACAGCGGCCACGTGCTGGCCACGTTGGACGTCCGCCACTTCCCCATGTTCCCCGGGCTGGAGGCGCCCTTTCAGCTCGAGGCGTGATCGTGCACCGTTGGCCGACTCGGCGCTGTCGTCACCAGGACGTGGGCGCCCTCGCTCCGCTGTCCGTCAGCCTCGGTCAGGCCCTTGAACCGCCGCGCCCGACCGGGGACCCGCCACCGCGCCAGGGCGCCTCGCAGCGCGGCGGGACGTCCCCGTTCGACGGTGGCGGCGCCCTCCACGCGGTGGAGCGTCCCCAGTCCACGGTGGAGGAGGTCCGGCCACCGTCACCGAGCAGGACGACTGAGCAGGACGGCCGAGCAGGACGGCTGAGCAGGACGGCTGAGCAGGACGGTCGAGCAGGGCAGCCGAGCGAGAGGCCTGCCCGCCAGCGGTCGCGCGCAGCCGGGCACGCTGTCCCGGTGAGCGACGTGCTGCCGGAGGGCCACCGGCCGGGGTCCCCGGAGCTGCGGCGCACGTCCCTGGCGCTGTTCGTCGCCGCGGTGGGCTCGTTCGGCCTGCTCCACTCACCTCAGCCGCTCCTGCCGCTGCTGGCCGCGGACTTCGACATCGGCGCCGGCCGCTCCAGCCTCGCCATCTCGCTCAGCACCGCCACTCTCGCCCTCGGCGTCCTCGTCGCCGCCCCCCTCTCGGACCGCTTCGGGCGCACGGCCTTCATCCGCGCCGCCCTCACCACCTCCACCGCGCTGGGGCTGGGCTGCGCGCTGGCTCCGACGTGGCCCGCCCTCGAGGTGATGCGGGCGCTGCTCGGCGTGAGCCTCGCCGGGCTCATCGCGGTGGCGGTCGCGTACCTGCGCGAGGAGCTCTCGCCCGCGGCGGGAGGCCCGGCGATCGCCCTGTACATCGGCGGCAACGCCCTCGGGGGGATGGCCGGACGTCTGCTGGCAGCGGGGCTCGCGGAGCTGTGGGGGTGGCGCGCCGGCCTCGGGGGGGTCGGGCTGATGGCGGCGGCCGGGACCGTCGTCGCGTGGCGCCTGCTCCCCGCCTCGCGACGCTTCGTGCCCGCGACCGCCGGGCTGCGCGCGCTGGGCCACCGCACCGCGGGCGTCCTGAGGGACCCGGCGCTGCTGGCCCTGTACGGCCTGGCGTTCGCGCTGATGGGGGCCTTCTTCACGCTGTGGAACCCGATCGCCTTCCGCCTCCAGAGCCAGCCCTACGGCTTGAGCGCCGGCGGGGCCGGGCTCGTGGTGCTCCTCTACGCGCTCGGGTCCGTGAGCTCGGCCCGTGCCGGCCGGCTCGCGGCGCGCCGGGGGCGACGCTCCGTGGTGCTCGTGGCGGTCCTCGTGCTGGCCGGTGGCGTGGCGCTCACCCTCACGGCCCCGCTGGCCCTGGTCGTCGCCGGCATGGCGGTGGCGACCGTCGGGTTCTTCGCCGCCCACGGGGTGTCCAGCGGGTGGGTCGCCGTGCGCGCCGCCGGACGGGGGCGCTCGGCGGGCCAGGCCTCGTCGCTGTACCTGGTGGGCTACTACCTGGGCGCGTCGGTCGGCGGCGGCATCGGCGGGGTCGCCTGGGAGCGCTCGGGGTGGACGGGCGTGGTCATGGCGACGGCAGCGTTCCTCGTCCTCGCCGCCGCGCTGACCGTGGGGCTCTCGAGGACCCGGAGCGTGCTGGCGGCGCCGGACGTGCCCGGCGCCGCCAGCAGCGGCTCCTGACGGTGGTTCAGGCGGCGATGGTCGCGGTGTCGATGACGAACCGGTAGCGCACGTCAGAGCCCACGACCTTGTCCCACGCCTCGTCGATCTGGTCGGCGTCGATGACCTGGACGGTGGCCCCGATGCCGTGCTCGGCGCAGAAGTCGAGCATCTCCTGGGTCTCGGCGATGCCACCGATGTTCGACCCGGCCATGGAGCGCCGGCCCCCGATGAGCGCGAACGCCGGCACCGTGAACGGCTCGGGCGGGGCGCCGACGGTGACGAACGTGCCCTCGACGTCGAGCATCTTCAGGTAGTCCACGACCTCGTTGGCCGCCGAGATGGTCGAGACGATGAGGTCGAAGCTGTTCGCGAGCCGCTTGTAGGTGCCCTCCTCGCTCGTCGCCTCGTAGTGGTCGGCGCCGAAGGCCTTCCCGTCCTCCTCCTTGCTGCGGGTGCGGCTGATCACGGTGACCTCCGCGCCCATCGCGGCGGCGATCTTCACGCCGACGTGGCCGAGCCCGCCCATCCCGACGATGGCGACGCGCTTGCCGGGCCCGGCGCCCCAGTGCTTGAGCGGGGAGTACAGCGTGATCCCGGCGCACATCAGCGGGGCCGCCTCCTCCAGCGCGATCCCGTCCGGGACGTGCAGCGCGAAGCTCTCGTCGACGACGATCTTCTCGCTGTACCCGCCGTCGGTGGGCTTGCCGTCGAGCACCCCGTCGTAGGTGCCGACGTTGCCCTTGCGGCAGTCCTGCTCGCGGCCGGCGAGGCACATGTCGCACTCGCGGCACGAGTCGACCATGCAGCCGACGCCCGCGTGGTCGCCGACGCTGAAGCCGGTGACCTCGGAGCCGACGGCGGAGACGGTCCCGGCGATCTCGTGGCCGGTGACCATCGGGTAGTGCACGGGGCCCCACTCGCCGCGGCCGGTGTGGATGTCGGAGTGGCAGATGCCGGCGTAGGCGATGTCGATGAGCACGTCGGTCGGGCCGACGTCGCGGCGCTCGATGGTGACGGGCTCGAAGGGCTCGCCCGGGCCGGGGGTGGCGCGGGCGTTGACGGTCAGCACAGAGGGTCTCCCGAGGAGGTAGGTCGAGGTGGGGCGGACAACGGCCGTGCACCGGTGCTCGGCGGTGGAGACGGGCCGGCTCAGTCGCGCCAGAGCAGCACGAGCGTCCGGTCGTCGCTCTCGTCAGCAGCCAGTGCGTCGACCACACGAGCAGCAGCGCCGCGCTCGAAACCCTTCCCTCCCTCGGCGGAGACCTGTGCCACCAGGGTGTCGATGCCGTCGGAGAGGTCACCGCCGGGCGTCTCGACGAGGCCGTCGGTGTAGAGGACGAGCGCCTCTCCGGAGCCGAGGTGGCCGGTGGTGCAGGGGAACTCCGCTCCGGGGAGCAGGCCGAGGGCGGGCCCGTGCTCGCCGTCGAGCAGGCGCCACGGCCGCCCCCGCACGCCGGTGGTCGCCGGCGGGTGCCCGGCCGAGGCCACCCGGTAGGCACCGGTGGTCATGTCGAGGCTCACGTGGGCGGCCGTCGCGAAGCCCTCGTGCCAGTCCTGGCGCAGCAGGTAGCGGTTCGCCATGGGGAGGAACCGTGCCGGGGACACCGCTCCCAGCAGACCGCCGAGGGCGCCGGAGAGCGACAGGGAACGGGCGCCGGCCTGGTCCCCCTTGCCGGACACGTCCACGAGGACCACCTCGAGCCGGCGGCCGGGCGCGCCGGCCCCGTCGTCCACGCCCCGCGGGCGCGGCCCCCCGACCTCGAGGGCGTCCACGCCGGGGCCGTCGGGCGCGTCGTCGTCCACGCCGCCGGCAAAGATGACGACCAGGTCGCCGGAGAAGCTGTCCCCGTAGGCGGGTCGCAGCTCCACCTCGAGGTGCCAGCCCTCGGGCAGCGGCGGGACCGCCCCCAGGCCGGTGAGGGCGTCGCGGAGGTTGACGAGCATGACGTCGCCGCGGGTGCCCTGGAGGCCGAGCGACTCGCGGCTGCGCACCCAGATCGCGACGAGGAGGGCGATGACGCCGATGAGCACCACGGTGCCCGGCACGATGACGGAGTCCAGGCGTTGGCTCTGCACCCACAGCAGCCCCGCCGCGGCCACGAGGTAGAGCAGCAGCATCCCGCGCAGCCGCAGCAGGAAGCCGCCCAGCAGCAGCACGACGATCATCGACGAGGCGGGGACCCAGTCGGGGACGCTGGCGGAGAGCACGGAGACGACCAGTGCGAGCCCGGTGAGCCACAGCAGCGCGAGCGCCTGGCGGGGCACCGTGCGGGGGCGGGCGATCCGGTCGATGCGCCGACGCAGCCGCACCAGGCGGTCGGCGCGGCGGACCCCGCCGTCGTCGGCGCCCCGTCGCGACGTCCCCTGGTCCTCCACCGCTGCTGGCACCTGTCGACGGTAGCGACCGTGGGGGCGCTGGGCTGGAGTCTGGGGCCGAGCGCTCATGTCGTGGCCAGCGGGCTGGTCGGCGTCGCGCCCTCGCGGTGCTCCTGCTGGCAGTCCGGGCACCAGAAGATGGTCCGCGCGACCATCTCTCCCCCGAGGACGGGCGCGCCGCAGACGCGGCAGGGCTTGGCGGTGCGCTTGTAGACGTAGCTGGCGCCCTCGCGCGCTCGGGTCCTCCTGCCCGCGTCGTCCAGGCGGTGGCGCGGCTGCGTGGTGACGATCCGCCCGGAGGAGACGCCGGCGCGCATGAGCACCACGAGGTCGTCCCACATGGCTCCCAGCACCTGCTCCGGCACCTCGCGGCCGGGGGTGAAGGGGTTGACCCCGGCGCGGTAGAGCAGCTCGGCGCGGTAGATGTTGCCGATGCCGGCCACGAGGTCCTGGCGCATGAGCAGACCTCCGATGGCCGACCGCGAGCGCCGCAGGTTCGCGACGAAGGCCGCGCGGCCCTCCCCGCGGGGGTCCGGTGCCAGGGGGTCGGGTCCCAGGCGCGCCTCGAGGATCGACAGCTCGTCCGGCTCGAGGACCTCGCAGGCGGTGGGACCGCGCAGGTCGCCCCAGGGGCGCTGCTCACCGTCGCGCGCCAGCAGGCGCAGCCGCAACGCTCCCCGCTCCTCGGGGGCGTCGTCGTCACCGAGCGCGAACTTCCCGTACAGACCGAGGTGGACGTGCAGGACCCGACGGTCCTCTCCGCTCGGGGCGCGGCGGTCGGGGGGCCACGGCGCGTCGGCCGGGGCGAAGTCCACGAAGAGGTGCTTGCCGTGGGCTCTGGCGCCGACCAGGCGTTCGCCGTCGATGAGCGCGGCGCCACCGCTGAAGCGCCCCTGGGGGCTGCTCGCGCTCACGACGCGCCCGGCGAAGGACGCCTGCAGCGCGCCGGCGAGCCGGTGGAGGGTGTGACCCTCGGGCATCAGGCCCCGTGCCCGGCGGCAGGTGCGTCCCCGCCCTGCGGCAGGGTGCCGTCCTGCGCGTACGCGGTGAGCATCTCGATGCGGCGCGCGTGGCGCTCCTCGCCGGTGAAGGGCTCGGCGAGGAAGGCCTCGACGATCGCGGTCGCGTCGTCGAGGGTGTGCATCCGGGCGCCCACGCCGAGCACCTGTGCGTCGTTGTGGGCCCGGGCCAACGTCGCGGTCTCCACGCTCCAACCCAGGGCCGCCCGGATGCCGGGCACCGCGTTGGCGGCGATCTGCTCGCCGTTGCCGGAACCGCCGGTGACGATGCCGAGGGAGTCCGGGTCCTCGCTCACGGCGAGCGCTGCGGGGAGGACGAAGACGGGGTAGTCGTCCACGGGGTCCATCTCGTGGGGCCCGTGGTCGGTCACCTCGTGGCCGGCGGCCCTCAGGTGCGCCACGAGGTGGTTCTTCAGCTCGTACGAGGCGTGGTCTCCGCCGAGGTGGACGCGCATGCGACCAGTGTGTCAGCCGGCACCGACATCCTTCCTCCGCGTGCCACCTCGGCGACGACCGGGGAGGTCTCAGTCGAAGATCGGCCCGACGCCGCGCGAGCGCTTCAGCTCGTAGAAGCCCTCGTAGCGGGAGACCGCGAGCACGCCGTCCCAGACCGCCCCGGCCTCCTCGCCCTTCGGCGCCGGGGTCATCACGGGTCCGAAGAAGGCGGGGCCGTCGCTCCCGTCGGGGTTCGAGACGGCGATGACGGGGGTGCCGACGTCGTCGCCGACGCGGTCGATGCCTTCGTGGTGGCTGGCCTCCAGCACCTGGTCGTAGTCCTCGGAGAGGGCGTGGCGAGCCAGGTCCGCGGGCAGCCCCAGCTCCTCCAGCGCCCCGGCGACGGCCTTGTCGTAGTCGCCCTCGCCACCGGGGTGGATGCGCGTGCCGATCGCGGTGTAGAGGTCGCGGATCAGACCCGGGCGCTGCGCGCCGTGCAGCTCGTTCGCCGCGACGACGACGCGGACGGGCGCCTTGGCGCGCTCCATCTTCGCCATGTAGTCGGCGTCGAGGTCCCGTCCCTCGTTGAGGACGGCGAGGGACATGACCTTGAACTCGATGTCGACGTCGCGGATCTTCTCGACCTCGAGCATCCACCGGGAGGTCATCCAGGCCCAGGGGCAGATCGGGTCGAACCAGAACTGCACGCGGGTGGTGGGGGCGCTGTCAGCGGTGGAGGTCACGGTGGCGCCAACCGCGCAGCGCCGTGGCAGCATTCCCCGGGTGCCCGACACCGCCGACACCGCCTCCACGTACACCGCCACCTCCGAGCAGCTGAACCTCACCCGGGAGGAGGCGCGCAGCCGCTCGGCCCTGCTCACCGTCGGCTCCTACGCGGTGGACCTCGACCTCACGTCGCCCGGCCCCACCTTCGGCTCGCGCACCCGCGTCTCCTTCACCGCGAACGAGGTGGGTGCCTCGACCTTCGTCGACCTCGCCGCGAGCTCGGTGGCGTCGATCGAGCTGAACGGCGAGGCGCTGGCCGTCGCGGACGTCTTCGACGGTGCGCGCATCCGCCTGGACGGGCTGGCGGCGCAGAACACCCTCGACGTCGTCGCGCAGTGCGCCTACTCGAGCACCGGCGAGGGGCTGCACCGCTTCGTCGACCCCGTCGACGACGCGACCTACCTCTACAGCCAGTTCGAGGTGGCGGACTCACGGCGGGTGTTCACGGTCTTCGAGCAGCCGGACCTCAAGGCGACGTTCACGTTCACCGTCACCGCTCCGGCCCACTGGGAGGTCGTGTCCGTCTCGCCGACGCCCACCCCCACGCCGGCCGGCGAGGGCGCCGCCACCTGGGCGTTCGAGACCACCCCGGTCCTGCCCTCCTACGTCACCGCGATCGTCGCGGGCCCGTACACGGTGGTGCGCGGCGAGCTGACGTCGAGCGACGGGCGGACCGTCCCCCTCGGCGTCTTCGCCCGCGCCTCGCTGGCCGAGCACGTCGACGCCGAGGAGATCATGGCGATCACCCGCGACGGGTTCGCCTTCTTCGAGGACTGGTTCGACCGGCCCTACCCCTTCGCCAAGTACGACCAGCTCTTCGTCCCGGAGTTCAACGCCGGGGCGATGGAGAACGCCGGCGCCGTGACGTTCGTCGAGACCTACGTCTTCCGCTCCCAGCCCACCGGGGCCACCGTCGAGCGGCGCGCCGAGACGATCCTCCACGAGCTCGCGCACATGTGGTTCGGGGACCTCGTGACCATGGTGTGGTGGGACGACCTCTGGCTGAACGAGTCCTTCGCGAGCTACGCCTCCGTGCTCGCGATGGCCGAGAGCACCCGGTGGACGTCGGCGTGGACCACCTTCGCCTCCTACGAGAAGGCGTGGGCCTACCGCCAGGACCAGCTGCCGTCGACGCACCCGATCGTCGCGGACATGGTGGACCTCGAGGCCGTCGAGGTGAACTTCGACGGCATCA
>JARICT010000071.1 GCA_029257185.1 Quadrisphaera sp.
GTCACGCCGTCGGGGCGTGCCGCGGCTGCGGTGAGGGAGAGGACGAGGTGCACGTCCCGACCCTGACCTCCCGAGAACCGCTCGCCCGGCCCTCACCCGTTCGGCTGTGGACGGACCCGTCGCACCGTCACCCTCCGACGACGCGGGCGGTACGCACCGTCGGTGCGGGGCGCCGACCAGGGGTGACTTGTCCACAGGCGCCCTCTCAGGGAGGGGGAAGGCGCTCGCCAGGGCCTAGCGTCCGGCGCGCTGGACGTGATCACCGCACCGACGACCGGTCGAGGGGAGCCGACGATGAGCACCACCTCCGCGGCGACGCGACCTGGCCGCAGCGCGGCGCCCGCTCGCTCCGTCTCCGCCGTGCGGGTGGTCGAGGACGAGGTGCGCCAGCTGGTGCGGCTGCGCTCGCTCGACCCGGCCAGGGACCTCGCGGACGTGCGCGCGGTGGTCGCCGACGTCATGGCCGACTACACGGAGCGCTCCCTGGACGGGCTGCTGCCCGCCATCGGGGACCCCGCGCGGCTCGAGCAGGCCGTGCTGGACGCGGTCTGCGGTCTGGGCCCGCTCCAGCCCTACCTCGACGACCCCGAGGTGGAGGAGGTCTGGATCAACGAGCCGGGCATGGTCTTCGTCGCCCGCGGAGGACGCAGCGAGCTGACGACGACCATCCTGTCCGCCGAGCAGGTCGCCGAGCTGGTCGAGCGGATGCTCAAGGGGACCGGGCGGCGGGTGGACCTGTCCAGCCCCTTCGTCGACGCCGTCCTCGAGGACGGCTCGCGACTGCACGTGGTGATCCCGGACGTCACCCGTCGGCACTGGGCGGTCAACGTGCGCAAGTTCGTGGTCAAGGCCTCCCGGCTCGACGACCTCGTCGGGCTCGGCACCCTCTCCGCGCAGGCGGCCCGCTTCCTCGAGGCCGCGGTGGCCTCCGGTCTGAACGTGATCGTGTCCGGCGGTACCCAGGCCGGCAAGACCACCCTGCTCAACTGCCTGGCAGCCGCCGTCCCGCCCCGGCAGCGGGTGATCTCGTGCGAGGAGGTCTTCGAGCTCAAGATCCCCCTGCGCGACGTCGTGGCCCTCCAGTGCCGGCAGCCCTCGCTCGAGGGCACCGGGGAGATCCCGCTGCGCCGCCTGGTCAAGGAGGCCCTGCGGATGCGCCCCGACCGCATCGTCGTCGGCGAGGTCCGCCAGGAGGAGTGCCTCGACCTGCTCATCGCCCTGAACTCGGGGCTGCCCGGGATGGCCAGCGTCCACGCGAACTCGGCGCGGGAGGCGATCACCAAGCTGTGCACCCTGCCGCTCCTCGCCGGCGCCAACGTCGGTGCCCGCTTCGTGGTTCCCACGGTGGCGGCGTCGGTGGACGTGGTGGTGCACACCGCGCTGGACGCCGACGGGCGGCGTCGTGTCCGCGAGGTGGTCGCGGTGCCCGGCCGCGTCGAGGGCGACGTCGTCGAGGTGAGCGACCTGTTCACCACCGTCGACGGCGAGCTGGTGCGCGCCTCCGGGTTCCCGCCGCACGCCGACCGGTTCGCCCGCGCTGGGCACGACGTCGCGGCGCTCCTCGTCGCTGACGGGCCGTGAGCGACGTGGGCTCCGTCGTGGACGTCCTGGGCCCGGTGCGCGGCACCACCCTCGGCCTCGTCGCCGGCGTGGGCCTGTTCTGCGTCTGGTGGTCGTGCTGGCCCGCCCGCCCGGCGGGGCAGCGCATCGGCGGCGCGGCGCGCTGGCGCGCCCGCCTGCGCGACGACCTCACCGCCGCCGGCGTCCACGGCCTCTCCCCGGGCGTGCTCGCGGCCGCCTCCGCCCTCGCCGGCCTGCTGGTGGGGACGGGGACGCTCGCGGTGTCCTCCTCCCCGCCCATCGCCGTGTGCTTCGCCGTCATCGCCGCCGCCGCGCCGGTGCGGGCCGTGCGCGCCCGCGCGGCCCGGCGGCGCGAGGACCTGCGGGGCACCTGGCCGGAGGCGGTGGACGACCTCGCCTCCGGCGTGCGCGCCGGCCTCTCGCTGCCCGAGGCGCTCGCGGCGCTGCGCCACCGGGGGCCGGCGCCCCTGCGGCCGGCCTTCGCGGTGTTCGCCGACGACTACCGCGCCTCCGGGCGCTTCGTCGCCTGCCTCGACGACCTCAAGGTCCGCCTCGCCGATCCCGTCGGCGACCGGGTCGTGGAGTCGCTCCGGCTGACCCGGGAGGTCGGCGGGAGCGACCTCGGCCGGCTGCTGCGGACCCTGTCGGCGTTCCTGCGCGATGACGCCAGGACCCGCGCGGAGCTGGCGACCCGCCAGGGGTGGACGGTCAACGGCGCCCGCCTCGCCGTCGCCGCGCCGTGGGCGGTGCTCGCCCTGCTGGCCACCCGGGGCGAGGCCGTCGAGGCCTACAACTCCGCGGCCGGCGTGCTCGTCCTCGCGGTCGGCGCCGGCGCGTCGCTGGGGGCCTACCGGCTGATGCTGGCGCTGGGCCGGCTCCCCTCCGAGGAACGGGTCATGCGGTGAGCCTCGTGGCGGGAGGCACGGCCACCGGCATGGCCCTGGGGCTCGTCGCCGGCGCGGGCACGGTTCTCGTGCTCGTGGGCGCACCCCTGGGGCGCCGCCCCCGGCTCGCGGACCGTCTGGCGCCGCACCTGCGCGACGTGCCGCGCGGCTCGCGACTGCTGGGGCAGGGCCGGGGGATCCAGGGGCAGTGGGCCATGGTGCTGCGGCTCTTCGCGCCGGCGGTCTCCCGCGAGGGTCGCCTCCACCGGCTCCTCGACGCGCTCGCGGGCGGGCCGAGGACCACCTCGCGCCGTCTGCGCCAGGCCGGGTCGAGCACGACGCTCGAGCAGTTCCGCGCCGAGCAGCTGGTGCTGGCCGTCGTGGGCCTGCTGGTCGGGACCGTGGTGGCCGGGACGCTCGCGGTGACCCGCGGCGCCCCCGTGCCGGCGCTGGTGCTCCTCGTCGTGGTCTGCGGCGTGGCAGGGGCGGTGGCGCGCGACGTGGCGCTCAGCCGGGCGCTCGCCCGGCGGACGCAGCGGATCCTCACGGAGTTCCCCACCGTCGCGGAGCTGCTCGCCCTGTCGGTGGCGGCCGGCGAGGGAGCGGTCGGCGCCCTGGAGCGGATCGCTAGCACGTCCAGCGGGGAGCTGGCTGGCGAGCTGCGCGCCACCCTCGCCCACGCGCGGGCCGGAGCCCCGCTCGTGACGGCCCTCGAGGGGCTCGCGGCGCGGACCGCGGTGCCCGCCCTGCGCCGCTTCGTCGACGGCATGGCGGTCGCCCTGGAGCGCGGCACCCCGCTCACCGAGGTGCTCCGCGCGCAGGCCCAGGACGTCCGCGAGCTCTCCCGCCGCCAGCTCATGGAGGCGGGCGGGAAGAAGGAGATCCAGATGATGATCCCGGTCGTCTTCCTCGTGCTGCCCGTGACCGTGCTCTTCGCCGTCTTCCCCGGCGCGGCCGCCCTGTCGGGGGTCAGGTGAGCACCCCCTCCCGCCAACCCCTCGAACACCCGTCCCGTCCCCGCGTCCCCCGGAGAACACGATGATCACCGCACTGGTCCGCTTCCGCGCCACCCTCGCCATCCCTGACGACCGCGGCGACGTCCCCGGCTGGGTGCTGGTCACGCTCATGACCGCCGGCCTCGTCGCCGCACTGTGGGCCCTGGCCGACACCGCGCTGACGCAGATGTTCACCGAGGCGATGGCCGACGTCCGGGCGCGCTGAGCCGGTGGCTGCCCCGGTGGCGCTCCGGCCCCTCGTCACCGCGCGCAGCGGGGCGCGGCTCTCGGACGGCGGTTCCGTCCTGGCCGAGCACGTGGCGGTGGCCGCGCTCGTGACGCTGGTCTTCGCGTCCCTCGTCCAGCTGTCCCTCGCGCTGCACGTGCGCACGGTGCTCCTCGACGCGGCGTCCGAGGGCGCGCGGCACGGGGCGCTCGCCGACCGCACCCCGGCGGACGGCGCGCAGCGCACCCGCGAGCTGATCGCGGAACGGCTCGACCCCCGCTACGCCACCGACGTGAGGGTCGCCGCGACCTCCGTCGGCGGGCTGCCGGCGCTCGAGACGACCGTCCGGGCCCCGCTCCCGGTGGTGGGGTTCGCGGGGACGGCGACGACCGTGACCGTGAGCGGCCGAGGTCTCCTACCACCGCCACCGACACCGACACCGACACAGCCGTGAGGGGCTGCGACAGCCCCGACGCCCGCGGTGGCGGCTCGGCTCAGCGGGGGAGCGCTGTCGTGGAGCTCCTCGCCGTCGGGCTCGTGATGCTCCTCCCGCTGGTCCACCTCGTGGTGGTCGTCGCCCGCGTCCAGGCCGGGGCCTTCGCGGTCGACGCCGGGGCGCGCGCCGCTGCCCGCTCGGTGGCGGCGAACCCCGCGGCCCCGGAGGTGGTGGAGGCCGCTGTGGCCCTGTCGCTGGCGGACCAGGGGTTCGACGACGGCGCCGGCGCGGACGTGAGCGCCGCCTGCACCCCGGCGCCGTGCACCTCACCGGGGGCGCGGGTGCTCGTGGAGGTCTCCTACGACGTCGCCGTGCCGGGGGTCCCGGCCGGCGTCGGCGCCGTGGTGCCCGCGGCGGTGCGCGTGAGCTCGCGCTCCAGCGCCGCGGTCGACCGCTACCTCGCGCCACCGACGGCTCCCTGATGGCGCCCCGCGGCGACGAGGGCCGCATCACGGTGCTCGTCCTGGGGTACTTCGTGGTCATCGCGCTGCTGGTCGGGGTGGTGGGCGGCATCGCCGCGGTGCAGAGCGCGCGCCACCGCCTGCTGTCCGTCGCCGACGCCGCGGCCCTCGAAGCCAGCCAGGCCCTCGACGAGCCCGGCTACTACGCCGTGGGCGCCTCGGGCGGGGCGCCGCCGCTGACCGACGGCTCCGTCGTCGCGGCGGTGGAGGAGGCCCTCGTCGCCGGCGGGGCCGCCGAGGACTTCCCCACCCTCGAGGTCGGCCCGCTCACCGGCAGCCCGGACGGGATCAGCGCCCAGGTCCAGCTCTCCGTCGTCCTCGACGTGCCGATGGTGCCCGCCTCGGTCGACGAGCTCGCCGGAGGCGTGCCCGTCACCGTGCTCTCGCGGGCCCGCTCCCCGCTCGACCCGGTGGGCTGACGCGCGGCCTCAGCCCTCGGCGGGCGCGAGGCCGTCCTCGAGGGCGAACCCCGGCAGGTCGGCGTCGAAGATGTGGAACGCGGGGATGACGCCGCCCAGCTGGGAGAGCACGCCGATGCCGCCCAGCCACACCCGCCAGATCAGGACGTACTCACGGGGCAGGTTGAGCTTCAGCGAGACCCACCACTCGGGCCGGTTCACGTCGTTGACGTAGGCGAACATCGACTGCATCCAGGCGCGGTCGAACCGGAACTCGTCGTGGCGGAGCACCTCGAGGAACGGCGTCAGGTAGTCGAGCAGGTCGCCCGGGTCGACGTCGATGCCGTCCCGGATGAACCCCTCGGCGCGCAGGCCGGCCACCACGCCGTCAGCATCGCCGTCCAGCCCCAGGGACAGCAGCGTGCCGATGGCCGACGGGGTGCCGTCGGGCAGGCGCGCCACGGCGCCGAAGTCCAGCACCCCGAAGCGGCCGTCGTCGGTGAGGCGGAAGTTCCCGGGGTGGGGGTCGGCGTGCAGCAGGCCGGAGCGCTGCGGGCTGGCGACGAGGAACTCGAGGTACTGGCTGGCCATGGCGTCGCGCTCGTCCTGCGTGCCGTGGGCGATGACGTCGGCCATCGGGCGCCCGGGCAGCCACTCGGTGACCAGCACCTTCTCGCTGGAGGCGACCACCGCGGGGACCGCGACGTGCGGGTCGCCGGCGTAGGCGGCCGCGAAGCCCTCCTGGGCCGCGGCCTCCCACAGGTAGTCGACCTCCTCCGCGACGCGCTCCTTGAGCTCGTCGAGGACGGGCCCCACGTCCAGACCGGGCACCCACCCCGCGGAGACCTTCACCACCCGGGCCACCTGGTTGAGGTCGGAGACCAGGGCGGCCCCGGCGCCGGGGTACTGCACCTTGACGGCCACGTCGCGCCCGTCGGTCCACACGGCGCGGTGCACCTGGCCCACCGACGCCGCCGCGACCGGCTCGTCGTCGAAGGAGGTGAAGAGGTCCCGCCAGTCCGCGCCGAGCTGGCCGGCGAGCACCGCGTGCACCGCGGAGACCGGCATGGGGGGAGCGGCCTCCTGCAGCCGCACCAGCTGCTCGCGGTAGGGGCCGGCCATCTCCTCGGGCAGCGCGGCCTCGAGCACGGACAGGGCTTGCCCGAACTTCATGGCGCCGCCCTTCAACCGCCCCAGCACGGTGAAGAGCTGCTCGGCGGTGGCGGCCTGCATCTGCGCGGCCACGTCCTCCTGGCGCGAGCCCGTCAGCCGGCGCCCGAGGCCCATCGCCTGGCGACCGGCGAGGCCGACAGGCAGGCTGGCCAACCGCAGTCCGCGGCCGAACGGGCCGCGGGGGATGTCACTCACCCCATCATCATCCCCGACGCGGTCACCGCCTGCCCGCCCGTCGCCGGGTCGGGGCCGTGGCGCTCGTCTCACCCGGCCTCCGGCTCGGCCGACCAGGCGGCGCCCTCGCGCCACGTGCAGCCGCAGGCCGGGTGAGGGTCCCACCCGCGCCGGACGACCAGGCCGTCCGGCAGGGCGCACTCGAGCGTCGCGGACAGGGCCGCCGGTGACGGGGCGCCGTCGAGCTGCGCCAGCGCCTGCACCACCGCGATCCCCGCGGTCTGGGCGGCGAGGGAGAGCTCCTCGGGGCGGCTGCGCGAGCCGGCGGGGCGCGTGGCGACCTGAGCGGCGACCCGGGGCCACGCCGGGTCGCGTGCTGCGCGGTGCAGGTCCAGGCAGCGCAGGCACGCCGACGCGCCGGGCCGCACCAGCGGGCCCACCACCGTCCCTCCCTCGCGCCAGAGCACGGGGAGGTGCGCGAGCGCTGCGCCGGCGGCGGCCTCCACGCGCGCCGGCACCAGCGCGCCGGCCCCCACGACCACCGCGACGTCCGGCGGGCGGGCCCGCAGCGGCGCCGCGGTGAGGACGATCGGTGCCCGCGCCGCCAGGAGCGCCCGGGCCCGGGCCTCGCGGGGGTGGCCCACGTCGTCGACGACGTAGCCGCCGGGGAAGACGTCGCCGGGGCCCACCGGTGACCCGTCGCGCACGAGCACCCGGCCCACGCCGGCGCCGGCGAGGCCGAGCGCGATGCTCAGGCCGGTGCGGGAGGCTCCGACGACCAGCGCGGTGGCCCGCCACCTCCGGGAGAGCACGCCCCAGCCGTCGCCGTGGGCGTGCACGAGGGAGAGCACGCGGGCGTCGGGGACCAGGGCGCGCTGCTCCTCACGGCTGGACCGGGGAGGGCGGACGCCGGAGACGTCGGAGGGTGTGCGCAGGACGAGCCCGGCCCGCACCAGCGCGCCGACGATGCGCTCGACGCGGGCGAGGGGGACCCCGTCCGCCGCCGCCGCGACCCCCGCGAGGTCCAGGGTGCCGTCGAGGAGGGGGATCACCTGCTCGTCGGCCGCCGACAAGCCGGACAGGACCACGCCGCGGTCGGGGTCGAGCCCGAGCTGCAGCTGGCCGGGACCTCGCCGTGCCCGCAGCAGCGCGGGCCTCAGTCGTAGGAGCACCCGCGGAGTGTGCTGCAGGAGGAGCCGGGCGCGTGGTGGTCGTCCACAGGCCGCAGGCAGGAGGAGGCGGGAACGGATGGGGCACGACGAAGCCCTCCGGGCCCCGCGAGCGTCCCGCCTTCCCCTGCGGACCGCACCCGGGGCCCCGAGGGCCTCGACGCACGAGACTAGGCGCACGGCGGGGGTGGGTCAACAGCGAGCGCGGCCACGACCGGCTCCATGATCCCCGGGGAGGGCGCAGCGGGCTACGGTGGCGCGGGTGTTGTCCCGCGAGGCTCTGGTCGCGGGCGCCCAGGTCCGCCGGAGCGCCCGCCGCCGCCGCACCGTCAGCGCCTCGTTGCGCGACGGCCGGCTGGTCGTCGACGTGCCCTCGACGCTGACGCGCGCGCAGGAGCGGGCCTGGGTGGGAAAGATGGCCGACCGCGTCCTGTCGTCACGAGCCCGGACCCGTCCCAGCGACGGGGCGCTCCTGGAACGGGCCCTCGTGCTGTCCCGGCTCCACCTGGCGGGTGCGGCGGTGCCCGCCAGCGTGGTGTGGACCGACGACCAGCACACCCGGTGGGGCTCCACCACCCCCCTCGACGGCTCGATCCGGCTCTCCACGCGGTTGAGGGGCCTGCCGGCGTGGGTGGTCGACCACGTCCTGCTCCACGAGCTGGTGCACCTCCTCGAGCCGGGGCACGGGCCGCGGTTCCGGGCGCTTCTCGACCCCACGCCGCGCGCGGAACAGGCGCGCGGGTACCTGGAGGGCTACCTGGCGGGCTCCGACGACACGTCGGCCGAGGACGGCTCCGGCGGCGGGCTCGACGACGACGGGTTCGCGTCCCAGCAGGGCTGAGCGCTCTGCTGGGACCGGGACGCCGCGCGCAACCGGGGCGGGAGGTCGTCGACGGTGCCGGCGGGGAGCGCGTCGAGCGGCCACCAGGCGACCGCGTCGCTCTCCTCGCTGACGAGCAGCGGTGTCGAGGGGTCCGCCTGCACCAGGTGCACGACGTCCAGGTGCTCACCGCAGCTGCCGAAGGCGAACGCGTGGCGGCTGAGCTCCAGCGGCTCGCCGCGCAGGGCGACGGCGATCGCGGCGCCGCCCAGCCCGGTCTCCTCGGCCAGCTCGCGCAGCGCCGCCCCCGCCACCGTGACGTCGTCGGGTTCGAGGTGGCCGCCGGGCTGCACCCAGACGCCCGCCTTGCGGTGGTGGACGAGCAGCGTCGAGGTCCCCGTGGGGTCGAGCACCAGGACGGACGCGGTGAGGTGCACCGGCGACCCGTCGCGGCTCGTCGCACCGGGGTGCGCGGCGAGGTGGGCGAGGAACTGCTCGCGCCACCGCGACTGCTCCTCGTCGCGGGGGACGTAGGCCGTGAGAGTCCGCACCGCGTCGGCGTGCGCGCCGCTCACGCGGGCTGCGCCGGGCCGTCGTCCTCCGAGCCGTCCGGGCCGTCCGAACCTTGACCGTCAGCGCCGGGCAGGGACCCGTCGAGCATCGCCGCCAGCTCGGCGTCCACCGCGGCGCTCGCCTCCGCGGCGGCACTGCGGCGCTGCGAGTAGCCCTCCGGCGCGTCGAGGTCCTCGGGGGTGGGCAGGAGGTCGGGGTGGGTCCACACGTCGTCGCGCGCCGCGCCGCCGCCCTCGGACTCCAGCACCGAGAAGAGCCGCGCCGCGTCGCGCAGGCGCCGGGGCCGCAGCTGCAGGCCCACGAGCGAGGTCAGCGCGGCCTCGGCCGGGCCCCCGGTGGCGCGGCGCCTGCGCACGCTCTCGCGCAGGGCCTCCGCGTGGGGCAGGGCGCTCGCCGCCGCGGCGGTCACCTCGTCCACCCAGCCCTCGACGAGGGCGAGCGACGTCTCCAGGCGGGCCAGCGCCGCGACCTGCGTCGGGGTGCGCTCCGGCTCGAACATGCCCGAGCGCAGGGCGTCCTGCAGCGCGGCCGGGTCCGAGGGGTCCACGCGGGAGACCGCTTCCTCGATGCGCGCCGTGTCGATGACGATGCCGCGGGCGTACTGCTCCACGGCGCCCACCAGGTGGGAGCCGAGCCACGGGACGTGGGCGAAGAGCCTCGCGTGGGCGTTCTCGCGCAGGGCGAGGAACAGGCGGACCTCGTCGACCGGCACGGAGGAGGCCTGGGCGAACTCCTCGACGTTGGCGACCACGAGCGCCAGGACGGAGCCGTCGGTCAGGGGCAGCCCCACGTCGGAGGTCGAGACCACCTCGCGGGCCAGACCGCCGATGGCCTGCCCGAGCTGCATCCCGAAGACGGAGCCGCCGAGGCTGCGCATCATCGGGGCGACGCCCGCGAGCATGCCCTTCATCTCCTCGGGCGCCTGCTCGGCCATGGCCGAGGCCACGGCGTCCGCCACGGACGAGGCGACGGGCTCGACGAGGCGCTGCCAGGTGGGCATGGTCGCCTCCACCCACTGCGAGCGGGACCAGGCCCGGGTCCGCGCCGCGGGCGCCGGGAAGTCGGTGACGGGCGCCAGCCAGAGGTCGGCGAGGCGCAGCGCCTCCGCGACGTCGCGGTCCGCCTTCTCGCCCGGGCTGGGGTCGCCGCCCGCGACGGCGCTCTGGCGCGCCAGGTCGTGGGCCAGGGTCATGTTGACGGGTCCGTCGCCGGCCGACGCCATCATCTTCTGCACCTGGCCCATCATCTGGGCCATGGCTGCGGGGTCGCCCTGGAGCTTGGCCATGAGCTCGGCGGGGTCGATGCCGCCGGGCCCGAACGGGCCCCCGGGACCGCCGGCTCCGCCGATGCCGCCGCCGGAGAGGCTGGCGAAGAGGTCCCCGAGGCCGCCGGCACCCGCCGCACCGCCCGGCCCGCCAGCGCCACCGGTCCCGCCGGTCGCCTCCGAGCCGATGGGCCCGGGCGAGGGGGAGCCGCCGGGACGGCCGCCGGGCATCTGCCCTCCGAGCTGGCGGAAGAGCTCGGTGAACGGGTCGACCGGCTCGTCGTCGCCTCGCGGGGCGTCGTCGGGGTTCTGCGGGGAGTCGGGCACCTGGGTCTCCAGCCTCGTTCGGTCGGTGGGGGGTCGACCGGGTCGAGCCACCCCGCGCGGCGCGCCCGCGGCGGGCACGTCTGCCGCCGCGCCGGTGAGCGATGATGGACCGGCCGCCGAGGCCGCCGGACGCTCGCGCGCAGCACACCCACGGTACCCAGGTCGCCCGCGATCGCCCAGATGTGCCCGGGAGTGCCCGGCGAGCGTGACGGAGCCGGCCCACCCGAGCCCCGCGGACGAGACGAGAGAGGGACGCCGGTGAGCGAGCACCCCACCCCCCGGGGCGACCGCACGGCCGCCGGGCTGGGGCTCCGCGCGCGCCACCGCTCGCGCGCCGCCGCCGTCACCGGCGCGCTGGCGCTCGCGACGGCCGGCGCCGCGCTCGCCCTGCCGGTGCCCTACGTGGTGGAGGCCCCCGGTCCCGTCGTCGACACGCTCGGCAGCCAGGACGGGCGCGAGCTCATCCGGGTGAGCGGGGCGCGCACCTACCCCACGACGGGGTCGCTGGACCTCACCACGGTCTCGATCTCCGGGGGGCCCGGCGGCTCGGTGGACCTGCCCGGCCTCGTGCTCGGGTGGCTGCTGCCGAGCCGCACGGCCATCCCCTACGACCTGCTCTTCGCGCCCGGCGCCACCGCCGCGGAGGAGGAGGCGCGCGACACCGCCGACATGACGGACAGCCAGGACAGCGCCACCGCCGCGGCGCTGACCGAGCTGGGGTACGACGTCCCCACCACCGTCACCATCACCGCGCTGGACCCGCAGGCACCGGCCGCCCCGGTGCTGCGCACGGGGGACGTCGTCCTCGCCCTCGACGGGGAGGACGTCGAGGGCCTCGCCGGGCTGCGCTCGGCGCTGGACGCCGGCGAGGCCGGGCGGTCCGTCGCCCTGACGGTGCGCCGCGACGGCCAGGACATCACCGTCGACGCCGTCACGCAGGCCGCCCCCGCGGACAGCACGAGCACCGTCCAGCTCGGGGTGGGCGTCACCGTGGACGTCGACCGCCGCGCGGTCCCGGTGAAGGTCGACATCGCGGTGGACGACATCGGCGGTCCCAGCGCCGGCTTGATGTTCGCCCTCGGGATCGTCGACCGGCTCACGCCGGAGCCGATGACCGGCGGCGAGGCCGTGGCCGGCACGGGGACCATCGACGTCACGGGAGCCGTCGGGCCCATCGGCGGCATCACCGAGAAGATGGTCGCCGCTCAGGCGGCCGGAGCGAGCGCCTTCCTCGCGCCGGAGGGGAACTGCGACGAGGTGCTCGCGGGCGGTCCGCCGGGGCTGCTCGTCGTGCCCGTCGCGGACCTGGCAGGGGCGCGCTCCGCCGTGGAGGCGGTGGGGCGCGGGGACACGGCCGCGCTGGCGAGCTGCCCCACCGGCGGCTGACGCCCCCACGGAGCACGCCCAGCCGGCCACCCGCGGTGAGGCCAGGCCGCTCAGGGTCCACGACTACTCTGGATCTGTGGCGCCGCCGGGCGCCTCAGGCCCCGACCGCCGTGCCGGCACCTGCCGGCCGTGACGACCGAGACACCAGGTGACCTCTTGAGCACTGCGTCCCCCGCCCCACCGCCTCCCAGGAGCGCCCCCGCGGGGCCGCGCCGGCGCGGCGCCCTGCTCCCGACCGCGCTGGTCGTCGGAGCGGTGCTGCTGCTGATCTCGCTCGCCTCCGGCGTGTACACCGAGTTCGCCTGGTTCCGGCAGGTCGGGTTCGACAGCGTGTACACGACGCGGCTGATCACGCAGGCGGTGCTCTTCGTCGTCGCCGCCCTGATCATGGCCGGCGCCGTCGCGGCGAGCATGATCATCGCCTACCGCAGCCGCCCCATCTACGCGCCCGTCTCCCAGGAGGCGCAGAACCTCGACCGGTACCGGGAGAGCCTCGAGCCGCTGCGCAAGGTGGTCATCGTCGCGCTGCCCGCGCTGCTGGGGCTCTTCGCCGGCACGTCCGCGGCGTCCCAGTGGTCGACGGTGCTGCTCTTCCTCAACCGCACCCCGTTCGGGAGCGAGGACGCCGAGTTCGGCCAGGACCTCAGCCTGTGGGTCTTCACCCTTCCCGCGGTGACGTTCCTGCTCGGGTTCCTCACCGCGGTGGCCGTGCTCGCGCTCCTCGCCGCAGCGGCCACGCACTACCTCTACGGGGGGCTGCGGCTGCAGGGGCCGGGCCAGCGCACGACGAAGACGGCCCGCGTCCAGCTGGCGATCATCGCCGGGCTGCTCGCGCTGTTCCAGGCGGTCTCCTACTTCCTCGAGCGCTACTCCACGCTGGTGGACGGCAACGCCGCCTTCGTCCAGGGCGCCGGATACACCGACGTCAACGCCGTCATCCCCGCCCGCTTCTTCCTGGCGATCATCGCGGTGCTGGTGGCGGTGCTGTTCATCTCCACCATCTTCACCGGCAACTGGCGCATCCCGCTGGGCGGCATCGCGCTGCTGGTGGTCTTCGCCATCCTCATCGGCGGTGTGTACCCGGCCCTGATCCAGCGCTTCCAGGTGCAGCCGTCCGAGCAGGCCAGGGAGGAGCCGTTCATCCAGCGCAACATCGACGCGACCACGAAGGCCTTCGGGATCGGTGGCATCGAGGTCACGGAGTACGAGCCGGAGACCGAGGGCGTGCAGAACGCGTTGAGCGACGACACCGCCACCGCGGCGAGCATCCGCCTGCTCGACCCCGCGATCGTCTCCCCGACGTTCCGCCAGCTCCAGCAGGTCAAGGACTACTACGGGTTCCCCGACGCCCTCGACGTCGACCGCTACCAGCTCGAGGGGGAACGCCAGGACACCGTGGTCTCCGTCCGCGAGCTGGACAGCTCCAACATCCCCGGCGACGGCGGGAACTGGATCAACGACCACATCATCTACACCCACGGCTTCGGCGTGGTGGCCGCCGCGGGCAACCGCGTCGCGCCGAACGGCGAACCGGCCTTCATCGAGCGGAACATCCCGCCGACGGGGGAGCTGGGGGAGTACGAGCCCCGCATCTACTTCGGGGAGCTCTCGCCCGACTACTCCATCGTCGGTGCGCCCGAGGGGGCTGAGCCGGAGGAGCTGGACTTCCCGGGCAGCAGCACCGCGGAGGACCGCAACAACACGTACCAGGGCGACGGCGGGCCCAAGGTGGACAACTTCTTCCTCAAGCTGCTGTACGCCATCAAGTTCCGGGACCAGAACATCTTGCTCTCGAGCTCGGTGACCAGCGAGTCGCAGATCCTCTTCGACCGCTCCCCGCGCGAGCGGCTGGAGAAGGTGGCGCCGTTCCTCACCTTCGACGGCGACCCGTACCCCGCCGTGGTGGACGGCAGGGTCAAGTGGATCGTCGACGCCTACACCACGTCGCAGGAGTACCCCTACTCCCAGGCGCAGGACCTGGGCACCGTGACCACGGACGCCGGGACCGCCGCCCAGTCGGTCGCGGCGCTGCAAGCACGTCAGGTGAACTACATCCGCAACTCGGTCAAGGCCACCGTCGACGCGTTCGACGGCTCGATCGCGCTCTACGCGTGGGACGAGGGCGACCCGGTGCTGGCGTCGTGGCGCAAGGCCTTCCCGGACATCATCGCGTCGCGCGACGACATCGACGGTGAGCTCATGAGCCACCTGCGCTACCCCGAGGACCTGTTCAAGGTCCAGCGGGCGGTGCTCCAGCGCTACCACACCCAGGACGCCAACACGTTCTTCAGCCGCGAGAACTTCTGGTCGCTGCCGAAGGAGCCGGGTGACGAGTCGCTGCTGCAGCCGCCCTTCTACCTCACGCTGCGGATGCCGGGCCAGGACGAGGCCGGCTTCTCGCTCACCTCGTCCTACATCCCGTTCCAGGCCCGCAACGACGAGCGGAGCATCCTCACCGGGTTCCTCGCGGTCGACGCCGACGCCGGCGCCGAGGGCGGCGCGGTCCGTGACGGGTACGGGCAGCTGAGGCTGCTGCAGCTGCCCACCACACCGCCGGTCTCCGGCCCGGGGCAGGTGCAGGCCGACTTCAACGCCAGCCCCACCATCTCCACGGACCTCAACCTGCTCCGCCAGGGAGCCTCCGAGGTGAGCCTGGGCAACCTCCTCACCCTCCCGATCGGCGGCGGTCTGCTGTACGTGCAGCCGGTGTACATCCAGAGCTCGGAGGGCACCAGCGTGCCGCTGCTGCGCCGCGTGGCGGTGAGCTTCGGGTCCGACATCGGGTTCGCCGACACCCTGGACGAGGCGCTCGACCAGGTCTTCGCGGGCCAGTCGGGCATCACGGCCGCCGACGCGAACGGTGAGCCCGCCGAGCCGGAGGAGGGCGCTGCGCCTCCCGAGGAGGGTGAGGCCCCTGCGGAGGAGCCGGCCATGCCCGATGTCGACCCGAGCGTGGCCGCCGCGCTCGCCGACGCCCAGGAGGCGCTGGAGGCCGGCCAGGAGGCGCTCGCCGAGGGTGACTTCGCCGCGTACGGCGAGGCGCAGGAGGCGTTGCAGGAAGCTCTCGGCCGCGCCATCGCGGCGGAGGACGCCGCGGCGGGCTCCGGCGGTGCGGAGGCCCCGGCTCCCGCACCGGCGCCGTCGCCCTCGGGCGGCTGAGCCGCGGCGCGGTGGTGGCGCCGGCGCGGGCCACCACCGCGCCCCTCCGCGGGGTTCTTCGGCGCCAGGCCGGGGCCCCTCGGAGCCGGTCCTGCGGTCATGTAGAGTTGGGTCCAACGCCGCGGGGTGGAGCAGTTCGGTAGCTCGCTGGGCTCATAACCCAGAGGTCGCAGGTTCAAATCCTGCCCCCGCTACCACCACGAAGGCCCGGAACCCCTGGTTCCGGGCCTTCGTCGCGCCTGGTCTCCGTCGCCCGGGGAGAGGCTTGTCGTCCACCAGGGTCGGCCGAGCGGGGACCTGGCGCGGCCGACACGCCGCGGGGCGTCGCACGGACTCCCCGCTCGACCGCCGCGGGGCGCACGGACTCCCCGCTCGGCGCGGCGACGCCGCACCGAGCCCCCGCTCGGGGGCGTCAGGGCTGAGCCGGCTCCGGGGGCACGTCGAGCGAGGTCGGCGCGCTCGTCAGGACGCTGAAGGTCCCGTCCGTCTCGAGCACCACCGCGCGGACGTCCTCCTCGAGCGAGGCGTGCCCCTGGGAGCGAGCGACCTGGCGCAGCTCGTCCTGGGTGACGCGCTCCCGCCGCATCCTGTCGTGGAGGAAGCCGCCGGAGTACAGCAGCGCTGGCTCGTTGCGCACGGCGTCCTGCACGAACCGCGCCCGCGTGGACGCCCACGTCACGACGTACTGCAGCGCCACGAGCACCGCCAGCGCCAGCACCCCCTCCGAGTAGCTCACCGTCGAGCTCAGCAGGATCGTCGCGAGCACCGAGCCCAGCGCCACGGTGACGATCATGTCGAAGGCGTTGAGCTGCGCCAGCGTGCGCCCCCCGGTGATCCGCAGCATCAGCACGAGCGCGACGTACGCCGACGGCCCGATGAGGAGGATGCGTGTCAGATCGGACCAGCTGTCGAACCACATGGGTGCCACCCCACCACGGACGCGGGGATCCGCCCGTCGAGCGGGTCAGCCGGCTGCAGCCCCCGCGGCCGAGGACGCCGTGGCGTCGCGGTGACCGGCGCCGCGGCCCAGGCGCGCGAGCACCTCGTCGTGCAGGTGGCCGTTGGTGGCCACGGCGTTGCCGCCGAACGGCCCGTCCACCCCCTCGAGCGAGGTGAAGCGCCCCCCGGCCTCGGTGACCAGGGGGACGAGCGCGGCCATGTCGTGCAGGGCCAGCTCGGGCTCGCAGGCGATGTCGACGCTGCCCTCGGCGACGAGGGCGTAGGACCAGAAGTCGCCGTAGTCCCGGGTGCGCCACACCGAGCGGGTGAGGTCGAGGTAGGGCGCCAGGAGCCCGGCGTCCTCCCACTCGCGGACCTCCGAGCTCGACAGCGAGGCGTCGGTGACCTCCGTGACGCCCGAGACGCTCATGCGGGTGGCCGAGGCGAGGGACGAGCCGGTCCACGCGCCGGTGTCCCGCGCGGCCCACCAGCGGCGGTGCAGCGCCGGGGCGGAGACGACCCCCAGCACGGGCTCCCCGTCGTCGAGCAGGGCGATGAGCGTCGCCCACACGGGGACCCCGCGCACGAAGGACTTCGTGCCGTCGATGGGGTCCAGCACCCACTGCCGCGAGGAGGAGCCGACACGCTCGTCCATCTCCTCGCCGAGCACGCCGTCACGCGGCCGTGCCCGGCCGAGCTGGGCGCGCACGAGCGCCTCCGCCGCGCGGTCGGCGTCGGTGACCGGCGTGAGGTCGGGCTTGGTCTCGACGGTGAGGTCCCTGGCCTTGAAGCGCGACATGGTGAGCTCGTCCACGGCTCCCGCGATGATGAGCGCCAGGCGCAGGTCGTCGCCGTAGCGGGGTCTCGTGGGGGCGGGCACGGGGGCGACGCTAGCGCCCACCACGCGCGGGCCGCGCGAGCCACACCTACCGTGATCGGCATGGATGACTCGGGAGGGCTGACGGGCGGACCGGCGGCGGGGCGAGCCGCTCGCCAGGCCGTGGTGCGCGGCTTCTTCGACGACGAGGGGCGCCTGGTGCAGTGGCCGGCCAAGCTCTCCCGCCGGCTGATCGCCCTCGACACCCTCGCCCAGCTCTTCGAGCCGGGGTTGCGCTACTCCGAGGTCGAGGTGAACGCGGCGCTGCGCGGCGCGGTCGCCGGGCGGGTGGACGTGGTGACCGCTCGCCGCTACCTCGTCGACGCGGAGCTGCTCGGTCGGGAGGCGGGCCGGTACTGGCGCAGCGGGGGCACCGTCGAGGTGTGAGGTTCAGCGCCGGGGCGCGTGGGGGTCCTCCTCGCCGGCCCGGCTGCGCAGCAGCCGCCGCAGGGAGGCGAGGCGCACCGGCCCGGCCGTGCCGGCGTTCCCGCCGCCGACCCACGCGTCGAGCGCGCACTCCGCCTCGTCGTGCGTGCAGCCGCGCGGGCAGAGCGCCGAGCCGGGGGAGAGGTCGGGGAAGGACTCCAGCAGCCGCTGGGGCTCCAGGTGGGCGAGGCCGAAGCTGCGGACCCCCGGGGTGTCCACGACCCAGCCGGAGGGCGCTCGTCCGTCCCCGGCCGCGGTTCCCAGCCGCAGGGCGACCGCGGACGACGACGTGTGGCGCCCCTGGCCGGTGCTGGTGTTGACGACGCCGGTGGCGCGCCCCGCGCCCGGCACGAGCGCGTTCACCAGGGTGGACTTGCCCACGCCCGAGGGCCCCACGAGGACGCTCTCGCGCCCGGCCAGCCAGTCCACCACCGCCTGCAGGCCGTGGACGCGCTCGCGTCCGGACGCGTCGACGGTGCGGGCGAGGACGAGGACCGGTGCCTCCAGGCCCCGGTAGGCGTCGATCACCGGCTCGGGGTCGGCGAGGTCCGCCTTGGTCAGCGCGATCGCCGCGCCCATGCCGGCGTCGAAGGCCGCCGCGAGGCAGCGGTCGACCATGCGCAGGTTCGGCTCGGGGTCGGCCGCGGCGGCGACCACGAGGAGCTGGTCGGCGTTGGCGACGATGACGCGCTCGACCGGGTCGGTGTCGTCGGCGGTGCGGCGCAGCACCGCGGTGCGGGGCCGCACGCGCACCACGCGGGCGAGGGTGTCGACCGCGCCGGTGACGTCCCCGACCACGTCCACGCGGTCCCCGACGGCGACGGCGCCGATGCCGCTGCGCGCCAGCTCGCGCGCCCGCATGGCCGTGACGGTGCGGGCGTCACCGTCCTCGTCGACGAGGACGGTGAACCGGCCCCGGTCGATGGTGACCACCCTCGCGGCCACGGCGTCGTCGTGGCGGGGGCGCTCCTTGGTGCGGGGCCTGGTGCCCCGCGGGTTCGGGCGTCCCCCGGGCTCCTTGCCGTCCCAGCCGCGGACCCTCACGTCCGCTCCAGCATCGAGGTCCAGGCGAGCGGGAAGCCGGGCATCGTCTTGGAGGTGGTGGCGACGTCCTCGACGACCACGCCCGGCACCCGCAGCCCCAGCACGGCGGCTGCGGTGGCCATGCGGTGGTCAGCGTAGGTGGACACGCGGCCGCCGTGGAGCGGGCGCGGGGAGATCCGGAGCCCGTCGTCGGTCTCCGTGACGTCGCCGCCGAGGGCGGTGATCTCCCGTGTCAGCGCGGCCAGGCGGTCGGTCTCGTGGCCCCGCAGGTGACCGATGCCGCGCAGGTGGCTGCTGGAGACGGCGAGGGCGGCGATGGCGGCGACCACCGGGGTGAGCTCGCCGACCTCGGACAGGTCCGCGTCGACGCCGTGGACCTCGCCCGAGGACGTCACGGTCAGCCCGTCGGCGCCCAGGTCGACGTCGGCGCCCATCGCGTCGAGGAGGCCGCGCAGCGCGTCGCCGGCCTGCGTGGTGCGCTCGGGCCAGCCCGGCACGCGCACCCGCCCGCCCTCGGGGGCCAGGGCGGCCGCGGCGAGGAACGGCGCCGCGTTGGAGAGGTCGGGCTCGACGTCGACGTCGAGCGGGGAGACCGGTTCCGGGGCGACGGTCCACCAGCCCGGGCCGGTCTCGACGACCACGCCGGCCTCGGAGAGCAGCGAGCACGTCATGGCGACGTGGGGCGCCGAGGGCATCGGCCCGTCGACGGTGAGGCGCAGGCCGTCGCGCATCGCGGCGCCGCTGAGCAGCAGCGCCGAGACGAACTGGCTGGAGGCGCTGGCGTCGAGGGTGACGGCGCCGCCGGCCAGCCCCCCGGTCCCGGTGACCGTGAAGGGCACGGCGGGCTCGCCGTGGCGCGTGACGTCGGCGCCCAGGGTGGTGAGGGCGTCGAGCAGCGGCTCCAACGGACGGGTTCTCGCTCCGGGGTCACCGTCGAACGTCGTCGACCCGGGGGCGAGAGCGGCGAGCGGCGGCACGAAGCGGAGCACCGTGCCGGCGAGGCCGCAGTCCACCGCGCCGCCTCCGCGCCGCGGGCCGGGGAGGACGCGCCAGGAGCCGTCGTCCCCGTCCTCCACGGTGGCGCCGAGGGCTTCCAGGGCGTCGACCATGAGGCGGGTGTCGCGCGAGCGCAGGGGGGCGCGCAGCACGGACGGCCCCGCCGCGAGAGCGGCGAGCACGAGGTAGCGAGCGGTGAGGGACTTCGACCCGGGGAGGACCACGGTCGCGTCCAGCGGCGCGCGCGGGTCGAGGGTCGGTGCCGGCCATCCGTCCAGGGTGCTGCTCACCGTGGTGACCCTAGGCGGCGTGCTCCCGGGGCGGACGGGGCGAGGGCCCGACCACGTGGTCGGGCCCTCGCCGGGGTCGGGGTGGTGCGCCGGTCAGAGGCCGACGGCGTCGCGTCCGCGACGCACCTGGAGCTCCGCGTCACGCTTGAGGCGGCCGCTGGTGCGCTGGGCGTCGGCCTTGGCCAGCTTCGCGGCGCGCTTGGCGTCGCGCCCGGCCCGCTTGGCGCGCCAGCCCAGGCCGGGCTTTCCGCTGGTGTCGACGGCGGTGATGAGGAGCCCGCCGAGGAGCCCGACGTCCTTGAGGACCTGGCCCAGCTCGCGGCTCTTGGCCTCCTGGTCCTCCTCCTCCCAGAAGCGGTGGCCGGACAGGGTGGTCGGGACCACCGAGGCGGCGAGCACGAGGGCCGAGAGGCGGGGCAGGCGACCCAGGGCCAGGAGGCTGCCGGCGCCGGCCATGATCCCGCCGTTGAGGCGGACGAGGCCCGCCGGGTTCTCCGGGAGGCTCACGGGCCCGATCGCGGTCCCGGCGAGCGCGGGGATCAGCGGACCGCCGTTGGCCGCCTTCGTGTCCGGGCGGCGGAGCTGGTCGACACCGCCGTAGACGAACTGGGCGGCGAGCAGCGGTCTGGCGAGGCGGCGCACGAGTGTCATGCGCTCATCCTTACCGCACGGGCCGCCCGGATGCACACCGGGCGCCGGATCGCCGTGCTCGAGGAGGCCGTCCCGGGCGGATCCCGGGTGCGTCCGGGTCCCTGCGCGGGCGCGCTGGCAGGATCGCCCCCATGTGCGGGAGGTACGCGGCCAGCCGCGGCGCGGAGGAGCTGGTCGAGGAGCTCGACATCACCGTCGACGCCACCGGCGGCCGCTTGAGGACCACCCACAACGCGGCGCCCACGAGCCAGCGGGCGATCGTCCGCGCCGCCTCGTCCCAGCCCTTCGCGGGCGAGCGCGGCCCCCGCGAGCTCGCGCTGGCCGGGTGGGGGCTCGTCCCGTTCTTCTCGAAGGACGCCGCCGGGGGAGCACGGATGATCAACGCCCGCAGCGAGACGGTCATGGACAAGCCCGCGTACCGCCGGGCGATCCGCCGCCGCCGCGTCCTCGTCCCGGTCGACGGCTGGTACGAGTGGCAGCGGACCACCGGCGAGGACGGCCGGGCGGGCAAGGTGGCGCACTACATGTCGGCCGACGGCGGCGAGACCTCCGTGCTCGCGGGCATCGCCGAGACGTGGAGCCCGGCCGCCGGCTCGAGCGGGCGGGGCGACGCGGGAGGGGAGCGGGGTGACGAGGACCCCGTGGTGACGTTCTCGATCCTGACCCGTGCGTCCCGGGGCCGGCTCGCGGTGGTGCACGACCGCACCCCGCTGGTGGTCCCTGGTGACCTGTGCGACGACTGGCTCGACCCCGGGATCGACGAGCGCGGCGAGGTGGCGGACCTCCTGGCCGCCGCCCTGGGCCGGGAGGCGGGCGAGGGCGTGTCCGTGGTCCCCGTCGGCAGGGCTGTCGGCAACGTCCGCACCGACGGGCCGGAGCTCGTCGTCCCCACCGGTCCTCCGCTGCCCTGAGCGTTCCTGAGCGTTCCTGATCGCTCCTGAGCGCCCCGCAGCAGGGCGTCGCGGGGTGCCCGGCTGCGGCCTCGGGGAGCCCGGAACAACCCCGGCGAGGTGCGGTGTTGGACCACGTGCAGCCATGGCGCCGCGAACGGTGGCGCAGGAGGCAGGAGGAGGCACGATGCTGGTGGCGATCGACACCCTGGACCACGGTGCGTGCGGGCCGACCGGGGGAGGAGTCCCCGGCGCCCTCGCGCCGCGGAGCGCCGCGGACCCCGCCCCGGTAAGGTCCGTGGTGATGAGCGAGGACACGGACCGGGCGCCGGCTGAGGAGACCGCGGCGGCGCGCACCGCGCGGTTCGAGGACGAGGCGCTGGTGCACCTGGACCAGCTGTACTCCGCCGCGCTGAGGATGACCCGCAACCCCGCGGACGCCGAGGACCTGGTCCAGGAGGCCTTCGCGAAGGCGTTCGCGTCCTTCCACCAGTACCGCCCGGGGACCAACCTCAAGGCGTGGCTGTACCGGATCCTCACCAACACGTACATCAACACGTACCGCAAGAAGCAGCGGCAGCCGCAGCAGTCCTCCAGCCCGGACGTCGAGGACTGGCAGCTGGCGCGCGCCGAGGCGCACACCTCCACGGGTCTGCGCTCGGCCGAGACCGAGGCGCTGGACCACCTCCCGGACTCCGACGTGAAGGCTGCCCTGCAGTCGATCCCCGAGGACTTCCGCATGGCGGTGTACTACGCCGACGTCGAGGGGTTCGCCTACAAGGAGATCGCCGAGATCATGGGCACGCCCATCGGCACGGTCATGTCGAGGCTCCACCGCGGCCGTCGCCAGCTCCGTGCCCTGCTCGAGGACTACGCCAGGGAGCGCGGCCTGTCCGCCGCGCCGGCGGCGACCACGTCGGGGAGCAGCGCGTCATGAGCGCCGGCGCCGCACAGGAACCGCTGCCCGCTGCCGGACCGGAGGACGAGCCGCACGTCCGCGTGGACGCCTCCGGGGTGGACCGGTGCGCGGCGATCCTGGACCACATCGACGAGATCATCGACCGTGAGGTGGACGTGCGCGACCTCGACGCCGTCCGGGCCCACCTCCTCTCGTGCCCGCCCTGCCTGGTCGAGCACGACGTCCAGCTGGCGCTGCGCGCGCTGGTGCGCCGCTCGTGCACCTCGGACCGGGCCCCGGCAGCCCTGCGCAGCCGCATCGTCACCACCATCACGCAGGTCCGCATCGTCTCGGAGTGACGGGCCGCGCCCGCAGCCGGGCGTGGGCGGAGCGGGTCGAGGAACCCCCCGGGAGGCCGGAGCCCGGAGCCCGTGGTCCGACCTCCCCGTGCTCAGGAGTTGGGGCGGTTGCCGTGGTTGGCGTTCGACTTCTTGCGGTCGCGGCGCTTGCGGCCTCGCTTGCTCATGGCGGTCCTCCTCTCCTCCGACGTCCGCCGATGGTCCCACGGCCCGGGCCCTGCCCGCGCGCCAGCAGCTCGGGGAGGAGCGGCAGGGCCTCAAGGGCGGTGGCCGGGGCGCCGATCACCACGGCGTGGAGCAGCCGTCGTCACGTCCCCCAGAGCCCGCCCAGCGATCCGACCACCGGGTGGACGACGACCGCCGCGCGGTGCTGCCGGCACCCGTGGGTCGCGGTGATGCCGGTCAGGAGCTCTCCGCCTACCTGCGGGCCCTGGTCGCGCTCGGCGGGTCGGACCTGCACTGCAAGGTCGGCGGCCCTCCGCGCGTGCGCATCAACGGCCGGCTGAGGCGCCTGGACGCCCCCGAGCTGACCCCCGAGCTGACCGAGGCGATGGTGGCGTCGGTGCTGCGCAGCGACCTCGTCGAGGCGTTCCGGCGCACCCACGAGGCGGACTTCGGCTTCTCCCTCGCGGGCGTCGGGCGCTTCCGCGTCAACGCCTACCGCGCCAGGGGCTCGGCGGGGCTCGTGGTGCGGCGCGTCGCCCAGGGAGCCACCCCGCTGTCCGACCTGGACCTCCCCGAGGCCGTGGGGGCGCTCGCGCTGGAGCCGCGCGGCCTGGTCCTCGTGACGGGGCCCACCGGTTCGGGCAAGACCACGACGCTGGCGAGCATGGTCGACCACATCAACACGCTGCGAGAGGTCCACGTGGTCACCATCGAGGACCCCGTCGAGGTGCTGCACCAGGACAAGCTCGCCATCATCAACCAGCGCGAGGTCCGCGTGGACACCGAGGACTTCGCGGTGGCCCTGAGGGCGGCGATGCGCCAGGACCCCGACGTGGTCCTCGTGGGGGAGATGCGCGACGCCGAGACGGTGCGCGCAGCGCTCTCCGCGGCGGAGACCGGCCACCTCGTCCTGTCGACCCTCCACACGACGGACGCGGCCGAGACCATCGCGCGCATCGTCGACTTCTTCCCCCCGCACGAGCAGCAGCAGGTCCGGCTGTCCCTGGCCGCGTCCCTGCGAGGGGTGGTCGCGCAGCGCCTGGCGCCGAAGGCGGACGGCAGCGGGCGGACCGCGGTGATGGAGATCGCCGTGAGCACCCCCCGCGTGAGCGCTGCCATCGCCGACCCGGCCCTGAGCGGGGAGCTGCCGGCGCTCATCGCCGACGGGGCCTTCTACGGCATGCAGACCTTCGACCAGCACCTCCTCGTCCTGGCCACCGCCGGGTCGGTGACCGTCGAGTCGGCGCTGGCGGCCTCGACCAGCCCGCACGACCTGTCCGTCGCGATGCGCCAGGCCGGTCTGGCGACGTGAGCGCACCTGGTCGAGGGGGGCACGGCATGATCTGGGGGTGAGCCGTGCCCGCGACCTCCCGCGCTGGCGCGCCGTGCTGCGAGCGACACCGCGGGCCGTGCGGGTGCACCTGCGGGACCGGGA
Organism: Quadrisphaera sp.; assembly: GCA_029257185.1. Classification (GTDB taxonomy): domain Bacteria; phylum Actinomycetota; class Actinomycetes; order Actinomycetales; family Quadrisphaeraceae; genus CADCUY01. Next base: position 24,057 of record JARICT010000071.1, read on the forward strand.
CCTCCCGCTGACCGCGGGCGGCCTCACCTTCTACGCCGTGCTCGCGGCCGTTCCCGCCGTGCTCGTCGCCGGCTGGGTCGTCTCTCTCGCCATCGGCCCGGCCCAGCTGCGCTCCCTCGGCGGGGCCATGGACGCCGCTCTGCCCGACGCCCTGGGCGCGGGCGCCGTGGCGCGCTCCCTCATCGACAGCGCCTCGCGCGTCGGGTGGCTGGGCGTGGTCGTCGCGATCTTCCCGGCCTCCCTGTACGGCGAGGGCCTGCGGCGCGCCTACGCCACGATGGGACCGGGCAGCCACCACGAACGGTTCCTGGGGTGGCGCGGGCGCCTGGGGACCCTGCCCGTGCTGGCGGTCGCTCCTGCCCTCATGGTGGCGGTCCTCGCGATCACCCCGCTGCTGGCCGAGCTCTTCGAGCGCGGCGTGGGCTCGGCCGCGCTCGGCGTGTACATCGCGCTGAACGTCGACTGGATCGTCGTCTCGATCCCGCTGGTGTGGACCTTCCGCGTGGTCGCCCCGGACCACATCCCCTGGAAGGCCGCCCTGTGGGGCGGGTTCTCCACCGGGGCGTTCGTCTCCGGCTTCCTGCAGGGCTTCGTCCTCTTCCTCGCGCTGCCGCTGGACCTCGGGCTGCCGTTCGGGGGCAACGCCGCCGTCGGTGGGGCCATCGCCGTGGTGCTCTGGATGTGGCTGCTCCACGCCGTGGTGCTGGTGGGCTACGTCGCGACGCGCACCGCGCTCGCCCTGCGCCACCCGTCCTCGGGGCACGGCGGCTCCGTGAGGACGAGCGAGGTGGAGCCCGGAGGACCCGGGCAGGGGATCACGGCCAGCGGCGCGCAGCACCCGGTCGCCGCGCAGGGGTGAGTCACTGGGGCGGGGTGAGCCCCAGCCAGCGGTGCCACCCACCGTGCAGCACCAGCCAGGCGAGCAGCCCGTAGCCGATCTGCCCGGGCAGCGTGGGCAGCCCGGCGCCGGCCTCGACGTCCGCCGAGGGGGTGCGGGCGTCCGGGGCTGCGAGGTCCGCGAACCACTGCTCGTGGTCGACGAGGGGCGTGAAGCAGTCCACGTAGGGCACGCCGCGACGCTGGGCGACGTCCTGCCAGCCCTGGTTCAGGTCCGCCACCGGTCGGTGCAGGCGCGAGTCCGCGGGCGGCGGCGGGCCGACCACGAGGACGCCGAGGTCGGACTGGGTCGCGCTGTCGACGATGTCGGCGACGTTGAGGCGGCTGCGCGCCAGGGTGGTGCCCGCCATCGCGTCGGCGTGGCCGAGGCCGACCACCAGCCGGTTGACGCCGCGCTCCGCGCCTCGCTCCCACCGGCGGCCCGTCTCGACGGGCCAGCGCTCGCGCAACGACGCGGAGTCCTCCCCCGGCACGCCGAGGCTCATGACCGTGGCGGCGAGCGCGTCGTCCTCGTCGCGGGTGCGCACCGCGACGCGCCCCACCCACCCGAGGGCGCGCGGGTCACCGATCCCGGCGACCAGCTCGTCCCCCACGACACAGATGCGGGCAGGGGCCTTCACTCCCTGCCCCGAGCGGGCGCGGACCCGTCGCGGGAGAGCGCCTGCTCCACGATGGAGGTCTGCTCGGCGGCGTGCGTCTTGGACGAACCGGCGGCCGGTGAGGCCGAGGCGGGCCTGGTCACGCGGCGCACGGTCCGCCCGGGCAGGAGGTCGGCGAGCTCGTAGCCGAGGAAGGGCCAGGCGCCCTGGTTGGCCGGTTCCTCCTGGACCCAGGTGAGGGGGACCGCGCCGGCCCCGCCGTCCTGCGCCGTGCCGTACCGGGCGAGCAGCGACGTGAGCTGCTCCTCCGCGAGCGGGTAGATCTGCTCCAGACGCACGATGGCGGTGCGGCTGTCGCCGGCAGCGTCCCTCGCGGCCATCAGCTCCCAGGCGATCTTCCCCGAGCACAGCAGCACCCGGTCCACGCGGGAGGCGGCCTCGGCGGAGGCCGACGCGTCGCCCGACGTCCCCGCGGCGAAGGCGGGGTCGTCGAGGACGGGCTCGAAGCGTCCGATGGTGAGCTCGTCGCGCGCGGACGCAGCGGCCTTGGTGCGCAGCATGGACTTCGGGCTGGCCACGATCAGCGGCCGCCTCGGCCGGGCGTAGGCCTGGCGCCGCAGCAGGTGGAAGTAGCTGGCCGCGGTCGACGGCATCGCGACCGTCATGTTGTCCTCCGCGCAGAGCTGAAGGAAGCGCTCGATGCGCGCCGAGGAGTGGTCTGGTCCCTGCCCCTCGTAGCCGTGCGGGAGCAGCAGCACCAGCGAGCTGTGCTGGTCCCACTTCTGCTCGGAGGAGGAGATGAACTCGTCGATGATCGTCTGGGCCCCGCCGGCGAAGTCGCCGAACTGCGCCTCCCAGACCACCAGGGCGTCAGGTCGCTCGACGGAGTAGCCGTACTCGAAGCCCATCGAGGCGTACTCGCTGAGCAGCGAGTCGTAGATGGACAGACGCTCCTGGCCCGGGGTGAGGTAGAGCAGCGGCGTCCACTCCTCGCCCGTGGTCCGGTCGGTGAGCACCGCGTGACGCGACACGAAGGTGCCCCGACGGGTGTCCTGGCCGGTCATCCGCACCGGCGTCCCCTCGACGAGCAGCGACCCGAGGGCCAGGAGCTCTGCGAAGCCCCAGTCGACGTCGCTCTCGCCGCGGCTCATGGCCGCCCGGCGCTCGAGCAGCGGCTTGAGCTTGGGGTGGACCGCGAACCCCTGCGGCGGGGCGAGGTGGGCCTCGCCGACCCTCTCGAGCACGTCCGCGCTGACGCCGGTCTCGGGGACGTCGGCCACGGAGTCGTCCTGCTGGGCCTGCGGACGGTCCAGCCCCGCGGTGGTGCCGTCGCCGGCGTCGCCCTGCACCGCCTCCCTCGTCTCGGCGAAGACCCGCTCGAGCTGGGAGCGGTAGTCGTCGACGGCCTGCTCGACCTCGGTGTCGGTGATGTCCCCGCGGCCGAGGAGGCCCTCGGTGTACAGGCGCCTGACGCTGCGCTTGGCCTCGATGAGGTTGTACATCAGCGGCTGGGTCATCGACGGGTCGTCGCCCTCGTTGTGCCCGCGGCGGCGGTAGCAGACCATGTCGATGACGACGTCCTTCGCGAACTCCTCGCGGAAGGCCAGGGCGAGGCGCGCGACGCGGACGCAGGCCTCGGGGTCGTCGCCGTTGACGTGGAAGATCGGCGCCTGCACCATCCGCGCCACGTCGGTGGAGTAGAAGGAGCTCCGCGAGGCGGCCGGCGCGGTGGTGAACCCGACCTGGTTGTTGATCACGACGTGGACGGTGCCGCCGGTGCGGTACCCCCGCAGCTGGGAGAGGTTGAGCGTCTCCGCGACCACGCCCTGGCCCGCGAAGGCCGCGTCGCCGTGCACGAGCACGGGCAGCACGGAGAACGCCGAGCCGCCGAGGTTGATCCTGTCCTGCTTGGCGCGCACCACGCCCTCGAGCACGGGGTCGACCGCCTCGAGGTGGGAGGGGTTCGCCGCGAGGTAGACCTTGGTGGTCGCGCCGTCCTCGGCGGTGAAGGTGCCCTCGGTGCCCAGGTGGTACTTCACGTCGCCGGATCCCTGGACGCTCCGGGGGTCCTGGCTGCCCTCGAACTCGCGGAAGATCTGCCCGTAGGACTTGCCCGCGATGTTCGCGAGGACGTTCAGCCGTCCGCGGTGGGCCATGCCGATGGCGACCTCCTCGGCGCCGGCGTGCGCGGCGTCGGTCAGCAGCGCGTCCAGGAGCGGGATGACCGACTCACCGCCCTCGAGGGAGAACCGCTTCTGGCCCACGAACTTGGTCTGCAGGAAGGTCTCGAAGGCCTCGGCCGCGTTGAGCCGCCGCAGCACCCGCAGGTGCTCCTCGCGGGACAGCGGCTCGTAGGGGCGCTCGACCCGCTCCTGGATCCACTCCCGCTGGAGAGGGTCCTGGATGTGCATGTACTCGATACCGGTGGTGCGGCAGTAGGAGTCGCGCAGGACGCCGAGCACCTCGCGCAGGAGCATCCGCGGCCGCCCGCCGAAGCCGCCCGTGGGGTAGCTGCGGTCGAGGTCCCACAGGGTGAGGCCGTGCGTGAGGACGTCGAGGTCCGGGTGGCGGCGCTGGCGGTACTCGAGCGGGTCGGTGTCGGCCATGAGGTGCCCGCGCACCCGGTAGGAGTGGATGAGCTCCATGACGCGGGCGGTCTTGCCCACCTCGTCGTCGTGGTCCACCGCGATGTCCGCGCTCCAGCGCACGGGCTCGTAGGGGATGCGCAGGGACTCGAAGATGCGGTCGTAGAAGTCGTCCTCGCCGAGCAGCTTGGCGTGGACCAGGCGCAGGAACTCACCGGACTGGGCGCCCTGGATGATCCGGTGGTCGTAGGTGGACGTCAGCGTCATCACCTTGGAGATCGCCAGCCGGGCCAGGGTCTCGGCGGAGGCGCCCTGGTACTCCGCGGGGTACTCCATCGCCCCGACGCCGACGATCGTCCCCTGGCCGGACACGAGCCGCGGGACGGAGTGGACCGTGCCGATGGTGCCGGGGTTCGTCAGGGAGATCGTGGTGCCCGCGAAGTCGGCGACGGCCAGCGAGCCGCCCCGTGCTCGCTTGACGAGGTCCTCGTAGGCGGCCCAGAACCCCGCGAAGTCCATCGTCTCGGCCTTCTTCACCGACGGCACCAGCAGCTGGCGCCCGCCGTCCTTCGCCGGGAGGTCGATGGCCAGGCCGAAGTTGACGTGGGCCGGCTTGACCAGGCTCGGCTTGCCGTCCACCTCCGCGTACGCCCAGTTCATCTCCGGCATCGCCGAGAGCGCCTCGACGACGGCGAACCCGATGAAGTGGGTGAAGGAGACCTTGCCGCCGCGCGAGCGCTTGAGGTGGTTGTTGATCACGATGCGGTTGTCGACGAGGAGCTTGGCCGGCACGGCGCGCACGCTGGTCGCGGTGGGCACGGACAGCGAGGCCTCCATGTTGGTGACCACGCGCGCTGCCGGGCCGCGCAGGCGGACGGTCGCGTCCTCGTCACCGTCCGCGCCAGGGGCTGACGGTGAGCTGGGCGCCGGGGCCACGCGGGCGTTGTGGGTCGACTCCGGCGACGCGATCGGGGTCTCCACCTGTGCCTCGGGGGGCTCGTCGCTCACGGTCGCCCGGGGGTGCGGTCGCGCTCCCACCGTCGGGGGCCCCCCGTCGCTGCCGCGCGGGGCGCCGCTGGACGTGCTGCTCCCCTCGGGGGAGGGCTCGGCAGGCGGCGCCGCCGCTGCACCGTCGGCGTCCGGCGACCCCCCGGCCCGGGCGTCGCCGCCCGCTGCGGCCTCCCCGGACCCGTCGTGCACGGGCGCGGCGGCCCCCCCGGGATCGGTGCGGCGCGGCTCCGGGGAGTACGTGGCGAAGTAGTCCCACCACGCGGGGTCCACGGAGCTCTGGTCCACGAGGTACTTCTCGTAGAGGTCGGCGACGAGCCACTCGTTGGCACCGAAGGCCGCTGCCGGGTCGTCACCCGGTCCGCTCGTCGAGCTGGTGGTGGGAGACTGCGTCACGGCGGCGATCGCCTGCTTTCACGGTCAGTGTGAGGTGGCGGCAGGCCGGAGCGCCCGGCACCGGCCCGCGGAGGACTGGGGCCACACCTTACCCATCCCTCGTGCGTGGACCACCGCGACCGTGCCGCCCGCGGTCACACAGGGCAACCTTTGATAACGACACGGTGACGAAAGTGCCGCGAAAACCGGGTCCACGCGCCTAGTCTCGACAGCGCCCCGCAGTCAGGCCGTCGTCCCAGCAGCATGCGGCGACGGCCTGACGCACCGCTGGCACGACCGCTCATCCCCGCGTCGGAGGTCTTCCCCCATGCCCTCGCACCTCGCCACGCCCGCCACGGCGCTCCCCCCGAGCGACCCTGATGGACGAGCGGGTCGAGGTGCGCCTCCCGCGCTGCCGAGGCGGCGTGAGCTCCGCCTGGCGCAGGACGGCGAGCGGGCGGGAGGCTCGCCGCCGACCGTCGTGCGGCTGCCCGACGCGGCCGAGCTGCTGGCTGCCGACGACGAGCTCGACGAGGCGGACGCGGCGCCGCAGCGCACCGGGCGTCGCCGCGCAGGGCTCTCGGCCAGCCCGTCCTCGGCCAGCCCGGCACCGACGAGACCGGCACCGAGGACCCCGGTACCGACCACCCCCTCCACGGACGCTCCGTCGTCGGCCGCGCGCCGCGCCGGCCGAGCCGCCCCCCCGGCCCCCGAGCCGCAGAGCGCTGGCGCGCCGCGCTCCGCGGCGTCGCGGCACGCCGCCCCCGTCGCCGACCCCGCGGGCCCACGGACGCGCCGCGAGGCCAGGGCGCTCGCCGGTCCGGCGACGCTGGGCGCGCCCTGGGGGCTCGAACCCGGGCTGGAGCTCCCTGGCGGTCGTTCCTCGACGGCGGTGGCCGAGCGCGCACCGGCGATGTCGATGCCCGTCCACTTCACCGCCGAGCTCGAGCTCAACGGGCTGCTGGAGCGTCTCGAGGCACCCGTCGACCCGGACTCCGACGAGCAGGTGCAGGTCGCCGAGGCAGCGGTGGAGGTCGAGGCGCCGTCGCCCGCAGCGAGCCCGGCCACCGTGGTCGAGCTGCCGGAGACGCCCGTCGTGGGGTTCGGCGAGACGCCCGTGGCGCTCGCCGGGAGCGCCCACGAGCAGGAGCCGTCGTCCGTGATGACCCGCAGGGCGCGGCGTGAGATCGAGCTCCTCGAGCACGCGCTCGCCCTCCCGGCGGCCGGCGCGGGCGACGACCGGGAGCGCCTCCTGCGCGCGGTCACCGTCGCCCCCCTCGCCCTTCCGGCCGGGGGGGCCGAGAGGGCGCCGTCGCGTCACCCGGGGCGGTCGGTCTTCGGGCTCCCCCAGGTGGGCATGGTCGGGGTCCTGGGGCTGGCCGCTCTCGTGGGACCGACGGTCGGCCAGGTGGCCCACGCCGGGACCTCGGCGACGGCCACGGTGCCGGCGTCGGGTGCCGCGCTGGCGGCCACGCCCATCGGCGCCGTGGCCGAGGTCCCCTCCACCGGTCCCGCGGGCTCACCGGCAGACGTCGCACCGTCTGCCGACGGGCAGGACGGCGTGCCGGACGCCGCCGAGCTGCTCGCGAAGCGGGAGGCGGCCGAACGGGCCAGCCGGGCCATCGGCGAGCGCGCTGCGGCCGACCAGGCAGCCGCGGAGGAGGCCGCCGAGCGGGAGACGCTGGTGGCCACCCTGGTCCCTGGCTGCACCGGCGAGGTCTCGTCGGCGGCCGTGACCAACGGCAACGGTCTCCTGGACTCCGCCGACCTGTGCGACCTGTGGGACGGGCACCACCAGCTCCGACCCGACGCCGCCGTCGCCATGGCGAGGCTGGACCTCGCCTTCCGCGAGGCCTTCGGCGAGGACATCACCATCTCCGACGCCTACCGGGACTACGGCTCCCAGGTGGCGGTGCGCGCCGAGAAGCCGGCGCTGGCGGCCCGGCCGGGCACCAGCCTGCACGGGTGGGGGATCGCCGTCGACCTCGGCGGGGGGATCGCCTCCGGCGGTGAGCGCTACCGCTGGCTCCTCGAGCACGCCGGCGAGTACGGGTGGGAGAACCCCGCCTGGGCGCGTCCCGGTGGCGGCGGGCCCCACGAGCCGTGGCACTGGGAGTTCGCCGCGGGGCGCGGGGGTCCGTCGACCACCACCGACGCCCGTCCCTGACGCGCGACGCTGGTAAGGTTCCCGCGGGCCGGGACGGTGAGGCCCCCGTAGCTCAGGGGATAGAGCGGCGCCCTCCGGAGGCGTAGGCGCAGGTTCGAATCCTGCCGGGGGCACCAGGGCCGGGACCGCTGGACCGCGCCTACGCTGGCGCGGTGGCACACGGGCCGGCGGCCGGCGGCGAGAAGGCCGAGGAGCCCTGGCCGGCGGGAGACCCGCAGGCGCCCGGGGGAACGGCCCGGGTGCTGGTGGTGGACGACACCCCGCAGATCAGGATGCTGCTGCGCGTGAACCTCGAGATCGAGGGGTATGCGGTCGAGGAGCGCGAGGACGGGCGGTCCTGCCTGTCGCGGCTGCGCAGCGCCGGCCTCCCCGCGATCGACGTGCTCGTGATCGACGCCCTCATGGGGCCGGTCGACGGGTGGGCCACCACGGCCGCCGTCCGCGAGGACCCGGCGTTGTCGTCGCTCCCGGTGATCATGGTGACCGCGTCGGTGCAGGCGCACCACCGGGCCCGGGCCGACGCGGTGGGCGTGGACGTGTTCGTCCACAAGCCGTTCGAGCCGACCGACGTGGTCGAGGCGGTCGCCCGCCTCGCTGCCCGAGGGCGCCCGTGACCTTCCGCGAGACGTAGCGCGGCCACCCCGGCGACGACCTCCCGGGCGCCCCGTGAGCCCTACTACCCTGGAGAGATGACTCCCTCCGATCTGGCCGATGCCGTCCGCGACGTCCTCGTGGGGGCGGTGCGTGCCGGTGAGCTGAGCCTGGAGGAGTCGGCGCTCCCGGAGGGGGTGCGCGTGGAGAGGCCCCGCGACCGCGCCCACGGCGACTGGTCCACCAACGTCGCCCTCCAGCTGGCCAAGGCCGCCGGAGCCGCGCCCCGCCAGGTCGCCGAGGTCCTCGCCGCCCGGCTGCGCGAGGTGGCCGGCGTCTCCGGCGTCAGCGTCGCCGGCCCGGGCTTCCTCAACATCACCGTCGACGCGGCCTCGGCCGGCGAGCTCGCGCGCACCGTCGTCCGCGCCGGACGCGAGTACGGCCGGACCACGGTGCACGCCGGGCTCCACGTCAACCTCGAGTACGTCTCGGCGAACCCCACGGGCCCCGTGCACCTCGGGGGCGCCCGGTGGGCGGCGGTCGGCGACTCCCTCGCGCGCGTGCTCGCCGCCACGGGGGCCGACGTGACCCGGGAGTACTACTTCAACGACCACGGCGGCCAGATCGACCGTTTCGCGCGCTCGCTGCTGGCCTCCGCGCGGGGCGAGGCGACCCCGGAGGACGGCTACGCGGGGGAGTACATCGACGAGATCGCCCGCCAGGCGGTGTCCGACGCGGCGGCGGCCGGCGAACCGGACCCGAGGTCGCTCCCCGACCCAGACGCGGCCGAGGTCTTCCGGGCCCGGGGGACGGACCTCATGTTCGCCGAGATCCGCGACTCCCTGCACGACTTCGGCGTGGACTTTGACGTCTACACCCACGAGGGCACCTTCCACGACACGGGCGCCGTGGACGCCGCCGTGACGCGGCTCAAGGACTCGCGGGCCCTGTACGAGGCGGACGGCGCGTGGTGGCTGCGCTCGACCGAGTTCGGGGACGACAAGGACCGCGTGGTGCTCAAGTCGGACGGCAACCCCGCCTACATCGCCGGGGACCTCGCCTACTTCCTCGACAAGCGCGCCCGGGGGGCGGACCTCGCCGTCTACCTCCTCGGCGCTGACCACCACGGGTACGTCGCACGGCTCAAGGCCGCTGCCGCGGCCTTCGGCGACGACCCCGCCCGCGTGGAGGTGCTCATCGGCCAGATGGTCAACCTGGTGCGGGACGGCCAGCCGCTGCGGATGAGCAAGCGAGCCGGCACCGTGGTCACGCTCGAGGACCTCGTCGACGCCGTGGGCAAGGACGCCGCCCGGTACGCCCTGGTGCGCTCGTCGATGGACTCCAGCGTCGACATCGACCTCGACCTGCTGACCCGGCGCACCAACGACAACCCGGTCTACTACGTCCAGTACGCCCACGCGAGGGCGTCGGGCGTCACGCGCAACGCGGCCTCCCTCGGTGTGGACCGCGCCCGTGAGGACGGGAGCGACGCCTTCGACCCCGGCCTGCTCGACCACCTTACCGAGACGGCGCTGCTCGCCGCGATCGCCGACCACCCGCGCGTGGTGGCGCAGGCCGCCGAGCTGCGGGAGCCCCACCGCGTCGCGCGCTCCCTGGAGGCGCTGGCCGGCACCTATCACCGCTGGTACGACGCCCGCCGCGTCACCCCGATGGGCGACCAGGAGGTGAGCGATGTGCACCGCACGCGGCTGTGGCTCAACGAGGCGACCACGACCGTGCTGAGGAACGGGCTCGACCTCCTGGGCGTCTCCGCACCGGAGCGCATGTGAGCCACGGCCTCACCCACGAGGCCGGCGCGCTGCACGCGGGTCTGCCCGGCGCCCCGGTGTGGCTGGAGCGGCCCGACGACGTCAACGCGATGCTGGCGCACCTGTGGCCGCAGGGTGTCGCCCGCGGCGCCGACGGGGTCGTCGTCGCCGAGGGGGTGCCCGTCGACCGCCTCGCGGCCGATCACGGGACCCCGCTGTACGTCGTCGACGAGGAGGACTTCCGCGCCAGGGCCCGCGGCTTCAAGGAGGCGTTCGACGCCGCCTTCGCCGACCTGTGCGGCGGCGTGGACGTGTACTACGCCGCGAAGGCGTTCACGTGCGGGGCCGTGGCGCGCTGGGTGGCGGCCGAGGGCCTGCGCTACGACGGCTGCACCGCCGGGGAGCTGGCGGTCGCGCTGCGCGCCGGCACCCCCGGCGACGACCTGCTCATGCACGGCAACAACAAGTCCGTCCCCGAGATCACCAGCGCCGTGGCGTCCGGCGTGGGGCGCATCGTGCTCGACTCCGTCGACGAGATCGCGCGCGTGGCCGACGCCGCGCGGGCGGCCGGCGTGGTGCAGGGCGTGATGCTGCGCGTGACCGTGGGCGTCGAGGCCCACACGCACTCCTACATCGCGACCGCCCACGAGGACCAGAAGTTCGGGCTGAGCCTCGCCGGAGGAGCCGCGGAGCGAGCGGTCGCCGCCGTCCTGGAGCGGCCCGAGCTGGACCTGAGGGGGCTGCACAGCCACATCGGGTCGCAGATCTTCGACGTCGGCGGCTTCGAGGTCGCGGCCCGCCGGCTCCTGCGCCTGCACGCCGCCGTCATCGCCGACCACGGCGTGGCCATGCCCGAGATCGACCTCGGCGGGGGGTTCGGCATCGCGTACACCACCGGGCAGCACCCGCTGCACCCCCGCGAGCTGGCGGAGGGGATGGCCGCTGTCGTCGCGTCGGCCTGCCGTGACCTGGAGATCGACGTGCCGCGGGTCTCGATCGAGCCCGGTCGTGCCGTCGCGGGCCCGTCGACGTTCACCCTCTACACCGTCGGCACCGTGAAGCAGGTGCCGCTGGACGTCGGGATGGTGCGCCACTACGTCGCCGTGGACGGCGGGATGAGCGACAACATCCGCCCCGCCCTCTACGACGCGGACTACTCCGCGACCCTCGCCTCGCGGACCTCGAGCGCCCCCCCGGTCCTGGCGCGCGTGGTGGGCAAGCACTGCGAGAGCGGTGACGTGGTCGTGAAGGACGAGTACCTCCCCGCGGACACCGCACCCGGCGACCTCCTGGCGGTCCCCGGGACCGGGGCCTACGGGTACTCGATGGCGAGCCGCTACAACCACGTCCCCCGTCCGGCGGTCGTGGCGGTGCGCAGCGGCGCCAGCAGGGTGCTCGTGGCGGGTGAGACCCTCGACGACCTGCTTCGTCACGACATGGGGTGATGGAGCATGAGCGGCGCGTGAGCCATTGGCGCGAAACGCCGCCAGGGATTATGGCGTCAGTGATCGACCTGTCACCATGAGAGCACCCCGGTCTAAACGGTCCGGCGCTCATTGAACGAAGGAGTCTTCATGTCACCCTGGTTGCTGCTGATCATCATCGGCGTGATCCTCGCTATCCTCGGCTTTTCCGGGATCGCGTCCTGGCTCATCTGGGTGGGCATCATCCTGCTCGTCGTGGGCCTCGTCCTCACCCTGGTGCGCCGCGCGTAGTCGCTGGTCGACACCGCCCACCACCGTCGGCACGTCTCCCCGGCCGACACGACATCCACGAAGGAGCCCGACATGCCCCTCTGGCTGCTGCTCATCATCATCGGTGTGGTCCTCGCCCTCCTGGGCGTGTTCGTCGGCGCCGCGAAGTTCCTCATCTGGGTCGGTATCGCGATCCTCGTGATCGGCATCGTCGTCTCGCTGGTGCGCAGGGCGACGTAGTCCCGTGCTTCCCGTGACCTCGGCCGCGGCTGCTCCAGGTGGAGCAGCCGCG
>JARICT010000082.1 GCA_029257185.1 Quadrisphaera sp.
GAGACCCACATCCAGGAGAAGCCGCTGTCGATCGCGCTGCGCGAGATCAATGCGGACCTGCTGACCTGCGAGGACGTCGACCCTGCTGAGATCGCCGCTGAGGAAGCCGCCGCCAAGGCCGCTGCCGCGGAGCCCGACTTCAGCGTTTCCGAGTAGTCCACCCGAGGTGATTTCCGACGGTGAATCGATGACGGATCCCACGTCAGGATCCGCTTCGGAATCCGCACGCGACCTGGCCGCCTCCCCGACGGGGAAGCGGCCACGCGTGGTTCTGGGTGTCAGCGGCGGGATCGCTGCCTACAAGGCGTGCGAACTGTTGAGACGATTCACCGAATCTGGACACGACGTCACGGTGGTGCCCACTGTGGCGGCCCTGGAATTCGTGGGCGCGCCGACCTGGGCAGCTCTCTCCGGCAAGCCGGTGAGCGCTCAGGTGTGGGACGACGTCCACGCCGTTCCGCACGTGAAGATCGGCCAAGAGGCCGATCTCGTCGTTGTGGCTCCGGCCACCGCGGACCTGATGGCCAAGGCCGCGCACGGCCAGGCCGACGACCTGTTGACCAACACCCTGCTCACGGCTCGGTGCCCGGTGATCTTCGCGCCGGCGATGCACACCGAGATGTGGGAGCACCCGGCGACGGTGGCCAACGTCGCGCTGCTGCGTGCCCGCGGCGTGCACGTCATGGAGCCCGGCGTGGGGCGCCTGACCGGTGCGGACACCGGGGCCGGTCGCCTGCGCGAGCCCGAGGAGGTCCACGCCCGGGCGCTCGCGCTCCTGGAGCGACCGCAGGAGGCCGCCGACCGGAGGACCCAGGACCTCGCGGGGCGCCGCGTCGTGGTCTCCTCGGGGGGCACCCGCGAGATGCTGGACCCCGTCCGCTTCCTCGGCAACGCCTCGAGCGGGCGCCAGGGAGTCGAGCTCGCCCTGGCCGCCCACCAGCGGGGCGCGCACGTGTCGCTCGTCGCGGCGCATGTCGAGGTCGACCTCCCGCAGGTCCGGGGGATCGAGGTCGTCCGCGTCTCCTCGACCGCCGAGCTGGACGACGCCGTGCGCCTCGCCGCCACCGGCGCGGACGCCGTGGTGATGGCCGCCGCGGTCGCGGACTTCCGCCCCGCCGACCTCGCGCAGACGAAGATCAAGAAGAGCGACGACGGCGGCGCACCGGTGGTCTCGCTGGAGCCCACCACCGACGTCCTGGCGGGCCTCGTGGCGGCGCGGGCCGCCGGAGAGCTGGCGGCGTCCACGCTCCTGGTCGGCTTCGCCGCCGAGACCGGTGACGAGCACGGCACCGTGCTGCAGCACGGCCGCGCCAAGCTGACCCGCAAGGGCGCCGACGCCATCGTCGTCAACGAGGTCGGGCGCGGTCGCGGCTTCGGCGACGTCCCCTCGACGGCCACCCTGGTCGAACGCGGGCCGGACGGCGCCCTCAGCGAGGGCACCGTCGTGGGGCCCGGACCCAAGTCGGCGGTGGCCCACGCGGTGTGGGACCTCGTGGTGTCGCGCTGGTCGCCCGGGACCACCTGAGCACCCGCCGAGCGACGGCTGGCGCGCTGCACATCGGCCCCACGGATACGCTCACGCGCTCGCGGCGGTCCTCGCCGGCGAGAACCCGGAGCAGGCAGGGACGAGGAGCACCGTGACGGCACCGATGGACCGCGGAGCGCTGCGGCTGTTCACCTCCGAATCGGTCACCGAGGGGCACCCGGACAAGATCTGCGACCAGATCTCCGACGCCATCCTCGACGACCTGCTGCGCCAGGACCCGCTCTCGCGGGTGGCCGTCGAGACGATGGTCACGACGGGGCTCGTCCACGTCGCCGGTGAGGTCACCACGAGCGGCTACGTGGAGATCCCCCGGATCGTGCGCGAGGTGGTGCTCGACATCGGCTACGACTCCTCCGCCAAGGGCTTCGACGGGCGCTCGTGCGGCGTGGAGGTCTCGATCGGGGCGCAGTCCGCCGACATCGCCGCCGGCGTGGACGACGCCTACGAGGTCCGCACGCGAGCCGACGGCGCTCCAGCCGACCCGTTCGACCAGCAGGGTGCCGGGGACCAGGGGCTGATGTTCGGGTACGCCTGCGACGACACCGCCGAGCTCATGCCGCTGCCGATCTGGTTGGCCCACCGCCTCTCCGAGAGGCTCACCGCCGTCCGCAAGGACGGCACGCTCGGTCTCCTGCGCCCGGACGGCAAGACCCAGGTGACCATCGGCTACGACGGCGACGACGCCGTCAGCCTCGACACGCTGGTCCTCTCCACGCAGCACGACGAGGGCCTCGACCTCGTCCGCGACCTCGCCCCGGCCGTGCGCGAGCACGTCATCGACCCGGTGCTCGCCGCCCTCCCCGGCTCCGGGGTCGAGCTGGACCACTCCGCGCTGCGCACCCTCATCAACCCTTCGGGCCAGTTCGTCATCGGCGGTCCCATGGGTGACGCCGGGCTGACGGGGCGCAAGATCATCGTCGACACCTACGGCGGCATGGCTCGCCACGGCGGCGGGGCGTTCTCGGGCAAGGACCCCTCCAAGGTCGACCGCTCGGGGGCCTACGCCATGCGGTGGGTCGCGAAGAACGTCGTCGCGGCCGGGCTGGCGCGCCGCTGCGAGGTGCAGGTGGCCTACGCCATCGGCTCCGCCCGGCCCGTGGGGCTCTACGTGGAGACCTTCGGGACGGAGACCGTGGACCCGGCCAGGCTGGTGAGGGCCATCGACGAGGTCTTCGACCTGCGCCCTGCCGCGATCGTCCATGCCCTGGACCTGCTGCGCCCCCTCTACCGCGCCACCGCCTCGTACGGGCACTTCGGGCGCGAGCTCCCGGACCTGACGTGGGAGCGCACCGACCGCGCGCAGGCGCTGAGGGACGCCGCCGGGGCCTGATCGACGCTGCCCGAGGGACCGCCGCCTCGGTGAGGGGGACCGGCCGTCCGAGGCGTCTGGTCTCATGAGGTGGTGGACGCGCCGGGCGAGGGGGTGAGCGCGGCGCAGGCACCGGGCCCGGTGAGCCTGCCGGTGGCGGAGGTGGCGGTCGACGTTCCGCTGGCCCACCTCGACCGGCCGTTCGAGTACGCCGTGCCCCCGGAGATGGCGCAGGCGGCGGCCGTCGGGACACGGGTGCGGGTGCGCTTCGCCGGGCAGGACGTCGAGGGATTCGTCCTGGCGCGCAAGGCCGCGGCGGACCACGGGGGCCGGCTCGCGCCGCTGCGACGGGTCGTCTCCGCCGAGCCGGTGCTCGACCGCGAGATGCTCGGGCTGGCGCGCGCCGTCGCGGACCACTACGGCGGCACCCTCGCCGACGTGCTGCGCCTCGCGGTGCCGCGCCGCCACGCCACCGCGGAAGGAGCGGGAACCCTGGCCGTCGTGAGCGCCGCGCAGCTGCCGCTCGAGCCGCGCACCGACGCCTGGGAGCCCTACCCGGCGGGGCCAGCGCTCCTGCGGCGCGTGCGTGACGGTGAGCCGGTGCGGGCGGTGTGGACGGCGCTGCCGGGCACCGCGGAGCCCACGGCCTGGCCGACCGCGCTGGCGCAGGCCGCGGCCGCCGCGCTGGCCGGCGGCCGCGGGGCCCTGCTCGTGGTGCCCGACCGCCGCGACCTGGCCCGCGTCGACGCCGCCCTGAGCGCAGCGCTGGGGAGCGGGCACCACGTGAGGCTGTCCGCCGACCAGGGCCCGTCGGCCCGCTACCGCGCCTGGCTGGCGCTGCGCCGCGGCGACGTCCGGGTCGTGGCGGGCACCCGTGCGGCGATGTTCGCCCCCGTCGCCGACCTCGGCCTGGTGGCCGTGTGGGACGACGGCGACGACAACCACGCCGAGCCCCACGCCCCCTACCCGCACGTGCGCGACGTGCTCGCGCTGCGCGCCGAGCGCGGCGGAGCGGCGCTGGTGGCCGGCGCGCTCGCGCGCTCGGTGGAGGCGCAGCGGTGGGTGGAGTCCGGGTACGCGCGCGCCGTCGAGCCGCAGCGAGCCGCCCTGCGCTCCGCGGCGCCCCGCGTGCTCCTGCCCGGCGGGGACACCGAGGCCGAGCGGGACCCCGCGGCGGCCGGCGCGCGGTTGCCGTCGCTGGCGTGGCGCGCCGCGTCCGCCGGGCTGTCCGGCGGGGGACGCGAGGCCCGCGAGCCCGGGCCGGTGCTCGTCCAGGTGCCCCGCCGCGGCTACCTGCTGACCCTGGCCTGCCAGCAGTGCCGGGCGCGCGCCCGCTGCTCGGCCTGCGGCGGTCCTCTGGCCCTGACGAGCGCCGACGCGCCGCCGGTCTGCCGCTGGTGCGCCCGCGCCGACCCCGGCTGGCGGTGCCCGGCGTGCGGGTCCGCCCGGCTGCGCTCGATGGTGGTCGGGGCCCGGCGCACCGCCGAGGAGCTGGGACGGGCGTTCCCGGGAGTACCCGTGCGCCGCTCGGGCGCCGGGGAGGTGCTCGACGACGTGGGCCCCGAACCGGCCCTCGTCGTGGCGACCCCCGGCGCGGAGCCGGTGGCGTCCGGCGGGTACGCCGCCGCCCTGCTGCTGGACGGGTGGGCGCTGCTGGACCGCGCGGACCTGCGCGCCGGCGAGGAGGCCCTGCGCCGCTGGATGGGCGCCGCAGGGCTCGTGCGGGGCGCCTCCGCCGGTGGCGTGGTGGTGCTGCTGGCGGCTGCGGGCCTGGACCCCGTCGAGGCCCTCGTCCGCTGGGACCCCGCCCGCCTCGCCGGCTCCGAGCTGGCGGGCCGCACGGCGCTCCACCTCCCGCCGGCGTCGGCCATGGCGCAGGTCAGCGGAGCCGCCGACGGCGTCGCCGCCCTGCTCGGGCACCTCGCCGCCCCCGCGGGGACCGAGGTGATCGGACCAGCACCCCTGGACGCGCCCCGGCAAGCGTCGGCGAGGGGCGCGGAGCGCGAGCCCGACCCCGGGGTGAGCGCGCTCCTGCGGGTCCCCCTGGATCAGCGCGCGGCGCTCGCGGCGGCGCTGCACGCGGCAGCGGCCACGCGCAGCGCCCGCAAGGACGCCGCCGGGGTGCGCGTCCGGCTGGATCCCGCCGAGCTGCTCTGAGCCGTCCCCGCGCGCAAGGAGGAGAGCGCGGGACGGCTCCCCGTGGTCGGCCCCGGGCCTCCTCGGGGCCGTCCGCGCACGAGCACTAGCCTCTGGCCGTGCGCGTCGTCTTCGCCGGGACCCCGGAACCGGCCGTCACGGCCCTCGAGGCGGTAATCGCCTCCCGCCACGAGGTCACCGCCGTGGTGACCCGCCCCGAGGCCCCCGCCGGTCGCGGTCGCCGGAGCCGCCCGAGCCCGGTGGCGCAGCGCGCTGCCGACCACGGCATCAGGGTGCTCGCACCGACCAGCCCCTCGGAGCCGGACTTCCTCGCCGAGCTGACCGACATGGCCCCCGAGTGCTGCCCCGTCGTCGCGTACGGCGCGCTGCTGCGGCCCGCCGCCCTGGAGGTCCCGCGCCGCGGCTGGGTGAACCTGCACTTCTCCCTCCTCCCCGCCTGGCGCGGCGCCGCCCCGGTCCAGCACGCGATCATGGCGGGGGACGACGTCACGGGAGCGTCGACCTTCGTCATCGAGGAGGGGTTGGACACCGGCCCGGTGCTGGGGTCGGTGAGCCTCGGCATCGAGCCCCGCGACACCGCCGCCACCCTGCTCGAGCGGCTCGCCGACGTGGGCTCCGACCTCCTCGTCGCCACCCTCGACGCGCTCGAGGAGGGCGCGCTGCGCCCCGAGCCGCAGCCGGGTGACGGCGTCAGCCACGCCCCGCGCCTGTCCGTGGAGGACGCGCGGGTGCGCTGGGACCTCCCCGCGCACGTCGTCGACCGCCGGATCCGCGGCCTCACGCCAGCGCCCGGGGCGTGGACCACGTGGCGCGAGCAGCGCCTGAAGCTGGGCCCGCTGGTCCCCCTCGCCGACGACCCGTCCGAGGGTGGGGGCGCGGCGCTGGCGCCGGGGGAGGTGCGGGCCGGCCGTTCGCTGCTCGTCGGCACGTCCACCGGGCCGCTGGAGGCGACCTGGGTGCAGCCCGCCGGACGAGGCGCCATGGCGGGCGCCGACTGGGCGCGCGGCGTCCGTCCCGAGGCGGGCGAGGCGTTCTCGTGAGCGACCACCGGTCCTCACCACCGTCGCGAGGACGGCCGCCGCGACCCGGCCGCGCCGGCGAGCGGTCAGCGGCGAAGCGTCCCGAGCCGGGCCCGCCGGCGCGCCCCGACGCCCGGTCGGTCGCCTGGGCGCTCCTGCGCGCCGTCTCGGAGCAGGACGCCTACGCCAACCTCGTGCTCCCGCGGCTGCTGCGCGAGGCCCACCTGCCGCCGCGCGACGCCGCCCTCGCCACCGAGTACGCCTACGGCACGCTGCGCGGCCGGGGCACCTACGACGCGGTGCTCGCGGCCTGCTGCGACCGGCCGCTGGCCGCGGTGGACCCCGGCGTGCTCGACGCCCTGCGGCTGGGGGCCCACCAGCTGCTCGCCACCCGGACCGCCGCGCACGCGGCCGTCTCCGAGACCGTCGACCTCGTGCGCCGCGAGGCGAACCAGGGCGCCGCGGGCTTCGCGAACGCGGTGCTGCGCCGCGTCGCCCGCCGCGACCTCGCCGCGTGGCTGGACGAGGTGGCCCCCCTGCCCGACGCCGGAGCGGCGGGGACCGACGCCACGGACACCGCCGGCGCGCCCGACGCAGCCCTCGACGCGGCGCTCGCCGTCCGCACGAGCCACCCGGGATGGATGGTCCCCGCGCTGCGCAGGGCCCTGGTGGCCCACGGCCGGCCGGCCGGCGAGCTCGACGACCTCCTGGCCGCCGACAACGCCCGCCCCCGCGTGACGCTCACCGCCCTGCCCGGCCTGATCGACGCCGACGCGCTGGTCGCCGAGACCGCCGACGGCGAGGACGGCGCCGTCCGTGGCCGCTGGGCCCCCACGGCCGTGGTCCTGCCCGGAGGCGCTCCCGCCGACCTGCCCGCCGTCGCCAGCGGGCGCGCCAGGGTCCAGGACGAGGGGAGCCAGCTGGTGGCCCTCGCGCTGCTCGCGGCACCGGTGCTCCCGAGGGCCGCCGCAGACCCCTCGTCGGCGGTCGGCGACGAGCCGCCCGCGGAGCGCTGGCTCGACCTCTGCGCCGGCCCCGGGGGCAAGGCCGCCCTGCTCGCCGCCAGCAGCGGCGCGGACGCCCGCGAGGCCCCCGGCGCTCGCGCGGCGCACCTCACGGCCGTCGAGCTGGCCCCCCACCGGGCGCGCCTGGTGCGCTCCGCGCTGGCGCCGATCGAGGCGTCGACGTGGGAGGTGGTGGTCGCCGACGGCCGCAGGACCGGCGCGCAGCGCGGCGGCGCCTTCGACCGCGTGATGCTCGACGCGCCGTGCACCGGCACCGGGGCGCTGCGACGCCGCCCGGAGGCCCGCTGGCGCCGCACCGAGGCCGACCTCGCCGACCTCGCCGTCCTCCAGCGTGAGCTCCTCGGCTCTGCGCTGGCCGCGGTGCGCCCCGGCGGCGTGGTGGCCTACTGCACGTGCTCCCCGCTGGCCGCCGAGACCGTCGACGTGGTGCGCGAGGCGCTGGCCGGCCGCGACGACGTCGAGCTGCTGGACGCCCCTGCGGCGCTGGCCGCGGCGGCGGGCGCTGACGTCCCCGACGTCGGCGACGGGCCCACGGCCCAGCTCTGGCCCCACCGCCACGGCACGGACGCCATGTTCCTGGCGCTGCTGCGCCGGCGCTGAGACGGGAAGCGGCTCGCGGCGCGGTGCGCGGCGCGCCTATCCTCGAGGGCGTGCCCCCCGCCGCGATCCACCCCAGCATCCTGTCCGCGGACTTCGGCGACCTCGCCGGCGAGCTGGCGCGCCTCGCCGCGGCCGGCGCCGAGATGGCGCACGTGGACGTCATGGACAACCACTTCGTCCCCAACCTCACCCTGGGCCTGCCGGTGGTGCAGCGGCTCGCGGCCCTCGACAGCATCCCGCTGGACTGCCACCTCATGATCGCCGACCCGGACCGCTGGGCGCCCGGCTACGCCGAGGCCGGCGCCGCCAGCGTCACGTTCCACGTCGAGGCGGCCAGCGCACCGGTGCGCCTGGCGCGAGAGCTCCGCGCGAACGGTGCGCGCGCCGCGGTGGCCATCAGCCCCGCGACGCCGGTGAGCGCGGTGCAGCACCTGCTCGGCGAGGTGGACATGGTCCTCGTCATGACCGTCGAGCCGGGGTTCGGCGGTCAGGCCTTCCTCGACCTGACGCTCCCCAAGGTGGCCGACCTGCGCGCGCGCGCGGAGCGGGACGGCCTCGACCTGCAGGTGCAGGTCGACGGAGGGGTGTCCGGCGACACGATCGAGCGCGCCGCCAGCGCCGGGGCCGACGTCTTCGTCGCCGGCTCCGCGGTCTTCGGCGCCGACGACACCGGAGCCGCGGTCAGCGCGCTGCGCCGCGCCGGGTCCGCCGCCGCGGCGTCCCGCTCGACGCCCCGGCGCTGATGGGGCCGCTGGAGTGGCTCTTCGAGGCCAGGATCAGCTTCGGCGGGGGACAGGAGGTGCTCTGGCGCGAGGTGGTCGGCAACGGCTTCGGCCTCGCGTCGGCGGTCGGCGGCATGAGGCGGCGCGTGTGGGCGTGGCCGGTGGGCCTGGTGGGCAACGTGCTGCTCTTCACCGTCTTCCTCGGAGCGGTGTTCGCCACCCCCCAGGGCCTGGACCTCTACGGGCAGGCGGGGCGCCAGGTGATGTTCGCCGCGGTCGCCGTCTACGGCTGGTACCGCTGGCGCACCCGGGCCAGCGCCAACGCCGGGGTCGACGGGTCGTCGGGACCGGCCGTGGTGCCGCGCTGGGCGACGTGGCGCGAGCGGGCGATGCTCCTCGTGGTCGCCGTGGTGAGCATGGCGGTCCTCGTGCCGCTGTTCACGTACCTCGGCTCCTTCGGCCCGTGGCCGGACGCGTGGATCTTCACCGGCTCGCTGCTGGCGACGTACGGGATGGCCCGCGGGTGGACGGACTTCTGGGTGGTCTGGCTGCTCGTGGACGTCGTGGGCGTCCCGCTGCTGCTCGTCGCCGGGTTCTACCCCAGCGCCGTGCTCTACGTGGTCTACGGCGGGTTCGTCACGTGGGGGCTGGTCGTGTGGGTGCGCACCCAGCGCGGCACGGCCGTCGTCGCAGCGGGCGCCAGCACCCCCGAGATCGAGGCCGTGGGCTGAGAGCCGGGGGGTGCCCTCGAGCGGCGCCACCGCTCGCGCAGCGCCGCTGCGGACCGGCCTAGAGTTGACGCCCGTGAAGACCTTCGACGAGCTGTTCGCCGAGCTGAGCGAGAAGGCCGTGAGCCGGCCCCCCGGCTCGGGGACCGTCGCGGCGCTGGACGCCGGCGTCCACTCCATCGGCAAGAAGGTGGTCGAGGAGGCCGCGGAGGCCTGGATGGCCGCCGAGCACGAGGGCCGCGAGCGCACCGCGGAGGAGATCTCGCAGCTGCTCTACCACGCGGCGGTGCTCATGATCGCCAGCGGCCTCGAGCTGCGCGACGTCTACGCGCACCTGTGAGCGGGCCCCTGCTCAAGGTCGCGGTCCCCAACAAGGGCTCGCTGTCCGGACCGGCCGAGCAGCTGCTGGGCGAGGCCGGGTACGCCATGCGCCGCGAGGGCCGCGAGCTGGTCCTGGCCGACCCGGACAACGGGGTGGAGCTGTACTTCCTGCGCCCGCGCGACATCGCCCTGTACGTCGGCTCGGGCACGCTGGACGCCGGCATCACCGGTCGCGACCTCCTCGTGGACTCGTCCGTGGACGCGGTCGAGGTGGCCGAGCTGGGGTTCGGCCCGTCGACGTTCTGGTTCGCCGGCCCCCCGGCGGCGTCCGGCGGGCCCGCCAGCGTCGGCGACCTCGCCGGGCTGCGCGTCGCCACGTCCTACCCCGGTCTGGTGGCGCACCACCTCGCGGCCAGCGGCGTCGACGCCGAGGTGGTGCGCCTGGACGGCGCGGTGGAGACCGCCGTGCGCCTCGGCGTGGCCGACGTGGTCGCGGACGTCGTCGAGACGGGCTCCACCCTGCGGGCCGCCGGGCTGGAGGTCTTCGGGGAGCCGATCCTGCGCTCCCAGGCGGTCCTGGTGCGGCGCGGCAGCGCGCCGGCCCCGCCCGGGCTCGCCGTGCTGGTGCGGCGCGTGATGGGCGTGCTGACCGCGCGGCGCTACGTGATGGTCGACTACGACTGCCCGCGCACCCACCTGGACGAGGCGGTGAGGATCAGCCCCGGCCTGGAGTCGCCCACGATCGCGCCGCTGGCGGACCCGGACTGGGTGGCCGTGCGGGCGATGGTGGGCATCGCCGGGGTCAACCGGGTGATGGACGAGCTCTACGAGCTGGGCGCCCGGGCGATCCTCGTCACCTCCATCCACGCGTGCCGCATCTGATGGACGGCGGCGGAGGAGACCCCTACGCCCGGTTCGCGCCCCGGCGCGCGCGCGTGGTCTCCCTCGTGCTCGCCGTGGGGGTGATGGTGATGTGCGTCGCGCTGGCGTTCTTCGTCACCGGCGTGGTGCAGTGGTGGGACCGCGCCGGCTTCCTCGTCGTCGGCGCGCTCATCGCGTGGTTCCTGTACCGCCAGGCCACCGTCCGCGCCGATCCGACCCGAGAGGGGCTGACGGTGCGTAACCTGTTCGACGTCCGCACCGTCCCGTGGGGCGACGTCCTCGAGGTCCGCTACGGCGGCGGGCGCCCCTGGGCCTCGCTCGAGCTCGAGGACGGCGACACCCTCGGGGTCATGGCCGTCCAGCGCGCCGACGGGGCCACCGCCGAGGCGGAGGCCTCTCGGCTGGCGGCGCTGGCCGCGGCGCACGGACGCCGGGCGCCCTGACCTCTTCCCGACGACCCGGGCCACGAGCCCTTGGAGCACCGACATGCTGTCCTTCGCCGTCCACGGCGCCTCGATCCTCACGCTGAACCGGTTCCTCGGGACGAGCACCCGGGGGGCGGGCACCGTCCCCGGCCAGGGCGTGCCGAACGTGGGGGTCGAGCTCACCGGGGCCCAGACGGCCCTGCTCGCCGCCCAGGTGGGCATCGCGGCGCTCGGCGCCTACCTCGTCGCGATCGTCGTGGGGGTGGTCCTCAAGCGGGCAGGGCGCCGCTCACCGATGGTCCAGACGATCTCCCACCGGACCCGCCGTCCCTTCCGTGCGCTGCTGGTGCTCGTCGCGATGCGGATCGCCATCGCCGCCTCGAAGGGGAACAACACCTGGCTGGAGCCGGTGACGTGGGCGATCGGGACGCTCATCGTGGTCGCCATCGCCTGGCTGCTGGTCGGCGCCGTGATGGTGGCTGAGGACGAGGTGCTGCGCCGCTACCGCGTGGACGTCGTCGACAACCGCCACGCGCGTCGGGTCCGCACCCAGGCGTCGTTCCTGCGGCGCCTGGTCGTCGGGATCATCGCGCTCATCGCGGTGGCCGCCGTGCTCCTCACCATCCCCGGCGTCAAGAACGTCGGCACCACGATCCTCGCCTCGGCGGGGTTCCTCTCGATCGTCGCCGGTCTGGCCGCGCAGTCCGCGCTCGGCAACGTCTTCGCGGGCCTGCAGATCGCCTTCACCGACTCGCTGCGGGTCGAGGACGTCGTCATCGTCGAGACCCAGTTCGGGCGGGTCGAGGAGATCACCCTCACCTACGTCGTCGTGCGGACGTGGGACGAGCGGCGCCTCGTGCTGCCCTCGACGTACTTCACCACCACCCCCTTCGAGAACTGGACCCGCAAGGAGAGCGAGCTCACCGGGGCGGTGCTCATCGACGTCGACTGGCGCACCGACTTCGACGCCATGCGCGAGGAGCTCCACCGCGTCCTCGAGGAGGACGACCTCTACGACGGGCGGATCGGCGTGCTCCAGGTCACCGACGCGGAGGGCTCCGTCGTCCAGGTGAGGGCGCTGTGCTCCGCCGCCGACGCCGGATCGGCGTTCGACCTGCGGTGCCACGTCCGCGAGTCGCTCGTCCGGTGGCTGGTGAGCCACCCCGCCGGCCTCCCGCGCGTGCGCCAGGTCAACACCGAGGAGACCGAGCTGCCCAGCGTCGCCCCCCTCACCTGGACCGAGCAGGTCGCGGGGCCCACCGGCTGGGAGCTCCCGGAGGCGTCCCCGCAGCGGGACCCCTCGGCGCCGACGCCGGTGGTCAGCGCCACCGGCAAGCGCCTGGCGGTCAAGGGCGACTCGCTGTTCACCGGCAGCCCCGAGGCCGAGGAGCGGGCGCGCCAGTTCTCCGGCCCGAGCGAGCGCGAGAGCGCGGGGCGAGACGTGCCCGCGGACGAGGTGGTCGACGAGGTGGACGCCGTCGGCGTGGCTCAGACGGGCCGCATGAGCGGTGTGGGGACCGCACCGGGCGGCTCACGGCGCGCGTCGGCCCCGCCCACCGTCGCCCTGCCGACCCTGCGCCGGGACGAGGCGACCGGCAGGTTCGAGGCCCCCCGGACCGATGAGATCGACGGGCGGGACCGAACGGACCGTCTGCCTCGTGACGGCGGCACCACCGGGAAGCTGGACGCCACCGACAGGTGAGCCGCCGGGCGGCGAGCGCACGCTCCCGCCGCTGGAGCCCCTCAGGCGGGCTCGAGGGGGTCGTGCCCCAGGTCCACGTCCTCCGGCGTCACGTCGGGGCGACGGGTGCGGGAGGGCAGCCTCAGGCCAGCTCGACGCGGACGTCGGCGCGCTCCTGCGTGCGCTCGCGGCCGAGGTGCGCCCGCTCCGCGGCGGCCCAGGTGTCCCAGTGCGGGGCGAAGGTGGCCCCGTCGCGGGCCAGGGCGCGGGCCTGGCGCACCGGTGCCGGCGCGCTCAGCCACACGAGGGTGGCGGGCACACCACCACGCACCGCAGCCCCGGAGCCCACACCGTCGAGGACCAGCAGGTCCGTGCGCGGCACGAGCACCCGCCGCCCCGGCCGGTCGGTGCTCCAGCTCCACGCCCGGTAGGAGCCCTGCCGCCCGGCGGCCAGCGGCTCCAGCACCTCGCGGGCGAAGAGCTCGACCCCCGCGTCCAACCCGTCCCAGCCGCGGTAGAGACCCTCCATGCTCAGCAGGGCGACGTCGGCCCCCTCGGCGACGAGGCGCTCGACCACGGCGGCGGCCAGGGTGGACTTCCCGGCGCCGCTGCGCCCGTCGACGGCGACCGCGTGCGTCGCCCCGGTCCTCGTCCGGCGGTCGACGTGCTGGAGCACCGCCGCGACGGCGTCGGCGAGGTCGAGGCGCGCCGGCGAGCTCCCCGCGGCCGCGGCCTCGTCGCGACGCTGACGCCGGCTCAGCGCCCGACGACGCGGTCGCCGTGCCCGGCACGGTGCAGCGCGTCGCGCAGCCTCGCGGCGGCCGCCGCGATCTCCGCGGCCGGCACGCCCTCGCGGGCCGCGTCGAGACGGATCTGCCCCTCGTCGAAGAGGGGCAGCACGTGCAGGTGCAGGTGGGGCACCTCGAACCCGGCCACCACCACGCCCACCCGCGGCGCTCCCCACGCCGCGCGCTGGGCGCGGCCGACCGCGGCCGCCACGGACGACAGGTGGGCGAGGAGGTCGTCGTCCGCGTCGACGAACTGGTCCACGGGCTCCCGGGGGACCACGAGGGCGTGCCCGTCGGTCACCGGCTCGATGGTGAGGAACGTCACGGCGCGCTCGTCGGACCACACCGTCTCGCTCGGGACGTCACCGTCGATGATCTTCGAGAAGATCGTGCGCTCATCCATGACGGGGAGCCTAGCCAGCGGCAGCACCCTCCTACCCTGGGCGGTGTGAGCCTCGCCGTGCGCGTCATCCCCTGCCTGGACGTCGACGAGGGGCGGGTGGTCAAGGGCGTCAACTTCCGTGACCTGCGCGACGCGGGCGACCCGGTCGAGCTGGCGCGGCGCTACGACGCGCAGGGCGCCGACGAGCTGGTCTTCCTCGACGTCACCGCCTCGTCGGGGAACCGGGAGACCACCTACGACGTGGTGCGGGCCACCGCGGAGCAGGTCTTCATCCCCCTGACCGTGGGCGGTGGGGTGCGCACCGTGGCCGACGTCGACGCGCTGCTGCGCGCCGGCGCGGACAAGGTGGGCGTCAACACCGCCGCGATCGCCCGCCCGGGGCTGGTCGCCGAGATCGCCGAGCGCTTCGGCAACCAGGTGCTCGTGGTCTCCCTCGACGCCCGGCGCGTCCCCGACGGCGGCGACCCGACGGAGTCCGGCTGGGAGGTCACCACCCACGGGGGGCGCCGCGGCACCGGGATCGACGCCGTGGCGTGGGCCGCGGAGGTCGCGTCCCTGGGAGCCGGGGAGATCCTCCTGAACTCCATGGACGCCGACGGCACGGAGGACGGGTTCGACGTCGCGATGATCGCGGCGGTGCGCTCGGCGGTGACGGTCCCGGTGATCGCCTCGGGCGGCGCCGGGGCGCGCGAGCACTTCCCGCCGGCGGTCGGGGCCGGGGCGGACGCGGTGCTGGCCGCGTCCGTCTTCCACTTCGGTGCGCTGACGGTCGGTGACGTCAAGGGGGCGCTGGCCGGCGCCGGCCACCCCGTGCGCTGAGCCGGCGGCTCCGCGGCCGGCCGCGGTCCTGCCTCCTCAGCCCTGCTGGTCCGAGGGGTAGGCGTCCTCGAAGGCCGCGACGGCGTCGCGATCGCCCAGCACCTCCACCGCGGCCTGCGGCCGGCGACCGAAGGCGTGGAGCAGCAGCTCCTCGGGCTGACCGCGCAGCGTCACGGACCGGGCGCCCTGGCGCACGACGGCCGAGGGGCCCGAGGGGACCTGGCGCACCACCCCGACGGTGGACTTGCCGTAGCGCATCGGGAAGACCTTGAGCGTGCGCCACAGCCGCTCGCGCTGGTCGCTGCTGACCTCCGGCAGGTCCCCGCGCGAGAAACCGGGCTGGGCGCGCAGGACGTCCTGGGTGTGCACGTAGAACTCCGCGCCGTTGAACTGGCGCTCGACCGCGGGCACCCGCGTCGGTGACCACGGCGGGGGGCCGCCGCGCACCTCGTCGACGAGCTCGTCCCACGGCATCTGCTCCAGGCGCTCACGGACGGCGGCGGCGGGCCTCCCGGCCGCCGGGACGGCCTTGCCGGCGAGCTCGCCGAGCAGGACGTCGGGCCGGCCGTCCCGCAGCACGAGGTGGATCGCCAGGTCGCGCGCGTCCCACCCCTCGCAGAGCGTCGGTGCGTCGGGGGAGACGGCGGCGAGCGCGTCGGCCATCTCGGCGCGGTCGGGTCCAGGGGTTCTCGACATGGGCCCATCGTGCTCGCTCGCGGTGCGTGCTCGCACACCGGTGAGACCATGAGGCAGTGCCCGAGCAGAGACCTGGATCGTTCTCGTCGGCCGCACGCACCATCGCCGGCGGTGTCCGGCACGCCCGGGCCCCCTTCGCGGTCGCCGTCGCGGCGTCGGCCGTGTACGGGCTCGGCACGGCCGCCACCGGGTGGTGGGTCGGGCGCACCACCTCCGAGGTCGTGGTCCCCGCGCTGGCCGCCGCCTCGGCGGCCGGGGGCAGAGGGGCGGGCGGTGCGGGCGCGGCGGCCGCAGCCACCCTGGGCGCCGGCGACGTCTGGCGCGCCGGGGGAGCGCTGGCGCTCATCTTCGCCGTCACCGTCGTCGCGGTGCTCTTCCGGCGCATCGCCGCGGGCGTCACCATGTTCGGGGTGCAGGCGCACTACCGGCGCGCGGTGACGCGGCGCTACCTGGACCTGCCGCTGGCCTGGCACCGTCAGCGCTCCACCGGGCAGCTGCTGAACCACGCGAGCTCGGACGTCGACACCACCTGGCAGGTGCTCGCGCCGCTGCCGATGGCCATCGGCACCGTCGTCATGCTCCTCGCCTCGGCGTGGTTCATGCTCACCGCCGACCCCGTGCTCGGGGCCGTGGCCCTGTCCGTGGTGCCGCTGCTGGTCGCCGGGTCCGTGCTCTACCGGCGCCGGGTGTCCCCGATCATCGCCCGCTCCCAGGCGATGCGCGGCGAGGTCGCCTCGGTGGCGCACGAGTCCTTCGAGGGCGCGCTGGTGGTCAAGGTCCTCGGCCGCGCCGACGTCGAGCACGCCCGCTTCGCCGGCTCCGCCCAGCGCCTGCGCGAGGCCAACACCGCGGCCGGGGCCACGCGGGGCGCCTTCGACGCCGTCATCGACGCCCTCCCGGCGCTCGGGACCCTGGCGGTCCTCGGGGTGGGCGCCGCACGGATCGCCGCCGGCACCTCCACCGCCGGCGACGTGGTGCAGGTCGCCTACCTCCTCACGCTGCTGGCCTTCCCGGTGCGCGCCATCGGCTGGGTGCTCTCCGACCTCCCGCGGGTGGTGGTCGGCCACGAGCGCCTGGCCGGCGTGCTGGACGCGCCGCTGCGACCACAGCCGCCCGCCACCGCGCTGCCCGGGGACGGCGGTCGGGCCGCCGCGGCCGCCTCGGTGCAGTCCGTGACGGTGCGCCACCCCGCCGCGGACCCAGGGACGCCACCGGCCCTCGACGCGGTGAGCCTCGACGTCGCGGCCGGCACCACCGTGGCCGTGGTCGGCGGCACCGGGTCGGGGAAGTCCACGCTCGCCGGGCTGCTCCTGCGCCTGGTCGACCCCGTCTCCGGGCGCGTGCTCCTCGACGGTGTGGACCTGGCCGCGCTGCGCGACGGACCCCTCGCCGGTGCGGTCGCGCTGGTGCCGCAGCAGGTGTTCGTCTTCGACGACACGGTCCGCGAGAACGTCACGCTCGGCCTCGAGGGGGAGGACCGCGTGGGTGACGAGGGGGTGTGGGCCGCGCTGCGCGCCGCGAGCGCCGACTCCTTCGTCGCCGCCCTCCCCCACGGCCTCGACACGCAGGTGGGGGAGCGGGGCACGTCGCTGTCGGGGGGGCAGCGCCAGCGCCTGGCCATCGCGAGAGCCCTGGTGCGCCGCCCGCGCCTGCTGGTCCTCGACGACGCGACGTCCGCGCTGGACCCCGCCGTGGAGCGCCAGGTGCTCGACGCGCTGCGCACCTCCTCCGGGGACGCCGCCGCACCCACCGTCGTCGTGGTCGCGTACCGCCCGGCGACGATCGCGCTCGCCGACGAGGTGGTCCATCTCGAGGGCGGGGCCGTCGTCGACCGGGGCCGGCCCGGCGAGCTGGCCGAGCGGGACCCCGGCTACCGCGAGCTCGTCACCGCCTACGCCCGCGCCGCCGCGGAGCGGACGGCCGCACGGTGAGCGCGACGACCACCGCGGCTCCCGGCCGCGGCCACGGTGCTGGTCGCGGCCGCGGCGCTGGCCACGGTGCGGCCGGGCCCCGTCGCCCCGGGCGGCGCTCCACCCTTCGCCGCGCCCTGGAGATCACCCCGGAGATCACCGACGGGCTGCGGCTGACGCTCACGCTGGCCGCCGTCACCACCCTGGGCAAGGTCGCCGTCCCGCTCGCCGTCCAGCAGACGATCGACCGCGGGGTCAACGCCGCCGGCGGGCCCGACGTGGCGCGCGTGGTCGTCACCGTCCTGGTGGCCGCGGCCGTCGTGGTCCTCACCGGGCTGCTCAGCTACCGCGTGAACGTCCGGGTCTTCCGCGCCACCGAGGCCGCGCTGGCGACGCTGCGCACCCGGGCCTTCGACCACGTGCACCGTCTCGCGGTGCTCACCCAGAGCGGTGAGCGGCGCGGGTCGCTGGTGGCGCGGGTGACGACCGACGTCGACACCATCTCGACGTTCCTGCAGACCGGCGGCCTGGTGCTGCTGCTCTCCCTGGGCCAGCTGGGCGTCGCGGTCACCGTCATGGTGGTCCTCTCGTGGCAGCTCGCCGCTCTCGTGCTCGCCTGCTACCTCCCGCTGCTCCTGGCGATCGCGCCGCTGCAGCGCCGGGTGGCGGCGCGCTACGCCGTGGTCCGCACCCGCTACGGCGACGTGCTGGCGCGCGTCTCGGAGGCGGTGGTCGGCGCCGAGACCATCCGCGCCCACGCCGCAGCCCCGCGGACCTGGCGCCGCCTCGACGCCAGCGTCGAGGCCCACCGGAGGTCCGCGACGCGCGCCCAGGTCGCGACCGCCACCACGTCGGGGGTGGGCCTGGCGACCAACGGCCTCGTCACCTGCGCCGTGCTCGTCGGTGGCACGCTGCTGGGCCTGGCCGGGGACATCACCCTGGGGCGGCTGCTGGCGTTCCTGTTCATCACCAACCTCGTCACCCAACCGGTCCTGGCGCTCACCGAGACCCTCAACGAGCTGCAGAACGCCCTCGCCGGCTGGCGTCGCGTGATCGCCGTCCTCGACACGCCCGTCGCGGTCGTCGACCCCGGCGCCGACGGGGTGGACCTGCCGGCGGGCCCGGTGTCGGTGCGGCTGGAGGGGGTGAGCTTCCGCTACCCCAGGGCAGAGGCCATCCGCGACGCGGGCCAGCGCGGCGGGGACCAGGGCGGTGCTGGCGACCCGGGGCGGGGAGCACCCGCAGTCCTGTCCGACGTGGACCTGTGGGTGGCGCCCGGGGCGTCGATCGCCGTGGTGGGGGAGACCGGTTCGGGGAAGACCACGCTCACCCGGCTGGTCTGCCGCCTCGTGGACCCCGACGCCGGCCGCGTCCTGCTCTCGGGGGTGGACGCCCGGGCGCTGCGCGAGGAGAGCCTGCACCGCCGCGTCCAGGTGGTCCCCCAGGAGGGATTCCTCTTCGAGACCACGGTGGCGGCAAACCTCACCTTCGGCGCGCCCGGCGCGAGCGACGCGGACGTCGACCGCGCTCTGGCCGAGCTCGGTCTCTCGGGCTGGGCCGCGTCGCTGCCCGACGGGCTCGACACCGAGGTCGGTCAGCTGGGCGAGCGCCTCTCGGCGGGGGAGCGCCAGCTGGTCGCGCTGGCCCGCGCCCACCTCGCGGGCCCCGACCTGCTCGTCCTCGACGAGGCGACGTCGTCGGTGGACCCGGTGACCGAGGTCCGGCTGCAGCGGGCGCTCGCGGGGCTGGTGGACGGGCGCACGTCGGTGGCCATCGCCCACCGGCTGTCCACGGCGGAGGCCGCCGACACCGTGGTGGTGGTGGAGGGCGGGCGCATCGTCGAGGTCGGGACCGCCGCCGACCTGGCGCACGCCGGCGGGCCCTACTCCCGGCTCCACGCCGCGTGGACCGCCCAGCACGCCTGAGGCGAGCTCACCCGTCGCAGCCGGTGCCGTCGCCGTCACGGTCGAACCGGCGCTCGAAGCCGGGGTCACCGGCTCGGATGGGCGCTGCGCCGGCGGCGCGCACCTGCGTGCAGCTGGCGTAGGACGGCGTCGGCGCGGTGGGTGAGGACTCCGCGTCGGTGCGTGCCGGCGGCGCGAGGCCCCCGGTCGGCAGGGGCTCGTCGGGGCAGGTGCCGAGCACGCGGGAGGTCGCGTCGCGCTCGGCCGAGGTGACCCACAGGCCGTACCGGGCCTTGACCGCGACCTGCCGCGCCACGTAGGAGCAGCGGGCGCCCCTGTTCGGAGGCAGCCAGGTGGCGGCGTCCCCGTCCCCCTTGGCGCCGTTGAGCGGGCCGTCGACGGCCAGGAGGTTCAACGGGTCGTTGGCGAGCGCGGTGCGCGACGCGCTGTCGAGGGACTGGGCGCCCTTCTGCCAGGCGTCGCCGAGCGCCACCACGTGGTCGATCTGCACCTGGCTGGACGTGTCGGTGCCGCGCGCGAAGCCCAGGGTGCGTCCGGAGTAGGGATCCTGAAGGGTGCCGGAGACGACCACGCACCCCCGGGTGCCGGGCTCGACCTGAGCGACGGTGAGGTCGCGGGCCAGCACGTCGTTGCGGGTGTCGCAGCCGTTGCGGTCCGCGTCGGTCCAGGCGGGGCCGAACTGCCCGCGCTCGTACCCGGTCCTGGGGGCGCGGCCCTTCACGGGCAGCGTCTCGAGCGCGGCGAGCGCCGTCCCGTCGGCACCGCCGTCCGGGAGGGACGGCGACGCAGGCGGCGGGGCTGCGGTCGTCGGAGCAGCGGTCACCGGTGGCGCCTTCGACGCCGTGGCGGTGGCGGAGCACCCGCCGACGAGGACCGTCGCCACGAGCACGGGGGTGAGCGCGCTCAAGGCGGCTCCCCCTCGAACCGATCGTCGACAGGAACGTGCACAACTCAGGGGCAACACGTAGCCTCCGGCAGTAGAGCATCCACCATACCCACGGGCCCACTGCTGGGCCCGTGGTCACGGGCGCTCGCGGCAGATCTGACGAGCACGATCCGAGGGAGAGGACGAAGCAGGGAATGACGGATTTCGTAGGGGTGGAGAGCGTGCGTCGCTGGCTGGCGCAGAGCGGACCCGCCGCGGTGATGGAGGGGATGGTCGGCTACCTGGAGGAGGACTTCCGCCGGTGGCCCTCCTTCGACAAGGTCAGCCGGGTCGCCAGCCACACGCCGCTGGGCGTCATCGAGCTGATGCCGGTCTCCGGACCTGACCTGTACGGCTTCAAGTACGTCAACGGTCATCCGTCGAACCCGGCTCGCGGTTTCCAGACGGTCACCGCCTTCGGCATGCTCGCCGAGGTCCACAACGGCTACCCCGTCTTCCTCGCGGAGATGACGCTGGTCACCGCGCTGCGCACCGCGGCGACGTCGGCCATGGCCGCGCGGACCCTGGCCCGCCCGGACTCGAAGGTCCTGGCCCTCATCGGCGCCGGGAGCCAGGCCGAGTTCCAGGCGCTGGCGATGCGCGCGGTGCTCGGCATCGAGACGCTGCGGGTGTTCGACGTCGACCAGAGGGCCACCGAGAAGGTCGTGCGCAACCTGACGCCGCTCGGCTTCTCGATCGAGGTGTGCGCCTCGGCGACCGAGGCTGCTCGCGGGGCCGACATCATCACCACCTGCACCGCCGACAAGACGCACGGGCAGGTCCTCGCCGACACCGACGTCGAGGCCGGCACGCACGTCAACGCCATCGGCGGCGACTGCCCCGGGAAGACCGAGCTCGACCCGGCGATCCTGGACCGGGCCGGCGTCTTCGTCGAGCACACCCCCCAGACCCGCGTCGAGGGGGAGATCCAGAACCGCCCCGCGGACTTCCCCGTCACCGAGCTCTGGGAGGTGCTGACCGGCGCGGAGCCGGGCCGCACCTCGGCGGAGCAGGTGACGCTCTTCGACTCCGTGGGCTTCGCCCTGGAGGACTACGGTGCGCTGCGCTACCTGCGGGACGCGGTGACCGGGACGGAGCTGGTGCAGGACATCGATCTCGTCGCCGCCCCCGGGGACCCCAAGGACCTCTTCGGCTTCGCGCTCTCGCCGGTCCCCGCCGGCTGAGCCGCACCGACGCCGGCGTCCTCAGACGCCGGCGTCGGCCGGGCGCCCGTCGTTGGCGAACTGCGAGGCGTACAGCCGGGCGTACGCGCCACCTGCCTCCAGCAGCTCGTCGTGGGTGCCCTGCTCGACGATGTGCCCGGACTCCATCACGAGGATCACGTCGGCGTCGCGGATCGTGGAGAGCCGGTGCGCGATGACGAAGCTCGTGCGGCCCGCACGCAGCGTCGCCATCGCCCGCTGCACGGCCACCTCGGTGCGGGTGTCCACCGAGGAGGTGGCCTCGTCGAGGATCAGCAGCGACGGGCGCGAGAGGAAGGCGCGCGCGATGGTGATGAGCTGTTTCTCCCCGGAGCTGATCGAGGACCCGTCCTCGTCGACCACGGTGTCGTAGCCCTCGGGCAGGGTGCGGACGAACCGGTCGACGGAGGTGGCACGAGCGGCCTCGACGATCTCGTCCTCGGTGGCGTCGAGACGGCCGTAGGCGATGTTCTCGCGGATCGTCCCGCCGAGCAGCCAGGTGTCCTGCAGCACCATGCCGATCTGCGAGCGCAGCTCGGCGCGCGGCAGCCTCGCGATGTCGCGCCCGGACAGGGTGATGCGCCCGGAGTCGAGCTCGTAGAAGCGCAGCACGAGGTTGACCAGCGTCGTCTTGCCGGCGCCCGTCGGGCCGACGACGGCGACGCTCTGGCCTGGCTCGGCGACCAGGGACAGGTCCTCGATGAGCGGTGCGTCGGGCTCGTAGCGGAAGCTCACGTGCTCGAAGGTCACCCGTCCGGTCGGAGCCTCCTCCGCGGGCGCGGCCACCGCGGCGCCGACGGGGTCGGGGCTCTGCTCGTCGGCGTCGAGGATCTCGAAGACCCGCTCGGCGCTGGCCACCCCGGACTGCAGCCGGTTGGCCATCGACGCCAGCTGGGAGAGCGGCTGGGTGAACTGGCGCGAGTACTGGATGAAGGCCTGCACGTCGCCGAGGGAGATCGCGCCCGCGGCCACCCGCAGCCCGCCGACGACGGCGATGGTGACGTAGCTGAGGTTGCCGACGAAGAGCATGAGCGGCTGGATGAGCCCGCTGACGAACTGGGCCGTGAAGCTGGCCCGGTACAGGCCTTCGTTCTCGTGCGCGAACCGCGCCTGCGCCGCCTCCTGCTGGCCGAAGACCCGCACCAGCTCGTGCCCGGTGTAGGTCTCCTCGACCTCGGCGTTCAGCGCGCCGGTGCGGGACCACTGCGCCACGAACTCCCGCTGCGAGCGCCGTGCGACGAGCGTCGTGATGCCGACGGCCACCGGGACGGTGACCACCGCCACGAGCGCCAGCAGCGGGGAGATCACGAGCATCATCACGAGCACCCCGATGACGGTGAGCAGGGAGGTGAGCAGCTGGCTCATCGTCTGCTGCAGGGACTGGCCGACGTTGTCCATGTCGTTGGTGACCCGGCTCAGCAGCTCACCGCGGGGGCGCTGGTCGAAGAAGGTCAGCGGGAGGGAGTGGATCGTGTCCTCGACCCGTGAGCGCAGCCGCCGCACGGTGCGCTGGATGACGTCGTTGAGCAGGTACCCCTGCAGCCAGGCGACCAGCGCGCCGCCCACGTAGGCGGCCAGCGCCAGGGCGATGACGAGGCCGAGCTGCCCGAGGTCCACCCCCTGGCCGGGCGTCACCGGGGAGCCGGAGAGCAGGTCGGCCAGGCCCTCGTCCCCCGAGGCGCGCGCGGCGGCTTCCGCCTGGGCGGCGGTGGTCCCCTCGGGGATCCGCCGACCGAGGACGCCGGCGAAGATGATGTCGGTCGCCCTGCCGAGGATCCACGGCCCCAGCACGGTGAGCCCGACGCTGACGACGGCCAGGGCGACGATGACGGAGACCTTCCGGCCCTCCGGCGCGAGCTCGGCGACCAGGCGCTTCGCCGACGGCCAGAAGCGCAGCGGCTTCGCGGCGGGGCTGCTGTCGCTCACGACGCGGCCGCGGCGGTGGTCTGCGAGTCGACGATCTCGCGGTAGGCCTCGCACGTCTCCAGCAGCTCCTCGTGGGTGCCGGTGCCGACCACCACGCCGCCGTCGAGGACGACGATCCGCTCCGCGCTGGCGATCGTCGAGACCCGCTGCGCGACGACGATCACGGCGGCGTCGGCGGTGACCGGCTCCAGGGCCGCTCGCAGGCGGGCGTCCGTGGTGAGGTCGAGGGCGGAGAAGGAGTCGTCGAAGAGGTAGACGGCCGGCCGGCGCACCACGGCCCGCGCGATGGCGAGGCGCTGGCGCTGCCCCCCGGAGAGGTTGGTGCCCCCCTGGGTGATCGGGGCGTTCAGGCCGAGGGCTGTCGCGGAGACGAAGCCGGCGGCCTGCGCGACCTCCAGGGCCGCCCACAGCTCGTCGTCGGTGGCGTCGGGCTTGCCGAAGCGCAGGTTGCTCGCGACGGTGCCGGTGAACAGGTACGGCTGCTGCGGCACGTAGCCGATGCGTGACCACAGCGCCTCGGGGGCCTGGTCGCGCACGTCCACCCCGCCGACCTCGACGGTGCCGGAGGTGGCGTCGAACAGTCGTGGGACGAGCGAGAGCAGCGTCGTCTTGCCCGAGCCGGTGCCGCCGATGATCGCCGTCGTCTGGCCGGGCAGGGCGAGGAGGTCCACGTCGCACAGCACGGGGGACTCCGCGCCCGGGTAGCAGAAGGTGACCTCGCGCAGCCGCACCGTCCCCGCATCTCGACCGGCCCGGGCGGGCGTGGGGTCCTCGGGGGTGGTGACGGACGGTTCGGTGTCCAGCACCTCGGTGATACGGCCCGCGGCGACGGCGGCGCGCGGGACCAGGATGACCATGAAGGTCGCCGAGAGCACGGCGGTGAGGATCTGCAGGAGGTAGTTGAGGAAGGCCGTCAGCGAGCCGATCTGCATCTCGCCGGCGTCCACGCGGATCCCGCCGAACCACAGCACGGCGACGGTGGAGACGTTGAGCACGAGCATGACGATCGGCGTGATGAGCACCTGGAGGCGGCCGACCCGGATCATCGTGTCCGTGAGGTCGTCGTTGGCGGCGGCGAAACGCCGGCTCTCGTAGGGCTCGCGCACGAAGGCGCGCGTGACGCGGATGCCCGTCAGCTGCTCGCGCAGCACACGGTTCACCGCGTCGATGCGCTCCTGCACCACCTGGTAGAGCGGCACCATCCGACGGACCACCAGGAGCACCGCGACGACGAGCACCGGGACGCTGACGAGCAGGAGCCAGGAGAGACCGACGTCCTCGCGCAGCGCCATGACGATGCCCCCGACGCACATGATCGGCGCGGTGACCAGGAGCGTGGCGGACAGCAGCACCAGCAGCTGGACCTGCTGGACGTCGTTGGTGTTGCGGGTGATGAGCGTGGGGGCGCCGAACCGCCTCATCTCCCGGGAGGAGAACGTGCCGACGGTGGCGAAGAGGGAGGCGCGGACGTCACGCCCGAAGCCCATGGCGGCCTTCGCGCCGAACCACACCGCGGCGATCGAGGCCGCCACCTGCACCACGGTGATGGCGAGCATCAGGGCGCCGACGCGCAGGATGTACGACGTGTCGCTCTCCACGACGCCGTTGTCGATGATGTCCGCGTTCAGGCTCGGCAGGAACAGCGCGGCGATGGTGCCGACGAGCTGGAGGACCACCACGGCGGCCAGCTCGCGCGTGTAGGACCCGAGGAAAGACCTCAGGAGGTGGATCAGCACGTGCGCTCCTCCTCCGCCCGGCGGGGTGCGGGCGACCGGCAGACGATACGCGGGGCCGGGCTCGCTCACCCGTCGATCACCGTGGCAGGGTCGTGGCATGACGCGAGCTGTGCCGCGTACCACGCCCGGCCCAACGACGAACCGGACGCCTGGGGTGATCCGGCGTCGTGGCGTCCCGCAGCGGCGGAGTCGTGACGCGGGCACCGGCTCATGGTGAGGTGCGGCGGTGCTGGAGCGGCGAGATCGGCTGGCGTCCCGTCGTGGTCGTGTGGCGGGACGCCACCGTCCCCCACCTTCGACGGGCGCTCGTCGCTCCGTGCACGACGACCCAGCCGGGCGGAGAAGGCCGCCCGACGGTGCACCGGAGAACGTCCCTCCCTACTCGCAGGCGACCCCGTCACCATCGCGGTCGACCCCGCTGCGATACCCCGGCTGGCCGCGGTAGAGCGGCGCCTTACCGGCAGCGCGCACGGCGGCGCAGTTGGCGTAGTACACGTCGCTGGGCGGCTGCGTCGGCGTCGGGGGCGAGACGTAGAGCGGCAGCAGGGTGCCTCGGCTGGCCGAGGTCGCGGCCTTGCCGGTGTCGAAGGCGGAGTACCAGGCCGGCGACCTGTCGCCGCGGTGGAGGACGGCGTTGCCGTCGTCCTGGACGTCGAGACGCAGCCGGCCCTCGCGCCAGCTCCCGGAGTCCCACACCGCTCGTCCGCCGCGGGAGGCGACGAGGTTGCCGTCACTCTGGAGCGTGAGGCGGTCCGCGCCGTAGGAGCCGGAGTAGAACAGCGGTCGCCCCCCGCGGTAGGCGACCACGTTGCCGTCCCGCTGGAGGATGAGGTGGTAGCGCCCGGACGCGGAGGTGATCTGCTGGCCGCGGGTGAGGGACTGTCCGGGGAACAGGGAGGTGCGGTCCCAGCCGGTGAACCATGCGGCCGAGCCGTTCGCGCGATACAGCACGACGTTGCCGTCGTCCTGCACCCGCAGCGTCGCACCGGGGTTGCCGTAGGTACCGGCGTCCCACAGCGCGCGGCCGTCGCGCGCGTAGACCACCGCGTTCCCGTCGCTCTGGAGGACGAACCGGGCGCCCGGATTGCCGTAGGTGCCCGATGACCAGAGCGGGCGGTAGCCGGGCGCGTAGGCGACGAGGTTGCCGTCGGGCTGGAACGCCAGCCCGTGGCTGCGGTCGGCGGAGAGCAACCACGCGCCGGGCGTGAGGACCTGGCCCGCGCTCATCGACGAGCCGGTGGCGAGCACCGGGCCAGGGTCCGGTGCCGGCTGCGCCGGCCCGACGTCGGCGCGCTCGGGGACCTCGACGCGGGGGTCGCCGCACTGGGCCACCAGGCTCGACAGGGCGCTGCGCTCCGCGGTGTCCACGCTGAGGCTCCAGCGGTACTTCACCGCTGCCCACTCCTGCGCGTACCGGCACGAGGCGCCCGGCGCTGACGGCAGCCAGGACGCCGGGTCGCTGTCGGACTTCGCCTGGTTGCTCGTCCGGGTGACGGCAGCGAGCGTGGGCGCGAAGTCGAGCTCGTTGCCGTACGCCTCCTGCTGCTCGCCGGACCAGCCCGAGGCCCCGGAGCGCCACGCCTCCGCGAGCGCGACGAGGTGGTCCACCTCGATCTCCGACGGGTCGGTCGTGGTCTTCCCGTCGTAGGAGGAGGTCCACGAGCCCGCCACCGAGCAGTTCGGGCCGATGGTCGCAGGGACCGTGGACTCGGCGATGAGCACCTCACGGCGGGTGTCGCAGCCGTCACCGTCGGCATCGATCCCGTAGCGGAAGGCGCCGCGGTCGTAGGCCGGGCTGGTGGCCTCCGCGCGCACCGGCAGGTCGGCGAGCAGCTGGGACAGCCGCACCTCCGCTGCGGACGCGGTCGGCGCCAGCGCGACGAGGGAGGTGGCGGCGAACGCCGCGGACAGGGCGCCGGCCAGCAGGCGCAGCGGATGTAAGGGCATGGAGGCTCCTGGGGCTGCGCGACGAGGGAGCCGAACCGTATCGGGCGTCGCACGCTCTGTCAGTCATTCACTCCATCAGGCGAGCCGACGCGGTGTGAAGGTGACGGGGCGACCGGGCACCGCCTCGCACACCACGACGCGCCGGCGGCGCGAGAGGTTGCTCAGGGGTGCAGGGCGGCGACCCTCTCCTCGACGGTCGCGGGCAACCGGCGGCGCGCCACCAGGGCTGCGGGCAGCGCACGGACCGCTCGTCGCAGCCCTGCCCGTCCGGCGTCGGTGTCCCGCCACGCCGCGAGCGCCCGCCGTGCGACGACGGGCCACGGCCGGCGCATCACCGCGCTGAGGATCCCCGAGCGAGCGATGGCCGCGCGCCGCACCTGCGGGCTGGACCGCGACGGGGACGGGTGGTGGTGCACGACCAGCTCGGGGACGTACGCCAGTCCCCAGCCGGCGGCCAGCAGGTCCAGGGTGAGGCGCTCCTCCTCGCCGGGGAAGACCACGACGTCGTCGAAGCCCCCGGCGCGGGTGAACGCCTCGGCGCGCACGACCGCCCCGCAGGCGGCGAAGCCCACGATCGCCGGGCCGGGCATGTCCGCCTCGGTGCCCAGCGGCGCGCGTGCCAGCTCGGCGCACAGCGGCTCGAGGCGCTCCTCGTCCCCGAGGAGGATCCGGGCGTGCAGCACCGCGGCGCGCGGGTGGGCGTCCATGAGCCCCACCGCGAGGGCCAGGGAGCCG
This sequence comes from Quadrisphaera sp., assembly GCA_029257185.1. Lineage (GTDB taxonomy): Bacteria > Actinomycetota > Actinomycetes > Actinomycetales > Quadrisphaeraceae > CADCUY01. Next base: position 27,428 of record JARICT010000082.1, read on the forward strand.
GGCGCCCACCACGAGTCGTCGTCGGCGAAGGCCACGTAGCGCGTGCCCGCCCGGGCGACGCCGATCGTGCGGGCCGCGGCGCCGCGGTTGCGGGGCAGGGCGACCACATCGACGCCCGGGTGGGTCTCGCGGACGGCATCGGCGCTGCCGTCGGTGGAGGCGTTGTCGAGCAGGATCACCGGCGCCTCGTGGCGGCCGAGGGACTGCAGCAGCTCACCGCGGCGGTTCTGGCTGGCGACGACGACGGTGACCGCGTCGCCCAGGGCCTCGGCGGCGCGGGCGCCCTCGGGGGCAGCGGTCATGCCACGTACCGGCGGGCCACCGAGGCGGCCTGCGGCGCTTCGAGGACGCGGAACCTCGCCTCGACGGAGGGCGCCAGGACGCGGCGCTCGCGCAGGACCCACGGCAGGCCCCGCAGCGCGTCGAGGACCCCCAGCGCCCAGGTGCGGTCTCGCCTCGCCGAGCGCGTCAGCACCGCCGCGCGCCGCGCCACCGCGGGCCACGGGCGGCGCAGCAGCAGGAACCACAGGGCGTTGCTCACGCCGTCGCGGCGCCGGCGCACCGACTCGCGGGCGACCGAGGCCCGGTGGTGGACGGTCAGCGCCTCCGTGAAGCACAGCTCCCAGCCCGCGCTCGCGAGGTCGGCCGCGAGCAGCTCCTCCTCCCCGCCCAGCCACAGCCGGTGGTCGAACCCGCCCACGGCGGTGAACGCGGCGGCGCGCACCACCGAAGCGCCGGCGAGGAAGCTGCCCAGCGCGGGCCCGGGCAGGCCGGGGCGGGCGCCGACGACGGGGGAGTCCCGCAGCTCCGCGACGATGGGGTCCTCGGTACCGGCGGGCTCGACGACGATGCGCGCGGTGAGCACGGCGACGTCCTCGTGCGCGTCGAGCAGCGCGGCGGCGCGCTCCAGCGACCCGGGCTCCCACCAGGTGTCGTCGTCGCAGAAGGCCACGTGGGGCGTGGTGGCGCGGGCCACGCCGACGTTGCGCCCCGTCGCCCCGGCGTTGTACGGCAGCGCCACCAGGTCGAGCCGCTGCCCTGCGGCCGTGAACCGCTGCCGCAGGGCGGGAACCGTCCCGTCGGTCGACCCGTTGTCCACCACGACCACGCGCGGGCGCTCGGGCAGGTCCAGCAGGCGCGCGACCGCGCCCAGCGCCTCCTCGCGGCGCTGGTGGGTGATGAGCACGACGCTGACGCGGCCGTGGACGGCGCCGTCGCCGGGCGGCGCCGCGGTGGCCACGGAGCCCGGCTCGTCGGCGCGGTCTGTCGTCAGGGTCATCGTCAAGGATGATGCCGTCTCCGGTTGCCGTCCGCCCACCGGGAGGAACAATTCCCGCACCGGCCCATCGCGCCGGTGCGGCCACCGGCGCGTGCGTGCCCGGCCGCGATCCCGTCCGGAGGAGACGTCGTGGCCGACCAGCCCAGCCCCATCGATCTGCAGAAGCACCTGAAGGGAGTCGACTACCCGGCGGGCAAGGACGCCCTGGTCGAGGCGGCGAAGGACAACGGCGCACCGCAGGACGTCCTCGAGCAGCTCGGGACCATCGCCGACCGCGAGTACGAGGGCCCGTCGGGCGTGGTCGAGGAGTTCTCGAAGGGCTGAGCCCTCCGACGCTTCAGGTCGGAGATCGTCGGTCCGATGCCACCGGCATGACCGACGTCCAGGCCGCGCTGACGCCGGCGGACGAGCTCGACCGTGTGCTCGCCGCCGGCGTCCTGCGCAGCGTCTTCCAGCCCATCGTCGACCTCGAGTCCGGCGCTGTCGTCGCCTTCGAGGCCCTCGTGCGCGGACCCGAGGGACCGCTCGCGCGTCCCGACGAGCTCTTCGCCGCCGCCCGCGAGCACGGTCGCCTCGCCGAGCTGGACGCCGCGTGCCGCCTCTCCGCCTTCCGCTCCGCGGTCCGCCACGAGCTCTTCGACCCCGTGCTGCTCTTCGTCAACGTCGAGCCCCAGGTGCTGGACACCGCACCGCTGGACGACCTCCTGGAGGTGATGGCCGGCGCCGCCGGGGACCTGCGCGTGGTCCTGGAGATCACCGAGCGGGCCCTGGCCACCCGGCCCGCCGACCTGCTCGCCACCGTCGAGCGCGTCCGGTCCCTCGGCTGGGGCGTCGCGCTGGACGACGTCGGCGCGGAGCCGCTGTCGCTGGCGTTCATGCCGCTGCTGCGCCCCGACGTCGTCAAGCTGGACCTCGCGCTCACCCAGGAGCGGCCCGGCGCCGAGGCCGCGCAGATCATGAACGCCGTCGGCGCGTACGCCGAGCGCTCAGGAGCCGTGGTCCTCGCCGAGGGCATCGAGACCGAGCAGCACGTCGTCATGGCCAGGGCGCTGGGGGCCACCCTGGGGCAGGGATGGCACTTCGGGCGGCCCGCCGAGGTCCCGGACCTCAGCCGCCCGGTCATGGCGCTGGCCGCGCCGTCGCCGCCGTCGGAGATCGCCCCCTCGCCGTTCACCGCGCTGCCGCCGGGCACGGTGCTGCGGCGCTCGCCGAAGCCGCTGCTCATCGAGGTGTCCAAGCAGCTGGAGCGCGAGGCCCTGCGCATCGGGGAGACGGCCGTGGTCACCGCCACCTTCCAGCACGCCCGCTACTTCACCCCCTCGACCACGGCCCGCTACCGCGACCTCGCCGAGCGGGTGGGCTTCGTGTGCGCGCTCGGCGAGGACATGCCCGAGGAACCCGTCCCGGGGGTGCCGGGTGTCCGAGGGGTGCACGTGCCGCTCGAGGACCCGATCCTGGGGGAGTGGGACGTCGCCGTCGTCGGCCCGCACTTCGCCGGCGCCCTGCTGGCCCGCGACCTCGGCGACATCGGCATCGAGCGCGAGCGGATGTTCGAGTACGCCCTGACCTACGACCGCGACGTGGTGATCGCCGCGGCCCGCTCGCTGATGTCCCGCGTCGTGGACCCGCTGGCGCCCGTGCTCGCGTCGGAGGAGCTGCTCGCGGCCTCGCGCCCGGCGGAGCGGGTCCTGGCGAACGACGGCTCGAGCACGACCACGACGTCGCGGGGTCCGGCACCGCTCCCGGCCCGCCTCGCCGCACCGGTGGACCCGGCGCTCATGGCCGTCCTGGCCCCGCAGGTGGCCGCCCTGCAGGAGGGCGGCCCGCTGGCCCGAGCGCTCGAGGCGTCGACGTCGGGCATCACCGTCTGCGACGCGACGGCCCCGGACTCCCCCCTGGTGTACGTGAACGGGGCCTTCGAGGCGCTCGCCGGCTTCGACCGCGAGGACCTCGTCGGCCGCAGCTGCCGCTTCCTCCAGGGCCGCGACAGCGACCCGGCCGCGGTGGCACGCCTGCGCGCGGCCGTCGCCACCGGCGGCCACGCCCGCGAGACGCTCCTCAACTACCGGGGACCGGCGCGCACCCCGTGGTGGAACGAGGTCGTCATCTCCCCGGTCCACGACGCCGAGGGCGCCCTCGTGCAGTACGTCGGGGTGCAGACCGACGTCAGCGCCCGCGTCGAGGCGCAGCGCGCCCTGCGCCTGGAGCGCGACCGCGCCGCCAGCCTGCGCGGACGCCTCGACACCCTGGCGCGCACCGACGCCCTGACGCAGCTGCTGAACCGGCGCGCGTTCACCGAGGCCTTCGAGATCGCCCTGTGGGACGCCCGGGCCTCCGGCGACTCCCTCGTCGTGGCCCTGTGCGACGTCGACGGCCTCTCGGACATCAACGCCGAGCACGGCACCGCCGTCGGTGATGCGGTCCTCGCCGAGGTCGCGGCGCGGTTGCGCCGCCGGGTGCGCCGCAGCGACCTGCTCGCCCGCACCGGTGACGACCAGTTCGTCGCCGTCCTCACCGGCCTGCACCGCAGCAACGCCGCGCCGTTGGCGGAGACCTTCACCGGCGCCGTGCACGAGGCGATGACGCGCCCCGTGGAGACCGCGCTGGGGCCGGTCGAGGCTCGCCTGAGCATCGGCGTCAGCGGGCACCCGGGCGACGGCGACGGCGCCGCGCACCTGGTCCGCACCGCCGAGGCAGCGATGCGCCGCGGACGGGAGCGCCGGTCTCCGACGAGGGTCTGAGGGACGACCCCAGCGGCGCCGGCCGTCGGTGCCGGTCCTGCGCGTCAGGTCGCCAGCGACGCGACCGCGGCCACCACGTCGTCGACGGTGGTGCGCTCCAGCACCGGGTCGACGGCGTCCGCGTGGGGATCACCGGCCGGGACCATCCCCGGGCGGTGATCGCCGGGGGCCGGCCACAGCACCACGTGACGGTCGTGGTCGATCGCCGGACCCCACCGCGAGGGCGGCGTCGGCCCGAACAGCAGCACCGAGGGCGTCCGCGCGGCCGTGGCGACGTGGGCCACACCGGTGTCCCCGCAGACCAGCAGCGCCGCGCCCGCCACCGTCTCGGTCAGAGCGCGCAGGTCCAGGCGCCCGCAGCGGTCCTCGCCGGCGCGCGCCGTGACGGCGGCGCACAGCGCCGCCTCCGACGCCGTGCCGGTGACGACCACGCGGTCCCCGCCGGCGACCAGGCGCTGCGCGAGCGCGGCCCACCGGTCCGCAGGCCACCGCCGCGAGCCCGACGCGGCCCCCGGGTGCAGGACGACGACCCGCTCTTGCGACGACGCCTCCTCCTGGCGGCGGGCGAGCGCGGGCAGCACGAGGTCCTCGCGCCCGCACGGGCCACCGGCGGAGCGCACCAGGGCGCACCAGCGGTCCACCTCGTGCGCGTCGGGGTCGAGCGGGAGGCCGCCGGGGACCACCGTGCTCGCGGGCGCGACAGTCACGGCGGGGCCGAGCGCCGCCAGCGCCGCGGCGCTCTGCGGCCCGTCACCGTGGAGGTTCATGCCGACGTCGACCGCCCGCTCCAGGCGTTCCCGCAGCTCCGGCGACGCGCGCCGCACCGCTTGGAGCAGGGCGTCCGGTGCCAGCGGCGCCAGCCCGCTGACGTCCAGCACGTCGTCGACCACGGCGTGCTCGCGCAGCAGCTCGCCCACGCTCCGCGGGCACGCGAGGACCAGGTGCGCGCCGGGGAACGCCCGGCGCAGGCCCCTCAGGGCCGGGACACCGGTGAGCGCGTCCCCGAGACCGAGCGCCCGCAGCGCGAGGACGGTCCGGACGGCGCCCGCCCCCGGCACCGCTGGCATCCTTGTCGCCGGCCGGCTCAGGGCCAGGACGGCTCGGTCGAGACCGTGACCACCAGCTCGCGGACCTCGGTCCCGATCGGCTGGCGCAGCGCGTGCACCACGGACAGCGCCACCTGGCGGGGGTCCATGAGGGCGGCGTCGGGCCCGGGCTTGTACTGCTCGGTGCGCCCGTCGAAGAACGCGGTGCGCATGCCCGCGGGCACGAGCATCGTCACGCCCACCTGACCGGCGAGCTCGAGCTGCAGCGCCCGCGTGAGGCCGACGACGCCGAACTTCGAGGCGCAGTAGGCGCTCGCGTCCGACGCCGCCCGCAGGCCGAGGGAGGAGCCGACGGTGACCACGGTGCCGCGGGCCTGCACCAGGTGGGGCAGGCAGGCGCGCACCGCGGCGGCCGTGCCGACGAGGTTGACACCGATGACCTTCTCCCACGAGGCGGTGCCCACGTCCTCCAGGCGCCCGACGGCGTCGGTGCCCGCAGCGGTGAGCAGCGCGGTGGGCGGGCCCACCTGCTCCACGAGGGAGGCGACCGCCGCCTCGACGGCGCTCGCGTCGGAGACGTCGGCGATGGCGTGCGGACCGCCTGACGGCGGGGCGTCGCGGTCGATGACGGCCGCGACGCCGCCCAGCGCCGTGACCACCTCGACGACCGCCGCGCCCAGCCCGGACGAGCCGCCGGTGACGTAGACGGTCCCCAGCTCTCGCTGGGGCGCCAGCCCGAGGTCGGCCAGGGCGTCGTGCTCGGGCGCAGGGGTGGTCATGCGGGTGCCTCCGTGAGGTGGTGGTCGGGTGGGGGCGCCGGCGCCGCGCCGCGCGCCAGGGTGGACGTGGTGGAGCGGCCCTCGAGGTGGGGCAGGAGGACGACCTCGCCGCCCCAGCCGCGCACCAGGGGAGCCTCGGGCAGGTCGGCGACGGCGTAGTCGCCGCCCTTGACCCACACGTGAGGACGCAGCCGGTTCAGCGCGTCGCGGGGGTCGTCCTCGTCGAAGACGAGCACCGCGTCGACGCTGCCGAGCGCGAGGAGCACCGCGGCGCGGTCGGCAGCGGTGTTCACCGGTCGCCCGGGGCCCTTGAGGCGGCGCACCGAGTCGTCGGAGTTCAGCAGCACCACGAGGGCGTCACCCAGGCGCGCGGCGCCGGCGAGCATCGACACGTGCCCGGCGTGCAGCACGTCGAAGCACCCGCCGGTGGCGACCAGGCGGCCCCCGGTCGCGCGCACCCGTGCGGCGAGCGAGGCCGCGCCGGGGCCGCCGGCCAGGTCCGACGCCGCGTCGTCGCCGTCGTGGGACGCCCGCCCCCGGGCGCTGCCGAGGCGGACCCGCTGGCGCCACCCGCTGGCACCGCCCGCGTCCACCCACGCAGAGGCAGCGCCGACGGCGACCGCGACGGCGCTGGCGGGGTCGGCGCCGCGTGCCAGGGCGATCGCGGCGCTGGCGGCAAACCGGTCGCCGGCCCCGGCGGGGTCGCCCGAGGCCACGGGCGGCGCGGGGACGTACAGGGCGGCGTGCTCGCCGTCCTGCCCGCCATCGGGGTGCTCGCGCGCCAGGAAGGCCCCGTGGGCGCCGGCGGTCACGGCCACGGCCGCGGCGGCCCACCGCCGCTGCAGCGCGGTGCAGGCCCGCTGCGGCTCGGCGTCCGCGTCGCCCAGGACCCGTGCCCCCTCGGAGACGTTCGGGGTGACGAGGGCGCAGCCCAGCACCGGCTCGCCGCCGCGCGGGTGCGGGTCCCACACCACCGGCGCGGTCCTCGCGGCGAGCTCCAGCGCTGCCCGCACGGCCGGCTCTCTGGTGGTGCCGGCGCCGTAGTCGCTCACCAGCACCACGTCGGCGCGCTCCAGCACCTCGGCCAGCGACGCGGCGTCCACTCCCAGCGGCGCGCCGCTCCCGCCGTCGTCGAGGCGGACGAGCGACTGCCCGGCCACCCGCACGCGGGTCTTGGTGCGCGTGCCGCCGTCGTGGCCCAGCCCGTGCACCCCCACGCCGCCGCTCTCCAGCGCCGCGCGCAGGCGAGCGCCGGCGTCGTCGTCGGCCAGCGGCGTCACGAGGGTCACGCTGACGCCGGCTTCCTCGCAGAGCAGGGCGGTGAGGCCGGCGCCGCCGGGGCTCTCGTGGGTGTCGCCGACGTCGACCACGGGCACGGGCGCGTCGGGCGCGACCCGCTCGGCGGTGCCGAGCACGTCGCGGTCGAGGACCACGTCGCCGACCACGACGAGCCGCACCGCGCGGGGCCCCGGCCCAGCGGCTCTCTCGACCTCCCGCGGCGCGGGCCGGGGCCGGCGGGGCACGACGGTCGGTGAGGGCTCGTCCGCCGTCGCGGCCGTCGCGGGTATCGCGGCGGCCGCTGGTGGTGGCGCCGGGGCGTGCTCGTGACCGTCGCCGTCCAGCGCGCGGACCCGGGCGTCCACCGCCGCGCACAGCGCGTGGATCGCGACGAGGTGGCCCTCCTGCACCGCCGACGTGGTCGGTGCCTCGAGGCACAGGGCGTCGTCGCTCAGCGCGCTCAGCGGGTTCGGCCCCGGACCCGTCAGCGACCACACCGTCAACCCGTCCTCGCGGGCGCGGCGGGCGGCGGCGAGGACGTTCTCGCTGCGCCCGCTGGCGGAGAGCAGGAGGAGCACGTCGCCGGGGCGGCCGTGGGCGGCGACGCCGCGGGCGAACACGTCGTGGGCGCCGTAGTCGTTGGCGATCGCCGTGGTCGAGGACGTGTCGGCGTGCAGCGCGATCGCCGACAGCGGCCGGCGCTCGCCGACGAACCGGCCGACCAGCTCCGCGGTGAGGTGCTGGGCCTCGGCGGCGCTGCCCCCGTTCCCCGCTGCCAGGAGCCGCCCGCCGCCGGCCAGGACCGCGCCGAGGTGCGTGCCCCAGGCGTCGAGGCGCTCGCCCGCGCCGACCAGCTGGCCGACCACGGAGCGCAGCTCGTCGGCGTGGCCGCCGAGCCAGCCGGCGGCCGGGCCGGCGCTCGCGCCCCCTCGGGCGGTCATCGCCGGGCCCTCCCCGACGAGGCGTGGCGCAGGGGCCCGGCGGCGACGTCCCGCCGGGCGAGCACCTCGGCGAAGGCCTCCTCCGTGGCGGCGGCCACCCGGTCCCAGCCGTAGCGCTCCACGACGCGGGCCCGTGCCGCCCGTCCGTACCGTGCGGCGAGGGTCGGGTCGGCCAGCAGCGGGGCGAGCGCCGCCGCCAGCGCCGCGGGATCGCGCGGGGGCACGAGCTCCCCGGTCACGCCGGGCGTCACGGTGTCGAGGAGCCCGCCCACGGCGCTGCCGACCACGGGGACGCCGCACGCCATGGCCTCCAGCGGCACCAGGCCGAACGGCTCGTACCAGGGGGTGGCCACGACGGCGTCGGCGCTGCGCAGCACCGCCGGCAGGTCGGCGTGGTCCACGCGTCCCACCAGGTGCACGCGCTCGCCCACACCGAGGTCGCCGGCGAGCGCCCGGAGCCGCACCGCCTCGGGGTCGCGGCCCAGGTCCTCGCGCTCCCCGCCGCCGACCACCACCAGCTCGGTGCCCTCGAGCACGGGCAGGGCCCGCACGATGGTGTCCACGCCCTTGCGCTCCACGAGCCTCGAGACGCTCACCAGCCGGTGGCGCAGCCCGCGAGCGGCGTCCGGTACCGGCAGCGCGCGCGGCCCGTCGGGGCAGAAGTGCTCGACGTCCACGCCGCACGGCACCACCCGCAGGGGCGCGAGGAGGTCGTCCGTGAGGCTCTCGAAGGGGTCCGAGGAGGCCACGTCCGCACCCGCGGAGGCGTCGCAGAGGACGAGGTCGACGAGCTCGGCCACCTCGTCGGTGCAGGTGGCGACCACGAGGTCCGCCTCGCGCGCCAGCGCCGCCTCCAGGCGGACGCGCACGAGCGGCGAGGAGTCGTCGTCGCCCTGGTGGCGGCGCTTGACGCTGCCGAGCGCGTGGAAGGTCACCGCGACCGGCACCCCGGTGGCGCGCCCGGCCTCCAGCGCCGCCACCCCGGACATCCAGAAGTGGGCGTGCACCACGTCGGGCGCGAGCAGCGGGTCGGACCAGCGGCGGACCAGCTCGGCGGCGAAGGCGGGCATCCAGACGAGGAGGTCGTCCTTGGGCAGCGCCCTGGGGGGCCCGGCGTCCACGTGGACGACGTCGACGCCCGGGAGCATCGTCACGCGCTGCGCCGCGGACGCGTCGTCGCGGCGGGTGAACACCTCGACGTCGTGCCCGCGCCGCGCGAGCGCCGTGGCGAGCGCGGCGACGTGCACGTTCTGCCCCCCGGCGTCCACGCCGCCGAGCGCGGCCAGGGGGCTGGCGTGCTCGGAGACCATCGCGACCCTCACGGCCGTCCCGCCACGGTGTCCTCCAGGAGGTGGTCGAGGTCGCAGAGGAAGCGGGAGATGCCGAAGCGGGCCAGGGCGTGCTCGCGCGCCCCGGCCCCGCGCTCCGCCGCCTCTGCGCGGTCGGCGACCCACCGGTGGGCGGTCTCGGCGAGGACCCGGGGGTCGTTGGACAGGACGCCGGCGCCGGCGGGCACGGACTCGGGGGCGGCGGTGGTCGCGAGGGCGAGCACCGGGGAGCCGAGGGTCATGGCCTCGACGAGCGCGAGGCCGAGCGACGTCCACCGGTAGGGGTGCAGGTAGCCGCGGTGGTGCGCGAGCGCCGGGTGCAGGTCGCCCTGGGGGAGGTCCTCGACGGTGCGCCCGGCCAGGTGCGGCGCGGCGCCGACGAGGGCGTCCATCCCCATGCCGTAGACGCCGAGAGGCACGCCGTGGCCGCCCGGCGCCGGGGCGCTGAGGGCGACGACGAGGTCGGTGCCGGCCACGCGCCACCGGCGCACGGGCTCGTTGACCACCACCGCGAAGGACTCCTGCTCCCCGGTCCAGAGCGGCCCGGGGTCCAGGACGCCGTGCTCGAGGACGTGCGTGGGCGCGCCGTCGGCGTCCCACATGACGGCGTTGAACGCGGTGACGTGCACCAGCGGCAGCACCGGCGCCCCGGCGGCGCGCTGCGCGGCGGGCATCGGGTGGACGCTGCGCGCGGCGTGCTCGGTCGGTGCGTTGTGCTCGACGTAGAGCGCCGGCACGTCAGCGCCGGCGACCAGCCCGGTCCACTCGCGCAGTAGGGCGGCCTCGTGGGGGCGCTGCAGCACCACCACGTCGGGGGGCTCGTCCGCGAGGACGTGCGGTGACACCTCGACGGCGGAGGCAGGCCAGTCCCAGGTGCGCGCGCGACCTCGCCCGTCGGGCCCTCGGGCGTCGTCCACGGGGAGGAGGTAGGTGTGGTCGCCCTGGACCAGCGAGGTGGTCCACGAGCCGTGCACGTGCCACGACAGGACCCTCACGACGCCGCCCCCGCCAGGCTGGCGCCGCCGAGGTCCGACGGAGCGATCCCGGCCGCGAGCCGGTCCACGGCGGCGACCACCTCTGCGGGGTCCACGGCGAGGCAGGGGTGGCCGGGGACGGGGCAGTGCCGGGCCCGCGTGAGGCGGCACGGTGCGTCCTGGTCCCCGAGGACCGCGCTGGGCACGCCGAACGGGGCCCACCGCTCACGGGGCACCACGGCGGAGAACCAGCAGGCCACGGGGGTGCCCACGGCGGCCGCCAGGTGGGCCGGGCCGGTGTTGCCGACCACCGCGGCGCGGGCGCCGGCGAGCAGGACGGCCAGGCCCTCGAGGTCGGTGCGCCCGGAGACGTCGAGGGAGCCTGGCGCGGCGGCGCAGACGTCGGCGGCGAGGGCCAGCTCCGCCGGGCCGCCGGTGACGACCACGGCCCACCCGTCCGCCGCCAGCGCCGCGGCGGTGTCGGCGGCCACGGCGGGAGAAGGGGCGCGCGCCGGCACGGACGCGCCGGGGTGGACCACGACGTAGCCCCGGCGCTCCGGCCTCGACCCCGAGGCACGCACCACCGTGTCGAGGTCAGCGCGCAGATCCTCCGGCAGCGGGCGAAGGCCGGCGCGCAGGGCCAGGCGGACGTCGTCGGGGCGGGGCACCGCTCGGCCGCTGGCGGCGACGAGCGCGAGGTTGGCGACCACCTCGTGCTCGCCGCCGCTGCCGTCCGGTGCGCCGGGGCGACGGTGGCGCACGTCGAGCAGCGAGCCGGGGTAGTCCTCGCTGGCGCCCACCACGCGGGGCACCCCGGCCATGCGGGCGATCAGCGCGATCGGCAGCGGCGACTGGTGGTAGGAGGTGAAGACGACCACCTCGTCGTACGGGCGGGCGCGCAGCTCCTCGACGAGGTGCAGGAGCGCTGCGGGGTCCGGCGCGGGCGGGGCGTACCCGGCCCACGGCACGTCCGCGACCACCACGTCGTCCACCCCGGGCAGCAGGCGCGCGGCGGCGGCGCCCGCGGGCGCGGCGAGCAGGTCCACGCGTGCCGCTCGCGCGCCGTCAGGCCCGTGGCGCAGGGCGCGGACGGCAGGTCCGGTCATGAGCACGTCGCCGTCGCTGTCGGTGCGCACCGCCAGGACGCGCAGGCCGCCGGCCGTCATCGCCGGGCCGCCAGCACCAGAGAGACCGCTCCCGCCAGGTCGCGGGCGACGTGCTCCGCGGCGTCGACCTCCTCGCGGCGGGTGAGCGCGGTGGGGACGAGCACGCCCAGCGCCCCCGCGGCCTGCGCGGCGCCGACGTCCGCGCCGATGTCGCCGACGACGGCCACCCGGTCCGGGGTCAGGCCCAGCGCCGCCGCGCCCGCCAGCACCATGCCGGGGGCCGGCTTGCGGCAGGAGCACCCGTCGTCGGCGGCGTGCGGGCAGACCTGCCAGGTGTCGAACGGCCCGACCGCGGCGTCGACGGCGGCGTTGACCGCGCCCGCCTGCTCGGCGGTGATGAGGCCCCGGCCGATGCCGGACTGGTTGGTGACCACCCCGACGGCCACGCCGGCGTCGCGCAACGCCGCGACGGCCTCGCGAGCGCCCTCGACCGGGTCCACGAGCGCGGGGTCGCCGTTGTAGGGCACGTCGTGGACGAGCGTGCCGTCGCGGTCGAAGAGCACGCCGGCGATCTGCTGGTCCTCGCGGCTCCGGAGCGGCTGCGCGCCGCGGTGGGCCAGCTCTCCGCGCAGCCGGTGGGCCACCGCGGCGAAGGGGATGGCCGCCGACGTGGCGGTCATGACGCCGATCTCGCCCGCGGTGCGCGGGCCGGGGGCGATGCGGCGGCGTGCGAAGTCGGCGGTCAGCGCCGCCCAGGTGCCCGCCCCGGCGAGCGCGAGAGCGCGGCGCCGCGTCACGGCGGCGCCCACGGCGAGGGCCGCGGCGCCGACGGTGGCGGCGTGCCACGGCAGGCGGCCCGGCGGGGCGTGGGCGTCGGTGCGCCACGACCGGCCGTGCAGGGCGCGCATGAGGACGTCGTCGGCGTTGCCCTTCTGGACGCGCAGGCTGTGCCAGCGGTGCATCGGGCGGGTCGGGTGCAGGGTCGTCCGGGCTCCGCGCACCAGCGCCCAGCCGGAGCGCTCGACGCGCAGCGCCAGGTCGGCGTCCTCGCGGTAGGCCCGGGGGAAGCGCTCGTCGAAGCCGCCGACGGCGACCAGGGCCTCGCGGCGGGACGCCATGTCGGCGGTCGCCCACGCCGCGCCCTCGAGGCCCTTGGTGCCGCGCTCGGCGTCGGTGGGGCGCCGGCCGGCCGGCAGCGGCACGCTCAGACGGCCCTGCACCCCGCCGGTGCTCGGCGTCGCCCCCGCCAGGTCGGCCTCCAGGGCGAGCGCCCAGCCGTCGGGCAGCTCCACGTCGTCGTCGAGGAAGACCGTCCACGGCGCGCGGGTGGCGCGCCACCCGGCGTTGCGGGCCGCCGCGGGGCCGCGCCCCCCGCGGGGGCCGCCGGAGGAGACCACGACGAGCGGCCACGGCGCGTCCACGCCCGTGAGGTCCAGCGGCGGGGCGGCGGCCGGGCGGTCGTCGGCGAGGACCACCCGTCCGGGAGCGCCGCCACCGTCCTGCGCGGCGAGGGTCTGGAGCAGGCGCAGCAGGCTCGGGCGTCCGATGGTCGGGATGACGACGTCGTGGACGCCACTCACCGTCCGCCGCCGAACAGGGCGGCGCGCCGGACGAGGTGGGGCCCGAGGACGAGGGCGTCGACGGGGGCGGAGCCGAAGAGCTCGAGGGCGTCGCGCGGGTCGTCGACCATGGGCCGCCCCGCGGTGTTGAGCGAGGTGTTCACCAGCACGGGCAGCCCGGTGCGCTCCTCGAAGGCCCGCAGCAGGTCCGCGACGGCGGGGTTGGTGGTGTCGTCCACGGTCTGGATCCGAGCGGTGCCGTCGACGTGGACGACCGCCGGGATGCGCTCGCGCCACGCCGGGTCCACGTCGTGGACGAACAGCATGTAGGGGCTCGGGATCGGGCCGCCCGAGAAGATGTCGGCGGCGCGCTCGGTGAGCACCATCGGGGCGATCGGGCGGAACTGCTCGCGACCCTTGACATCGTTCATCCGCTCGACGTTGGCGGCGTGGCCGGGGTGGGCGAGCAGCGAGCGGTACCCCAGGGCTCGCGGGCCGAACTCCGAACGCCCCGAGAACCAGGCGATCACCCCGTCGGCGGCGAGCACGTCGGCGACCTCCCCGGACAGGTCCTCCGGCGTGGTGAAGGGAACCTCGGCGCGGTCCAGCCACGCGGCCAGCGCGTCATCGGAGAAGCCCCGGCCCAGCGCCGGGCTGGCCACGGGGGTGATCTCGTCACCATGGTCGACCGCGACGCTCAGCGCGGCCCCGAGCGCCGTGCCCGAGTCCCCGGCGGCGGGCTGCACCCACACGGACTCGAACGGGGTCTCGCGCCAGATGACGGTGTTGGCGACGCAGTTCAGCGCCGTGCCGCCGGCCATCGTCAGCAGCGTGTCGCCCGTCCTGCCGTGGAGCCAGGTGGCGAGGTCGACGAGGACCTCCTGCGTCAGCGCCTGCACCGACGCCGCGAGGTCGGCGTGCTCGGGAAGCCAGTCCTCGGCGTCGGGGCTGCGCCGCGGTGCCCAGCGTGTCCAGTCCGGCTCGGGCGCGACGAAGGAGCCGTCCCCGGTGGCGTGGACGCCCTCCCGCAGCTCGGCGAGGTGGCGCGGCGTGCCGTAGGAGGCCATCGCCATGACCTTGAACTCGTCCGACGAGCGCAGAAAACCCAGGTGCTCCGTGAGGGACTCGTACAGCAGGCCCATCGAGTGCGGCAGGTCGGTCGTCGCGAGGACGTCCAGCTTCCCGTCGGTGTAACGCCCGGACAGGTGCGAGGCGCGCTCGCCACGACCGTCCAGGACGAGGACGCTGCCGGTCGTCGACGGCCCCGCCAGCCCGCTGGAGGCCGCGTGGGCGACGTGGTGGGGGACGTGGACCACGACGCTCGGGTCCAGCCCGGGCAGCGCCGCGGCGAGGAAGCCCGGTGCCCGCTGGGCGTAGGTGGTGCGCAGGTGGTCCCAGGGGTCGTCCAGGCCCATCTCGGCGGCGTCGCGGCACAGCGCGGGGTCGTAGGCGTAGGCGACGGCGTCGAGGTCCCCGACGGTGGCGCCGGCCTCCTCCAGGCACCAGGCCATGGCGAGCTCCGGCAGCTCCCACGCGGCGAAGGGCACGGGGCGCTTGCCGTGCTTGCGGCGGCTGAAGCGCTCCTCCTCGGCGGCCGCCACCACCACGCCGTCGACCACCAGGGCGGCCGAGGAGTCGTGGAAGACCGCGTTGACGCCCAGCACCTTCATGGGTGCTGTTCTATCGGAGGTGCGGCCACTCGGCACGACGAGGTGCCCGAGCGCCCCACAGGGGCCCGGGCTGCGACCGTGCGACGACGCACGGTCGCCGGAGGTGATCATGACACGAGGCGCGCGTGTTGATCAAGGAGGACATGAGAGTCGATCTTCTCGCGCCGCCCTCCGATCGCCGACCGCGCAGCCCTGGGGTTGGGTGTCCCGGTGCCCACCGACCCCGCCGCCCGCACCGTGACCACCACCGACCCGACGACCGGGGAGCCCGGCGCCGACGTCGTCTGCTCCAGCGACGCGGAGGTCGGGGCCGCGCTCGCCCGCGCCGACGCGGCACGGGCGGCGTGGGCCGCCACCCCGGCCGCCGAGCGGGCCGGGGCGCTGCGCGCCGCCGCGAGCGCGGTCCGCTCGGCCGCCCCGGACCTCGGCGCTCTGCTGACCGCCACCACCGGACGCCTGGTCGGGCAGTCGGTGGAGTCCGCCACCGTCGCCGCGGACCTCCTCGACGAGGCGGCCGTGACCGGCGTCCTCGACGCGGGACGGGCCTTGGCCGGGAACCCCCTCGCCCTCGACGTCGTGCGCCGCGAGCCCCACGGCGTGGTCGCCGTGATCACCCCGTGGAACGACCCGTTCCCCGCGGCAGCCGGGCTGCTCGCGGCCGCGCTGGTCACCGGGAACGCCGTCGTGCACAAGCCGTCCGAGCGCAGCTCCGCGCCCGGCGCCGCCCTGGCGTCGCTGATCGCGGCGGCCCTCCCGGCCGGCGCCCTGGAGGTGGTGACCGGTGACGGCGCGGTCGGAGAGCGGATCGTCGCGGACGAGCGGGTGCAGCTCGTGGCCCAGGTCGGCTCGACCGCCGCGGGGCGGAGCATCGCCGCGGCCACCGGGGCCCGCGGGGCGCGGTGCCTCGTGGAGAACGGCGGCAACGACCCGATCGTCGTCGACGACGGCGTCGACCCGGCGTGGGCGGCCGGGCAGATCGCTCTCGGGGCCTTCACCAACACCGGTCAGATCTGCACGGCGGTGGAGCGGGTGTACCTGCACGCCGGCGTCGCCGACGCGGTGCTCGCCGAGCTGGCGGCCCTGGCGGAGGCCACCGTGGTCGGCGACCCCGCCGAGGAGTCGACCACCCTGGGCCCGCTCGTCGACGAGCGGCAGCTCGCCCTCGTCGCCGCCCACGTCGAGCAGGCCGTCGGCGCCGGTGCCACCGTGCTGGCCGGAGGAGCCCGGCTCGAGCGACCCGGCAGCTTCTACCCCGCCACGGTGCTGAGCGGGTGCACCGAGGAGATGACGATCATGCGGGAGGAGACCTTCGGCCCGGTCGCCCCGGTGACCGTCGTGGCCACGTTCGACGAGGGCGTCGACCTCGCCGGCCGCGGGGACTTCGGGCTCGCCGCCACCGTGCTCACCCCGTCCACGGAGCGGGCTCTGGCGGCCGCGGCGCGGCTCGAGGTCGGCACCGTCAAGGTCAACGCCGTGTTCGGCGGCGCACCGGGCGGGTCCGCCGACCCGCGGCGCTCCTCCGGCTCCGGGCGCGGGTTCGGACCGGACCTGCTGGGCGAGATGACGGTGCTCAAGGCGGTGCACGTGGAGGCCGCCACGCTGGCGGGGCCGCGCCGCTAGCCTGCACCGCACCGTCGCGCTGCCGGCGCGGTCACCGTTCCTGGAGGTCACGTGTTCACCGTCGTCGGAGAAGCCCTGGTGGACCTCGTCGGCGAGGACGGTGGGTCGACCTTCACCGCGCACCCGGGCGGCAGCCCGGCCAACGTGGCCATCGGGCTGGCCCGCCTGGGGGGGTCACCGGTGCGCCTGGTCACCCGGCTGGGGGAGGACCCCTTCGGCGCGCTCGTCCGCGGCCACCTGGAGTCCGAGGACGTCGGGGTCGACGCGGGGGAGGCGGACGGCACCCAGACGTCGCTGGCGATCGCCTCCCTCGAGGGGGGCGCGGCCACGTACGACTTCCGCATCCGCTGGGACGTCCAGGACCTCGCCGAGGTCGAGGCGGGCACGGTGGCGCTGCACACCGGGTCGCTGGCGACGGCGCTGCCCCCGGGCGCCGGCGCCGTCCTGGACCTGCTGGCGCGCACCAGCGAGCGGGGTCGCGTGACGATCTCCTACGACCCGAACGTGCGGCCCACGCTGCTGGGCTCCCCCCAGGACGCCCGGGCGGGCATCGAGGAGATCGTCGCCCTCGCCGACGTCGTCAAGGTCAGCGACGAGGACCTGGCGTGGCTCTACGACGGGGAGGCCGACGCGGACGTGGCCCGCCGCTGGCAGGCCAGCGGGCCGGCGCTCGTCGTGGTCACCCGCGGCGGCGACGGGGTGATCGGCCTCACGGCCGGCGTGGAGGTCGAACGGCCGTCCCGCGTCGTCGACGTGGCCGACACCGTCGGCGCCGGTGACTCCTTCACCGCGGGGCTGCTCGACGGCCTGCGTCGCGCCGACCTGCTGGGCGGGGGGAGGCGCGAGGCGCTGGTCGGCGTCGACGAGCAGACCCTCGCCGGCGTCCTCGACCGGGCCGCGGCCGCCGCGGGCATCACCGTCTCGCGCGCCGGGGCCGACCCGCCGACCGCACGGGAGCTGGACGAGGGCTGAGCGGGCCGGGCACGGTCGCCCTTCCTTCCCCGCCCGCAGCCCTCCTCCCGCAGCCCTCCGCCCGCAGCATCTCGCGCGCCAAACGCTGCTCAGGCGGGGCCCTGGACAGCGTGTCGCGCGCGAGATGCGTCGGGGAGTCGTCGCGTCGGACGGTGGTGCGGCAGGCTGGGGCGGTGAGCGACTCCCGGCCCCTCATCGTCACCCTCGCGCTCCAGGAGGCTGACCAGGAGCGGCTCGACGCGCTGCGGTCCCGGTGGTTCCCGCGACGCCGCAACCACCTCGCGGCGCACGTGACGCTGTTCCACGCCCTGCCCGCTCACGCCGAGGCCGGCGTCCGGTCGATGCTGCGGGGCGCCGCGCGCCGTGCACCCTTCGCCGTGGACGTCGCCGCCGTCCGTCCGCTGGGGCGCGGCGTGGCCCTCGACCTGCGCTCGGACGACCTCGAGCGGCTCCACGCCGGGCTGCTGGACAGCGCCCTCGACGCGTTCGGCGACGAGGTCACGCGGCAGGACCGGCAGCGCCTGCGTGCCCTCGTGACGGTCGCGAACAAGCTCGACCCGGCCGGTGCCCGCGAGGCGCTCGAGGCGGTCAGCGCCGGGTTCACCCCCTGGACGGCGCACGCGACCGGTCTGGCCCTGTGGCGCTACGACGGCGGACCGTGGGAGGCCGCCGGCACCGAGGCCTTCACGTCGGGGCGGGCGACGGCGTGAGGTCCTCGAGCCGGTCGTTCTGCTCCCGCGCGAGCAGCCAGCGCTTGAGGTCGGTGCTGCCCGCGTAGCCGGTGACCCGCCCGCGAGAGCCGACCACCCGGTGGCACGGGACCACCACGCACCGGGGGTTGGCCCCGACGGCGCTGCCCACGGACCGGTGGGCGCTCGGCCTCCCGACGGCCTCGGCGACCTGCGCGTAGGTGAGCGTCCGCCCGACGTCGATGCCCGCCACGACGTCCCAGACGTCGTGCTGGAAGGCGGTCCCGGGGACGGCGCCGAGGGGGACGTCGAACGGTGCCCGCGGGTCGGTGGCCACGGCCAGCACGGCGTCGCGGGCAGCGACCAGGGCGTCGTCGTGCGCCATGGCCGACTGCCCCACGAGGACGCCCAGCGTCGCGGCGCCCGGCGCGGGACGGTGCCCGGGCAGGTAGACCCCGACGAGCGCACCGGTGACGTCCACGACGACGCGCAGCGGACCCAGGGGCGACGGTACGAGCGCGTGGCGTCGGCGGGCATCGGCGCTCACGCTGTCAGCGGTGTCCATGGGTCCGAGGGTGGTCCTGCTCGCGGGCGGGGGCGGGCCGTGCCACGGTTCCTGTGGACGGTGGCCGGTCCCGGTGGAGGGCCTGTGGACGGAGCCCCGCTGGGCGCACGCGCCGGCGGTGCGCTGTGATGGTGGGGCGGCGCGCCCCCTGCGCGCCGGACGACCGCACGCGCCGGCGGCCCCGAGGGGCCCGCCGTGACGCGACCCGAGCGAGACCGAAGCGAGGAACCGACGTGGACGTGACGTCCTTGACCGAGGTGCTGGGCGACCTGGCCCCCACCACCACCACCCTGCTCGACGTGAGCGTCACCAGCGCGACCGGCGTGCAGGAGCGAGACCTGCGCTGGCGTGACCTGCGCCGCAGCCTCGAGGACGACGGCGCCCCGGCGGCGGACCTCGAGGCCGTCGACGCGGCGGTCGTCGAGCCCCTCGAGGACGGTGTCGGCGGCGACCTGCAGCGCTTCCTCGCCGTCCGCGGCGGCACGGTGGTCCTCGACCAGCTGCTGCACCAGGCCTCGGTCGACGGCACGAACGCCGGCAGCACGGGTCTCCTGCCCGACGTCGTGCCGCTGCTGCGCTACGACACCCGGCACGCCAACGTCGTCGTGGTCCGCGCGGACCGTGAGGGCGCGGACGTCGAGGTGCTCTCCGCCGCGTCCGCGCCCCCGGAGGACACCGAGACCGTCCGCGGCTCGACGCTGTACCTGCAGATGACCCGCAAGGCACCGATGGGCGGCTCCGGGTACGAGGAGTCCACCCGGAACACCTGGAGGGGCAACGCGGAGGAGGCCGCGGACGTGGTCGGCTCGATGGTCCGCGAGCACTCCGCCGCCGCGGTGATCGTCGCGGGCCTGCCGCGCGCCCGCACCCTGCTCGTCGACGCGCTCTCCCTGCCCGAGGGCGTCGAGGTGACCGAGGTCGAGGGGGAGGCCCGCGCCGAGGGTTCCTCCCAGGTCGCGATCGAGACCACCGTGCTGTCGGGGATGGACGAGCTGGCGGCGCGCACCGAGGACGAGGCCGTGAACCGCTGGCGGTCCGTCCACGAGGACCCGGAGACCACCACGCGGTCCACCGGCGACGTCGGCTCCACCGTCAGCGCCCTGCAGCAGGGCCAGGTCGAGGAGCTGCTGCTCGACGCGGCGTCGCTGCGCTCGCGCACCCTGCTCGTCGGGCCCGCCGGCACCGACATCGCGGCGCCGGGCGGAGTGCAGACCTGGGAGGGCGAGGCCAGCGAGGTCCCGGCCGACCTGGCCCTCCTGCGGGCGGCCGCCCACACCGGCGCCGACGTCGTCCTCGTCGAGGTCGAGAGCGCCGTGCTCCCCGAGGGGGTGGGCGCGCGCCTGCGCTGGGCCACCGACGCCGCACCCGGCGGGGGGCCCGCCTCCTGACGCACGACGGCCGCGGCGTCCCCGGTGGGGAGGCCGCGGCCGTCGCACCGCGGCGACCGGGGGATCGGCCGGGCGGACGTCGCACCTCCTTGGCACAGTGACGGCATGACGTCCATCCCTCCCGCCGGCTCCACGACCGACCGTCCGGGCCCGTCCGAGCGCCGCTACGACGTGGTGGTGCTCGGCGCCACCGGTGTGGCTGGACGCCAGGTGGCGGCGCACCTCGCGGCGCGGGCCGAGCAGTCCGGGCTCCGCTGGGCCGCCGCCGGCCGTGACCGACGCCGCGTCGAGGAGGCGTTGGCGGAGGTGGGGGTGAGCGGCGACGTCCTCGTCGCCGACGTCACCGACACGGCGTCGCTCGACGCGCTCGCGGCATCGACCCTCTCGGTGGCCAACCTCGTGGGCCCCTACACCCAGCGGGCCGAGCCCGTCATCGCCGCCTGCGTGGCCGCCGGTACCCACTACGCGGACCTCACGGGCGAGACCCCGCACGCCCGGGACATGGTGGACCGCTGGCACGTGCCAGCGCTGACCGCCCGCGTGAAGGTGGTGCAGATCGCCGGTTTCGAGGCTCTGCCGTTCGACGTCGGGGTGCTCCTCGCGCACGAGGCGGCGGCCGCTGCTGGCGAGACCCTCGTCGAGGCCGACGCGCTGCTCTCGACGAAGGTGACGCCGAGGATCACCCGCCTGTCCGACGGCGTCTCCGGCGGGACCTTGCAGTCCATCGCCCTCGTCCTCGCCGAGGAGGAGCCCCTCGACGTCGCCGACCCCGCGATCCTGCTCCCCGGGCTCCGCGACGACGCCGCCGCTGCGCTCCGGCGACGCAGCCCCCTGCGGCTGCGTCCGCGCTCGCGCGGGGGGTCGGTGGTCTCCCCGATGATCCCCGCGGCCTTCATCAACCCCCCGGTCGTCGCGCGCACCGCCGTGCTGCTCTCCGCCGAGGGCGCCCGCACCGAGGAGCCGCTGACCTACCGCGAGGGCAGCGCCGTCGGCGCGAGCTCCTCGCGGCGGGCGTGGGCGGCCGCCTGGGGCGTCACCGCTCTCCAGGCGGCGCTGGTCGCCGCGACGCGGCTGCCCCACCCCGTGAGGAAGGTGCTCGCCGCGCTGCTCGCCCGGGTGCTGCCCGGCTCGGGGACGGGCCCGACCACCCGGGAGGTCCTCGAGGGGTGGGAGTGGCACGTGGACGTGGCCGGGCGCACCGCGACCGGCGCCGCTGTGAGCGTCCGGGTCGACGGCGAGGGCCACCCCGGGTACGCGGCGACCTCCAGGATGCTCGCCGAGCTGTGCGCCGCCATGGCCCGCCCCGGCGCCACGCCGAAGCGCTCGGGGGCGCTCACGCCGGCGCTCGCGCTGGGGACCGCTGATCTCGAGGGCTTCGCCCGGAGCGGGGTCCGGTTCACGGTGACGCAGGCGCCGGAGCCGGTCGGCACCCGGGCCGGCGCTGCGTGAGCGCGGCCCCGGCGCGGTGGCCCGCGCCCGTCAGGCGCCTGGTGGGCGCCAGCACCGACGCGGTGCTCGCCGCTGCGGCCCGGGACGCCGACGCCCTCGAGGACGCAGGATCCCGCCTGGGGGCGTGCGACCCGGAGCTGGTGCGCGTGCTCCTCGGCCACGTCGTGACCACGGCGCTCAGCGCGGCACACCCCGGGGGCCTCGACGGTGACGACGTCGCGGAGGTGCTCACCGCCACCGTGCGGGACGCTGAGCCGTGGTGGCCCGCGGACCCCGAGGTGGTGCTCGCCGTGCTCCTCGGGGCCGTGGGGGCGCACGTCGACGAGCAGGCTGCGCTCGACCCGCGTGCCGTCGCGGAGCACGCGGCGCTGGTGGCGGCGCACGTCCTGGACCGCCGCGGCCGACCGCGAGCACCCGCCGACGGCTCGACGCGGCCAGCAGCGGCGCCCTCGGCGGCGGCCGGTCCGGCGGCGCTCCAGCGTGATCTGGACGCGCACCTGTCCGCCGCCGTCGCCGAGCTCGAGCGGGTGCAGACCGTCGAGATGCCCTGATCGCCGCGACGCTGGAGCGCTGCGTCCCTGCCGCCTCCGCTCTCCGGCGAGCACTGAGCGCAGCCCGCCCGTAGCGTGCGCCGGTGGCCGCTTCACGGGAGCCGGTGGTGCTCGGGACCTCGTCCCAGACCCCGACCGCCGAGCGGAACCACAACGGCTACCTCGTGCGCTTCGACGGCGAGGGGATCCTCGTCGACCCGGGGGAGGGCACCCAGCGCCAGCTGCTGCGCGCCGGCGTCGCGCCGTCGACGATCACCGCCATCGCGATCACCCACGACCACGGCGACCACTGCCTCGGGCTCCCAGGGGTCCTGGCTCGGCTGGCGCTCGACGGCGTCACCCGGCCGCTGCCCCTGGTCTACCCCTCCGGAGCGGCGGCGCGCGTCGAGGCACTCGTCGACGTGGCCGGTCCGCACGCGGCCCGCGTCGTGGGTCACCCGGTCGAGGACGCGGGCAGCTCCCCCGAGGCGATCCTGGCTCTGCCGGCCCGCGGCGGCCCGTCGGGGCGCGACGGCCTGGGCGGTCTGGTGCTCGAGGCGGCGGCGCTGGACCACCGGGTGCCCACCTGCGGCTACCGGCTGGTGGAGCCGGACGGCGTGACGATGGACCCCTCGGCCCTCGCGGCGCGGGGCATCACCGGGCGCGACGTCGGTCTGCTGCAGCGCCGCGGCGCCCTGTCGACGCCCGCGGGCACGGTGGCGCTCGACCAGGTCAGCGCGGTGCGCCGCGGACAGCGGGTCGCCGTCGTGATGGACACCCGGCGGTGCGACGGGGCGTCGGCCCTCGCCGACCGCGCCGACCTGCTGGTGTGCGAGGCCACCTTCACCGACGCCCACGCCGACGTGGCCCCGAGGTACGGGCACCTCACCGCCCGTCGGGCGGGTCGCCTCGCCTCCGCGGCGGGGGCGAGGAGGCTGGTCCTCAGCCACTTCTCCCAGCGGTACCGCAGCCTGGACGACCACGTTCTCCAGGCCCGTGAGGAGCACGACGACGTGGTGGCGGCCGAGGACCTGGTGCGGATCGCCGTTCCTTCACGGGCATGAGCGGACGCCCACCCACCGCACTTCCTCGAACGAGTGCGGCGGGTGGGCGCCTGGGTACCGCACTTCGTCGGACGAGTGCGGCGGGGCGTCGCTGACGTCCGTGGCTGCGCGCGGGCTGATCGGCTGAGGATCAGGCCACGGAGGGAGCCTCGGACCGCTCCTCCTCGGAGCCGGACGCCGGGGACCGGTCCGCGGTGTCCTGGTCCTGGTCCTGGTCCTGGTGCTGGGCCGGTGACGGCGACTCGACGGTCGCGACGTCCGACGTGATCGCCACGGTGTGGGTCTCCGGGACGACGGGGGTCGGGAACAGCCCGGTGATACGGACCTGCAGCACGCCGGCCGAGTAGTCGGCGCTCACGGCGTCCTGGGTCATGTCCTCGAGCAGGGTCACGCTGCGTGAGAAGCGCGCCTCGCGGCGGACACCGCCGGTGGTGCTCCGGCGCACGCCGGCCACCGTGAGCCGGTCGCCGGTCACCGTGACCGAGAGGTCGGCCGCGGGGTCGAGCCCGGGAACCTCGACGGTGAGGACGCCGTCCTCACCGTCCCGGACCATGTCGACGGTCGGTGCCGCGAGCGTCGCCACGGGCATGAAGCCCACGCTGCGGCGTGCGGCGCGCGCCACGGGACGCTGCGGGGTGGGGCGGGTGACGAGGTAGGTGTTCATGGTTCTCCTCGGAAGCGAGACGCAGCGCGGGGTGCGCCGCTGTCCCCTCGTACAACCTGAGTGTCTCAGACTCAATTCCCTTGAGCCTGAGGCGCTGCACCGGGCGTCGGCCGACCGCTGGGACCGGACGTCGCAGGGGCGGTGCCGGATCCCGTCCGACACCGCCCCTGCAGCTCACCGTCGCTTCTCAGCGCGGGTCGTTCACTCCCAGGAGAGCCCGCCACCGCTCTGGTACTCGATGACGCGCGTCTCGAAGAAGTTCTTCTCCTTCTTGAGGTCCATCGACTCGCTCATCCACGGGAACGGGTTCTCCGTCTCGGGGAAGACCGGGGCCAGCCCCAGCTGGACGCAGCGCCGGTTGGTGATGAAGTGCATGTACTGCGTGGTGAGGTCGGAGTTCAGCCCGAGGATCCCGCGCGGCATCGTCTCCTTGCCGTACACGACCTCCAGCTCGCACGCCTCGGTCAGCATCTGGCGCACCTCCTCCTGGAACTCCGCGGTCCACAGGTGAGGGTTCTCCACCTTGATCTGGTTGATGACGTCGATGCCGAAGTTCAGGTGGATCGACTCGTCGCGCAGGATGTACTGGTACTGCTCGGCGATCCCCACCATCTTGTTGCGCCGCCCCAGCGAGAGGATCTGCGCGAAGCCGGTGTAGAACCACATGCCCTCGAACACCACGTAGAACGCGATGAGGTCCCGCAGGAACGCCTGGTCGTCCTCGAAGGTGCCGGTGGAGAAGCTGCCGTCCTCGAGGTGCTGGGTGTACTTCAGGGCCCACGAGTCCTTGGCCGAGATGGCGTCGACCTCGCGGTACATGTTGAACAGCTCGCCCTCGTCGAGGCCGAGGCTGGTGCAGATGTACTGGAAGGTGTGCGTGTGCACGGCCTCCTCGAAGGCCTGGCGCAGCAGGTACTGGCGGCACTCCGGGTTGGTGAGCTGGCGGTAGACCGCCAGGACGATGTTGTTGGCCACGAGGGACTCGGCGGTGGCGAAGAACCCGAGGTTGCGCTTGAGCATGAGGCGCTCGTCCTCGGTAAGACCGTTCGGGGACTTCCAGAGGGCGATGTCGGCCTGCATGGAGACCTCGGTGGGCATCCAGTGGTTGTTGCAGCCCGCCAGGTACTTCTCCCAGGCCCAGCCGTACTTCATCGGCAGGAGCTGGTTGACGTCGGCGCGGCCGTTGATCATGGCCTTCTCCGAGGCCTGGACCCGCCCGCCATCGGTGTCGATCGAGCCGAGCCCGGTCGCTGCGGGGACGCCGCCGGTCTCGTCGACCGTGAGGTCGGCGCTGGGGGGTGTGGGGTCGAAGTCGAGGGTGGTCATCGATGTCTCCTTGCGCGTGAGGGGTGGTGCTTGCTCGTCGTGGGTGCCCGTCAGGGCGCGTCGGTCACTGGCAGGCCTCGCACTCCGGGTCCTCGACCGAGCACGCCTGCCCGGTGAGCACGATCTCGCCGTCGTCCTCCGTGGCCGCGGGTGACGTCGGTGGCGCGACAGGCGGTGCGGCCACCGTGGCGGGCGGCGAGGAGGACACGACAGCGGGCGGCGAGGTGGCGACCGCGGCGTCGGGCACCGCTGACGCCGGGGCGGCGGCGGGCAGCGTGGCGCCGGACGCGACGGCGTTGAGCTTGCCGTCGGTGCCGCGCAGCGTGGACTTCTCGACGTGGGTCTTCGAGGTGGAGCGCAGGTAGTACGTCGTCTTCAGCCCGTGCTGCCAGGCGGCCCGGTACAGGTCGTCGAGCATCTTGCCGTTGGGGGAGGAGACGTAGAGGTTTAGCGACTGGGCCTGGTCGATCCACTTCTGCCGGCGGGAGGCCGAGGCCACGAGCCAGCTCCAGTCGATCTCGAAGGCGGTGGCGTAGAGGTCGCGCAGGTCCGCGGGCACGCGGTCGATCTGCCCGAGCGAGCCGTCGAAGTACTTCAGGTCCGAGACCATCACCTCGTCCCACAGGCCCCGCTCGGTGAGGTCGCGCACCAGGGAGGAGTTCACCACGGTGAAGTCCCCGGACATGTTCGACTTCACGAACAGGTTCTGGTACATCGGCTCGATCGACTGCGCCACGCCGACGATGTTGGAGATGGTCGCCGTCGGGGCGATGGCCATGACGTTGGAGTTGCGCATGCCCTGCTCGCGGACCTTCTCGCGCAGCGGCGCCCAGTCCAGCGTCGTGGACGTGTCCAGCTCGACGTCGCCACCGCGCGCCTCCCGCAGCAGCTCGAGGGAGTCGATCGGCAGGATCCCGCGGCTCCACAGGGACCCGTCGAAGCTCGCGTAGGACCCCCGCTCGGCGGCCAGGTCCGAGCTCGCCTCGATGGCGGCGTGGGAGATCGCCTCCATGGACGTGTCGGCGAACACCACGGCCTCGGGTGAGGCGTAGGGGGTGCGCAGGGTGAACAGCGCGTCCTGGAAGCCCATGAGGCCCAGCCCCACGGGACGGTGGCGCTGGTTGGCACGCTCGGCCTGCGGGATCGTGTAGAGGTTCAGGTCGATGACGTTGTCGAGCATGCGCACCGCGGTCCGCGTGGTCGCGCGCAGCCGGTCGACGTCCAGCCCCTCGGGACCGACGTGGGCGGCGAGGTTGATCGAGCCCAGGTTGCACACCGCGACCTCCTCGGCGGAGGTGTTCAGCGTGATCTCGGTGCACAGGTTCGAGGAGTGCACCACGCCGGTGTGCTGCTGCGGCGAGCGCAGGTTGCACGGGTCCTTGAACGTGATCCACGGGTGCCCGGTCTCGAAGAGGGCGGTGAGCATCTTGCGCCACAGGTCGAGCGCCTTGACGGTGCGGTGGACCCGGATCTCCCCGCGGGCCGCCATGGCCTCGTACTCCGCGTAGCGGGTCGCGAACGCCGGGCCGTAGAGGTCGTGCAGGTCCGGGGTCTCGTCGGGGGAGAACAGCGTCCAGTCGGCGCCCGCGGAGACCCGCTGCATGAAAAGGTCCGGCACCCAGTTGGCGGTGTTCATGTCGTGGGTGCGCCGGCGGTCGTCACCGGTGTTCTTGCGCAGCTCGAGGAACTCCTCGACGTCGATGTGCCAGGTCTCGAGGTAGGCGCAGACCGCGCCCTTGCGCTTGCCGCCCTGGTTGACCGCCACCGCGGTGTCGTTGGCGATCTTGAGGAACGGCACGATGCCCTGGCTCTGCCCGTTGGTGCCCTTGATGTGGGCGCCGATCCCGCGCACCGGGGTCCAGTCGTTGCCGAGGCCGCCGGAGTACTTCGCCAGCAGCGCGTTGTCCTTGATGGCCTGGAAGATCCCGTCCAGGTCGTCCGAGACGGTGGTGAGGAAGCAGCTGGAGAGCTGCGGGCGGGTGGTGCCGGCGTTGAACAGCGTCGGCGTCGAGCACATGAAGTCGAAGCTGGAGATCAGTCGGTAGAACTCGATCGCCCGCTCCTCCTTCGCCTCGCCCTCGTTCAGCGCCAGACCCATCGCCACGCGCAGGAAGAACGCCTGCGGCAGCTCGTAGCGCACGCCGCGCTCGTGGAGGAAGTACCGGTCGTAGAGGGTCTGGAGCCCCAGGAACGTGAACTGCAGGTCGCGGTCCGCGTCGAGGGCCGCGCCGAGACGCTCGAGGTCGAACTCGGCCAGGCGCGGGTCGAGCATCCCCAGCTCGATGCCGCGGCGAACGTACCCGGCGAGGTATGTGGGGTACAGACGGGTCATGTCGGCCTGGCTCGCCACCTGGCGGCCGCCCAGGACCGCGCCGAGGGCCTCGCTGCGCAGGGCGTCCATCAGCAGGCGCGCGCTGACGTAGGTGTAGTCGGGGTCGGCCTCGACCTTGGTGCGGGCGGCCAGGACGAGCGCCTGGGCGACCTCGCGCTCGGTCACGCCGTCGTAGAGGGTGCGCGCGGCCTCGGTGACCACGGCGTCGGCGTCGACGGTGGGCAGCCCGGAGCAGGCCTCGGCCACCACGAGCCGCACCCGGTCGCGGTCCAGCGGCGTCGTGGTGCCGTCGGCGAGGCGCATCGTCAGCTCGGGCACCTCGGCGGTGACCGTTCCGGCCACCTTGGCGGCGGCCTCGGCACGCTCGCGGCGGGCCCGGGCGTGCTCCTCGCGGTACAGCACGTAGGCGCGGGCGACCTTCTGGTGCTCGCCGCGCATGAGCGCCAGCTCGACCTGGTCCTGGACCTCCTCGACCGTGACCGGCCGCGCGCCGGTGTGCACGCCCGTGGCGCGCCGCTCGAGGGTCTCGACCACCGAGGCCGTCAGCTGCTCGACGATCTCGCGCACGCGGGGCGACCCCCCGGCGCCCTCGCCCTCGACGGCGAGGAAGGCCTTGCTCAGGGCGACGGCGATCCGGGTCCGGTCGAAGGGCCGGATGGCCCCGGAACGGTTCACCACGCCGGACGGCAGCAGGGGCTGGCCGGGCGTCGACGAGTCGTCGATGACCCGCAGCGTGTCGGTGGTGTCGGGCAGGACCTGGGTCACGAGATCGCTCCTGGAGATGGGGTTCACGAGGGGCCGAGCGGTCCGGGTGGGGCAGCCGGACCCGACGGACAGTACAGCGTGGCGCCGGGGAACGCCACTAGATGCAGGGGTGTCGGTGCGATACCACCCCTAGATGTGGTGGCTGCCCCGGGCGGGCGTGCGAGCCGGTCGTCGGAGCCACCGTCGCGTGGCCAGCGTAGGTGCGGGGTCGGACACCACCGCGTCGACGGCCCTCGTCATCGGCCCGGAGCCCCGCGCGCGCCGCTCGGGCGGGGTGCCGACGCGGCGGCGACCCCGGGCAGCGGGCACAGTGTGCGCCGTGTCGAACAGCCTCTACGTGACCTCGACCGAGCCCGACGCCGGGAAGACCGTCGTCGCCCTCGGAGTCCTGGACCTGCTGGCCACCTCCGCGGCCGCGCCGGTGATCTTCCGGCCGATCGTCACCGACGCCGAGGCCGAGGACCCGCTCGTCGCGCTCGTGCGCGAGCGCTACGGCGCCGGGGAGGGTCACGGGCCGCCGACGGTCGAGTCGGTGGGTCTGACGTGGGAGCAGGCCAGGGCGCTGATCGACGGCGGCGACACCCGCCGGCTCGTGGCGACCCTCGTCGAGCGGATGGACCACCTGCGCTCGCTCTCGGACTTCGTGCTCGTGGTGGGGACGGGTTTCACGGGTCCCTCACCGGCCACCGAGCTCGACCTCAACGCCGAGCTCGCCGTCAACTTCGGGTCACCCGTGCTCACCGTCCTCTCGGGCCTGGGCCGTTCGACCGCCTCGCTCGCGGCTGCCGCGCGAGAGGCGGCGTCGGTGCTGGACGGGGCGGGCTGCACGCGCGTCGCCACGATCGTCAACCGGGCGGACCCCGCGACCGCCGGTGAGGTGCTGGCAGCGTTGCGCCCGGACCGCTCAGCCGACGGCGACGGGCGGGACGACGGCTCGGACGTCCCGGTCTACGTCCTTCCCGAGACCGCGGTCCTGTCCGCCCTGACCGTGGACGAGGTGGTCAGCGCGCTCGACGCCCGCGTCCTGTGCGGGGCGCCCTCGCGACTGGCCCGCGAGGTCGACGGGTACCTCGTCGGCTCCGCCCACCTCCAGACGGTCCTGCCGATGCTGGCCGACGGCATGCTCGTGGTCTCGAGCGGGGACCGCATCGACCTCGTGGTCGGCACGGCGGCGACGTCGGCCAGCCCCTCGGCGCCGACCCCCGCCGGGCTGCTCCTCACGCTCGGGACCACCCCGGGCGCCCTCGCCACGTCCCTCGTGGAGCAGTCCGGGCTCCCCATGCTGACCACCCCCCACGACACGTACGGCGCCGTCCACCGGCTCGAGGGCCTGAGCGGGCAGCTGCGTCCTTCGAGCACCCGCAAGGTCGCCGCGGCGCGCGGGGCCTTCACGACCGGCGTGGACACCGCCGAGCTCCACGAGCGCATCCGCCTCTCCGGCACGGACGCGGTGACACCGGCGATGTTCAACGCGCGCCTGCTCGCCCGGGCCCGGGCGGACCGGCGCACCGTCGTCCTCCCCGAGAGCCAGGACGAGCGGGTGCTGCGGGCGGCCGAGGAGCTGGTCCTCCTCGACGTCGCCGACCTGGTGCTTCTCGGCGACCCGGCGGTGGTCGCCGAGCGCGCGGACCAGCTGGGCGTCGACGTCTCCGGAGCGCTCGTCGTGGACCCGGGCCGCGGCTCGCCCCTGCGCGAGGAGCTGGCGGCGGCCTACGCCGAGGCGAGGGCCCACCGCGGCGTCACCGGGGACCAGGCGTGGGAGGTCACCCGCGACCCCACGGCCTTCGGGACGCTGATGGTCGCCACCAACCGCGCCGACGGCATGGTGGCGGGCGCCACCCACACCACCGCCGCGACCATCCGCCCCGCCCTCGAGGTCATCCGCACGGCGCCGGGCGTCTCCAAGGTCTCCGGCGCCTTCTTCATGTGCCTGCGCGACCACGTGCTGGTGTTCGCGGACTGCGCCGTGAACCTCGACCCCACCGCCGCCGAGCTGGCCGAGATCGCCGCGACGACGGCGGAGACCGCGAGGTCCTTCGGGATCGACCCCAGGGTGGCGATGGTCTCGTACTCGACCGGCAGCTCGGGGGGCGGCGTGGACGTCGACAAGGTCCGTGAGGCGACGTCGCTGCTCGCCGCCGCACGCCCCGACCTCCCGCTGGCAGGTCCCATCCAGTACGACGCCGCCGTGGACCCGGCCACCGGCGCCTCGAAGATGCCTGACAACCCGGTCGCGGGGCGCGCGAGCGTCCTGGTCTTCCCGGACCTCAACACCGGCAACACCACCTACAAGGCCGTCCAGCGCTCGGGCGGCGCCGTGGCCGTGGGGCCGGTGCTGCAGGGTCTGCGCCGTCCCGTGAACGATCTCTCGCGCGGCTGCACGGTGGCTGACATCGTGTCCACGGTGGCGATCACGGCCGTCCAGGCGCAGGACCACCCGCGGGGCGAGCTGGCCGGCGTGCCCGGTCTCGAGGCCGGCGGGCGCACGGCTGCCGGGACCACGCGGTGAGCGACGACGCGGTGAGCGACGACGCCCTCGTCCTCGTCCTCAACGCCGGGTCCTCGTCGCTCAAGCACGAGCTGCGCGAGCCCGGCGGCGTCGTGCTCGACTCCGGGACCGTCCAGCGGATCGGCGTCGCCGGAGGACCGGGCGACCACGCGGCCGCGCTCTCGACGGTCCTGGACCTGCTCGAGAGCAACCACCCGGGAGCCCTCGCGCGACTGGTCGTCGTGGGGCACCGGGTCGTCCACGGCGGTGCGCGCTTCTCGGCGGCCACGCTCGTCGACGACGACGTCGAGCGCGACATCGACGAGCTGTCCGCCCTCGCCCCGCTGCACAACCCCCCGCAGCTCGCCGGGATCCGCGCCATGAGGCAGCGCCTGCCGCAGGTGCCGCAGGTGGCCGTCTTCGACACCGCGTTCCACACCACCATCCCCGACGCCGCCGCGCTCTACGCGCTGCCGCGCGCGCTGGCGGAGCGCCTGCGGATCCGCCGCTACGGCTTCCACGGGATCTCCGTGCAGTACGTCGTCCGGACGGCCGCAGAACGCCTGCGCGTCCCCGTCGACGAGGTGCGCCTCGTCGTGTGCCACATCGGCAACGGGGTGTCGGTGACGGCGGTGCGCGACGGCGTGAGCGTGGACACCTCGATGGGCATGACCCCTCTCGCTGGTGCGGTCATGGGGACCCGCAGCGGCGACGTCGACCCGAGCGTGCTCGCGTACCTCCACCGCCAGGAGGGCACCGGCCTGGAGGACATCGACGCCCTGCTCAACCGGGAGAGCGGGCTGCGCGGCCTCTGCGGCGCGTCGGACCTGCGGGAGGTCCACGCCCTCATCGCCGGGGGGAGCGGGCGCGAGCGCGCCGCCCAGGCCCGCACCGCCCTCGACGTCTACACCCACCGGCTGCGCGCGTACGTCTCCTCCTCCCTCGGCGAGGTGCCCGGCGTCCACGCCGTGGTGCTCACCGGTGGGGTGGGGGAGAACGACGCGGTGGTCCAGGAGGAGATGACCGCTCCGCTGGCCCACCTCGGCGTGGGCACGTCGGTGGAGGTCATGGTGGTGGCGACCGACGAGGAGGGCGAGATCGCCCGCCAGTGCCTGGAGCTCGTGGGCGCCTGAGTCCTCGCTCTGGAGCGTGCCGTTCGGCGGGGTCTGCTGCGCCCACGTCCGTGGGCGCAGCGGCGGGTCAGGGTGCGCTGGCGAAGCGGTCGAGCGCGGCCGTCATGGCCTCCGACATCCCGACGCCGCCGTGGCCCGCCCCCTCGAGGACGACGAGCTCGCTGCCCGGCCACCGTGCGTGCAGCGCCCGGGCGGTGTCGAGCGGGCCGGAGACGTCGAGGCGTCCGTGGACCAGCACCGCCGGGATGCCCGCGAGACGGTCCGTGCGCTCGAGGAGCTGACCGTCGGGCAGGAAGTGGTCGTGGCTCCAGTAGTGGGTGACCAGTCGTGCGAAGCGCTCGGCGAAGACGAGGTCGTCGAAGCGGGGGTCCGGTGCCGCGCCGGGCGTGAGCGAGACGTGTACGTCCTCCCAGGCGCACCAGGCCGCCGACGCCCGGCGGCGCACCCCGGGGTCGGCGTCGGCCAGCAGCCGGGCATAGGCGGCGGCGAGGTCGCCACCGCGCTCGTGGACGGGAACCGCCGCGGTGAACGCCTCGTGCTCCTCGGGAAAGATCCGGCCCATCGACCGCGTCATCCAGTCGACCTCGCGCCGGCTGCCGGTGGTGACCGCGCCGAGGACCATGGCGCGCACCCGCTCCGGGTGGCGCTGGGCGTAGGCGAGCCCCAGCGTCACCCCCCACGAGACCCCGGCGACGACCCAGCGGTCGACCTCGAGGTGCTCGCGCAGCGTCTCGAGGTCGGCCACGAGGTGGTGGGTGGTGTTGTGGGCCAGGTCCGCGTCGGGGCCGTCGGCCGGCGGAGCGCTGCGCCCGCACCCTCGCTGGTCGAGCAGGACCGCGCGGTAGGCGCCGGGGTCGAAGAGGCGGCGGGCGCCCGGCGTCGAGCCGCTCCCCGGGCCGCCGTGGAGGTAGACGGCAGGCGTGCCGTCGTGGGCGCCGACGGCCTCCCACCACAGGCGGTGCCCGTCTCCGACGGGGAGCGTGCCGCCGTCGTACGGCTCGGCCGGCGGGTGGAGGCTCACGGTCTCCAGCCTGTCGCACCCGGGACGCGGGTCGGCCGCCGACCGTCAGGGTGCGCGGCCACGGACGTGCACGACACGTCGCCCGCGGGCGTGTCGCGGCGCGACGGTCGGTGCTGCACGTCCGTGGGCGCGCGGGGACCACGCCGCGGACGCCGTTGACGCTGCGCGCCACCGCTGCGAGGGTCGGCGTCGTGGTGACGATCCGGCCGTTCCGACCCGACGACCCGCGCGACGCGGCTGGCGTCGACGAGGTCTGCGTCCGCACGGGCGACGCGGGTGCCGACGCGCGGGGTCTGTGGTCGAGCGACGAGCTGCTCCCGGACCTCTTCGCCCGCCCCTACGTGCGTCTCGAGCCGTCGATGGCCTTCGTCCTCGACGACGCGGGGGCCGTGGTCGGCTACGTCATCGGGACCGCCGACACCCCGCGGTTCGTGGCTCGGTACCGCGAGCTGTGGCTGCCCGGGCTGGAGCAGCGGTGGCCGCGCCCGCCGAGGCCGCCCGTGACCGCCGAGCAGCGGTTGCTCACGATGGGTCTCGATCCGGAGCGGATGCTCTCGCCGGCCCTGGCCGCGCACCCGGCGCACCTCCACGTCGACATCGCTCCCGAGCACCAGGGCGGCGGGCACGGCCGGGCGCTCCTCGAGACGTTCTGCCGTGCGGCTGCCGCCGCCGGGTCCCGCGCGGTGCACCTCGGGATGGACCCGACCAACACCCGCGCCAGGGCCTTCTACGACCGGCTGGGCTTCGACGAGATCAGCGGTGTCGACGACGGCGGGGTCTTCCTCGGCCGGGCGACGTGAGCGCGGCGTCGCGAGCCGTGGTCCGGCGGCGAGCCGCTCAGCCGATCGGGTCCTGCCCGTAGACGCGCACGCCGGCGCGGACGAGGTCCTCCTCCACGTCGACCTCCACGGCCGCGTAGGCGGAGATGTCCACCGGCGTCACCTCGAGTCCGTCACCGATCGCGGTCTCGATGCCGCGCTCGAAGTAGTCCTGGTCGGCGCACGCGGCGAGGTGCTCCAGCAGCAGCGGGCGGTCCGCAGCGGCGATCAGGTTGATGCCGACCGCCTCGCCCAGACCGCCGAGCACCGTCTTGGACAGCTGCGCGACGAGGCCGCGGCCGTCCACCGTGTACTTCACCTCCTCGTCAGCGACCGCGGAGGTGTCCACGCACACGGCGGTCCGCCCGCCGGTGAGCGCGGGGGCGAGCTCGGCGAGCAGAGCGGGGTCGAAGACGACGTCGCCGTTGCACCACAGCACCGGTCCTGGCCGCGAGGTCACCAGTGCGCGGCGCAGCGACACCGCGGTGTTGGTGCTCGCGTACCGAGGGTTGTACGCGAAGAGCAGGTCCGGCGCCGCCGCCATGACCACCGACGCCTTGTGCCCGACGACGGCGGTGATCGCCAGGTCCGCGCCGAAGGTGGCGCGGAGGTGCTGCACCTGGGAGGCCAGGATGCTGCGGCCGTCCGGCAGCACGGTGAGCGGCTTGGGCAACGACCGGCCGAGCCGGCTGCCGAGGCCGGCGGCGAGGATCACGGCGCTGAGCGTCCCGCCGGGCACGGCCAGCCCCGTCGGCCCGTTGTCCGCGAGGCGGGTCGGGACCAGCCGGGGGCCGGCATCGCCGACGTGCGCCGCAGCCGTGTGCGGCAGGGAAGAGGTCGTGGTGTCGCGAGCATGCTGTGGCCCCGTGCGCGCGCGGTCGAGGATCGCGAGGACCCGCTGGCTCGCGTGGCCGTCGTCCAGGTGGCAGTAGCGGTCCCGGAACGCGTCGTAGCGCTCCCGCCAGGCCGTGCCCAGAGCAGGGAGGTCGGCCAGGGCGTCGATGACGTCCGCCCGGTCGGTCAGCACCGGGCCCGGGCCCTCGACGGAGAGGTCGACGTACAGGCCGCGCTCGGAGTAGGCGTAGCGCTCGAGGTCGGGCGTGTGCAGGACGATCGGGCGCCTCGTGACGGCGAAGTCGACGATGGTCGAGGAGTAGTCACCGACCAGCGCGTCCGCCGCGAGGTACAGGTCAGAGGCCTCCGCCTCCGCGGAGACGTCGAGCACCCGCGCCTGCGGCGAACGGCTCGCGGTCGCGCCGCCCGGGGGCCGGGACCCCACGGAGGGGTGCAGGCGCAGCAGCAGCACGTGGTCGTCGCCGAAGCGGGCCGCGAAGCCTCCGCAGAACCCGTCGACGTCGACGGAGCTGCCGCCCTCGCGCCACGTCGGGGTCCACAGCACCGCGGTGGTCCCCTCCTCGATGCCCAGGCGAGAGCGCACCCGGTCCCGCCGCTCGCCGGCGCCGGGCCCCACCAGCACGTCGTTGCGGGGGAGCCCCGTCTGCGCCACCTCACCGTCGTAGCGGAACGCGCTGCGCAGGCGCGACGTGGAGGCGGCGTTCGGGCTGAGCAGCACGTCCCACCGGGCGACGTCGTCCGCGCCGGGGACCAGCGACAAGCCGGTCGTGGGGTCGCGCACGGCGCCCAGCTCGTCACCGGCGATGCGCTTGAGGGGGGTGCCGTGCCAGGCCTGGACGTACAGCGCGCCGCGCCTCTTGCGCCAGGCGGGGTCGAGGTGGGTCGTGGAGATGACGGCGTCGGCCCGCTGCAGCGCGTCGATCGCGAGCGGGCCGTCCGTCGGGGCGGTCAGCGATCCGGGCGGCACGTCGGCGGCGCGGGCGGGGTCGACCAGCCAGGTGTGGGTCGAGCGGGGCCCGCGGGCCTCCTCGCGCTCCAGCAGCGCCCGGTGCACCGCGAGCGGGCTGTCGGCGACGCGTCCGGCGACGCAGTGGTACACGATCTCCACGGGCGGTGCCCCTCTCATCTGTTCTGCTGCGCAGGGCAGACCGGCTGCACGGTCGGGCTGCTGTGCCCACTATGAGGCCTCTGCGAGCTCGTGGGGACCACGAGAAGGGCACCGGGCTCCCAGCCTTCTCTCCCCGTCACCTCGCGAGCACCGCGAGTGACTCACAGGTCACGAGCGCGAGCGGCGTGGTCCGTTTGACACCGGTCACGACCACGGAGAAGGTACGTCCACCAGCAACGACGTGACCGCCAACGGAGGCGAGACGCTCCATGAGATCCACACCAGCCCGCAGGGTCGTCTCGATCCTCGGTGCCAGCGCCCTCGCCGCATCGATGCTCTCCGGCTGCGGGGGCGATCCTGCCGGGGCCGCACCGGAGCTCACCTGGTACATCAACCCCGACGCGGGCGGCCAGGCGGAGATCGCGAAGCGCTGCACCGAGGCCTCGGAAGGCCGCTACACCATCGCGACGCCGCTGCTCCCGCGCGAGTCGGCCGACCAGCGCCTCCAGCTGGTGCGCCGGTTGGCGGCCAACGACTCCTCGATCGACATCATGAGCCTCGACCCGCCCTACATCCCGGAGTTCTCGCAGGCAGGCTTCTTGGCGCCCGTCCCTGCCGAGGTCGCCGAGCGGGTGAGCGAGGGCGTCGTCGACAGCGCGCTCGAGGGCGCCTCGTGGGACGGGGAGCTGGTCACCGTCCCGTTCTGGGCCAACACCCAGCTGCTGTGGTACCGCAAGTCCGTCGCTGAGGCCGCTGGCCTGGACATGAGCCAGCCGGTCACGTGGCAGCAGCTCATCGACACCGCGAAGGAGAACGACACCCAGCTGGCCGTCCAGGGCATCCGCGCCGAGGCGCTGACGGTGTGGGTGAACGCGCTGGTCGAGTCCGCTGGCGGTGAGGTCATCACCCAGGCCTCTCCGGAGGATCCCGAGCAGGTCCAGCTCGGTCTCGACAGCGAGGCGGGGGCGAAGGCCGCGACGGTCCTGCGGGAGATCGGGCGCTCCGGCGTCGGCGGCCCGGCCCTCTCGACGTCGGGGGAGTCCGAGAACGCCACGGCTTTCCAGGGCGAGCGGGCGGGCTTCATGGTCAACTGGCCCTTCGTGTGGCCCCAGGCGCTGGACGGTGTGGAGGGCGGGACCCTCGAGCCCTCGGTGCCTGAGGACTACGGCTGGGCGCAGTACCCCCGGGTCGACGCGGACGCGCCGAGCGCCCCGCCCTACGGCGGGATCAACCTCGGCGTCGGCGCGTTCAGCGAGAACGCCGACCTCGCCTACGAGGCGACCGAGTGCATCACCTCCGCCGAGAACCAGACCTACTACTTCGTCACGAACGGGAACCCGGCCTCCAAGGAGGCGGTGTTCGACGACCCCGCGGTGACGGAGGCGTTCCCCATGGCCTCGGTGATCAGGGACTCCCTGCAGGATGCCGCCCCCCGGCCGCAGACGGCGTACTACAGCGAGGTCTCCGAGAGCATCCAGCGCGACTACCACCCGCCGGGCTCCGTGCAGCCGGGGCGCACCGGCGCTGAGGCGACAGAGCTGATCAAGGCCGTCCTCGCGAAGGAGGAGCTGCTGTGAGCACCACGACGCTGCCACCGGCGGGGAAGAGGACCGAGCCCGAGTCCACTCCGCCCGAGGGGCTCTCCGACCGGTCGCGCGCCGAGCGCCGCCTGGGCTGGTACCTCGCGGGGCCCGCCTTCGTCATCATGCTGCTGGTCACCGCCTACCCGATCGCCCAGGCCTTCTACGACTCGCTCTTCGACTTCCGGTTGACCGACCCTGACAGCCGTTCGTTCGTGGGGCTGTCGAACTACTGGGTGGTCATCACCGATCCCATCTGGTGGACCTCGATCGCCGTGACGCTGGCGCTGACCATCGTGACGGTGGCCGTCGAGCTGGTGCTCGGTTTCGCGCTCGCGCTGGTCATGGTCAAAGCGCTCTCCACCATCCGGCCCGTCCTGCGCGCGGCGATCCTCATCCCGTACGCGGTCATCACCGTCGTCTCCGCGTTCGCCTGGCAGTACGCGTTCTCCCTCGACTCCGGCTTCGTCAACAGCTGGTTCAGCTGGGTGCCCGGGATCACCGAGAACACCTCGTGGTTCGACGGCACGGTCAACTCCCTGTTCGTCGTGAGCCTCGCGGAGATCTGGAAGACCACGCCGTTCATCTCCCTGCTGCTCCTGGCCGGGCTCGCCCAGGTCCCTGAGGTGCTGCAGGAGGCGGCGCGGGTCGACGGGGCCACCTGGTGGCAGCGGATGTGGCGGGTCACCATCCCCAACATGAAGGCGGCGATCATGGTCGCGCTGCTGTTCCGCAGCCTCGACGCGTTCCGCATCTTCGACTCGATCTTCATCATGACCGGCGGGGCCAACAGCACGGAGACCGTGTCGTTCCTGGCCTACCGCCAGACGATCGCGCGGCTCGAGATCGGGCTCGGGTCGGCGGTCTCGGTGCTGCTGTTCCTCTGCGTGGTGCTGATCGCGTTCGTGTTCATCAAGGGTTTCAAGGTTGACCTGGCGTCGGCGAGGGGTGAGTGATGCGCACCAAGGAAAAGGTGTGGTGGGCGGTCATCGGGGTGGCCATCGTGGTCTACGCGCTCTTCCCCGTGGCCTGGATCGTGTCGCTGTCGCTGAAGTCGCCCGCGGACATCTCGAACGGGCAGTTCCTCCCGACCAAGACCACCTGGGAGAACTACCAGACGATCCTCACGGGGAGCGCCTCGGACCTATTCCTGCCGGCGCTGCGGAACTCGTTCGGGATCTGCCTCATCGCCACCGCGATCTCGTGCCTGCTCGCGATGTTCGCCGCGTACGCCATCGCGCGGCTCGACTTCCCGGGGAAGAAGCTGATCCTCTCCACGGCGCTGGGGGTGGCGATCTTCCCGGTGATCTCCATCGTGACGCCGCTGTTCAACCTGTGGCGCCAGATCGGGCTCTACGACACCTGGCCCGGCCTCATCATCCCCTACCTCTCCCTCACGCTGCCGCTGTCCATCTGGACGCTGTCGGCGTTCTTCCGCGAGATCCCCTGGGAGATGGAGCAGGCCGCGCAGGTCGACGGCGCCACCAGCTGGCAGGCGTTCCGCAAGGTCATCGTGCCGCTGGCCGCACCGGGGGTCTTCACCACGGCGATCATCGCGTTCTTCATCGCCTGGAACGACTTCGTGTACGGCATCTCGCTGACCTCCACGGGCGCGTCCCGCCCGGTGCCGGCAGCGCTCGGGCTGTTCTCCGGGGCGTCGCAGTTCGAGTCACCGGTCGGTGCCATCTCGGCGGCGGCGGTCATCGTCACGATCCCGGTGGTCGTCCTCGTCCTCATCTTCCAGCGCCGGATCGTCGCCGGCCTGACCAACGGCGCCGTCAAGGGCTGAGCCCGCGCCCCACCACGTCCCCACCCAAGG
Organism: Quadrisphaera sp.; assembly: GCA_029257185.1. GTDB lineage: Bacteria > Actinomycetota > Actinomycetes > Actinomycetales > Quadrisphaeraceae > CADCUY01. The sequence continues at coordinate 66,315 of JARICT010000082.1, forward strand.
AGCCCTGCGATGGCCGCCATCGAGATGAAGAACATCGTCAAGAAGTACGGTGACGGTTTCCCCGCCGTCAACGACATCAGCCTGGACGTCGCCGACGGCGAGTTCATGATCCTCGTGGGACCGTCCGGCTGCGGGAAGTCGACCCTGCTGCGGATGATCGTGGGGCTCGAGGACATCACCTCGGGCGACATGATCATCGGCGGGACGAAGGTGAACGACAAGGCGCCCCGTGACCGCAACCTGTCGATGGTGTTCCAGAACTACGCGCTCTACCCCCACCTGTCGGTGTACGAGAACATCGCCTTCCCGCTGCGGCTGAAGAAGATGGACGACCAGGAGGTGAAGCGACGCGTGGACGAGGCGGCCGACGTCCTCGACCTCCACGAGCACCTCCAGCGCAAGCCCGGGAACCTCTCCGGTGGCCAGCGCCAGCGCGTCGCCATGGGACGGGCCATCGTCCGCCAGGCCGAGGCGTTCCTCTTCGACGAGCCGCTGTCCAACCTCGACGCCAAGCTCCGCGGCCAGATGCGTACCGAGATCGCCCGTCTCCAGCGCCGGCTCGGGATCACCACCGTCTACGTCACCCACGACCAGACCGAAGCCATGACGCTCGGCGACCGGGTGTGCGTGCTGCGCAAGGGGATCATCCAGCAGGTCGCGTCCCCCCGCGAGCTCTACGAGCAGCCCGTCAACCTCTTCGTCGCCGGCTTCATCGGGTCACCACCGATGAACTTCCTCCCGGCCGTCCTCGAGGACGGGGGGCTGGCGACCCCCTTCGGCCACATGGCTCTGGAGGGGGACCGTGCGGAGGCCGTCGCCGGCAAGGACCTCCTCCTCGTGGGCATCCGTCCGGAGGCGTTCGAGGACGCCTCCCTCGTCGAGGACTCCAAGCGCCACCTCGGCCACACGTTCACGTCCCGCGTCGACGTGACGGAGTGGCTCGGGGACTCGCAGTTCGCCTACATCCCCTACGAGGCGCCCGAGGAGATCACCGCGCAGCTGCGCGACCTGTCGAAGGAGCTCGACGCAGAGACGCTCCGCACCCAGGCGATCGTGTCGATCGACGCGGCCAGCCGGATCCGTGAGGGGCGCGATGCCGAGTTCTGGCTGGACTCTCGCAAGGTCCACGTGTTCGACCCGCAGACCGGGGAGAACCTGACGCGGGACGACGCGGCCGGCGAGGAGCTGACCCGGATGGCCGAGGAGGACCGCATCGACCAGGTGCAGGACGCCCGGCGCCAGTCCGATCCGGCGGGGGAGCGCACCGCCTGACGCGCGCTGGCACCGCCCTCAGGGCCGGGAGCCGCGCCGACGCTCGCTGAGTGCCGCCGAGGCCGTCTCCACGGACGTGGGCGCTGGTTCCTTCCGCAGGAAGTAGGCGCCCACCGCGCCGGCGAGGGTCCCGAACACCGCCACCGAGTAGGCGGCCAGGACGATCTCGATGATGTCGGCCACTCCTCCGGTGGCGGAGAGCGGTTCGCCGGTCATGGTGGCGAGGGCGGCGTCGTGAAGGGCCAGCGCGTAGTCGGGGTAGGCGCCGAGCACGAGCAGCAGCTGGCTCGACGCGAGCATGACGACGACGGTGACCACACCGAGCCACGTGATGCGCCCGGAGAGCAGCCGGCCCGCTGAGCGAGAGCCCCTCACCGCGGAGGACAGCACCCCTCCGGCCCGGGCGAGCCGCAGCGTCCGCAGCGCCCGGGCAAAGCGGAGGAAGGGTAGGGCGAGGAAGAGCACCTGCCACCAGTTCCGCGCCCAGAACCGCTTCTGCTCCTTCGCCACGTACGCCCGCAGCGCGAACTCGGCGACGAAGACCGCCCACAGCACCCAGCCCAGCACCGCCAGCGAGGTGACCAGCCACGGCGCCGTGGCCAACGACTGCGCCAGGACGAGGAACGCGAAGAGCACGCCGAGCACGCCCATCGGCTTGTCCAGCTCCCGGGCGAGCTCCTCGGCGCGGGTCAGCTCCGGGGTCAGCGGCGCTGCGCCGGCCCTCATGAGCACATCACGCCGGCCGGGTCACAGGTCGTAGTAGAGCTCGAACTCGTGCGGGTGCGGGCGCAGGCGGATGGGGTCGATCTCCTGCGTGCGCTTGTAGTGGATCCACGTCTCGATGAGGTCCTCGGTGAACACGCCGCCCTCGGTGAGGTAGTCGTGGTCGGCCTCGAGGGCGTCGAGGGCCTCGCCCAGGGAGGCGGGGCACTGAGCGATGTTCGCGTGCTCCTCCGGCGGGAGCTCGTAGAGGTCCTTGTCGATCGGGTCCGCCGGCTCGATGCGGTTCTGGATGCCGTTCAGCCCCGCCATGAGCATCGCCGCGAACGCGAGGTACGGGTTCGAGCTCGGATCCGGTACCCGGAACTCGATCCGCTTGGCCTTCGGGTTCGTGCCGGTGATGGGGATCCGCACGCACGCGGACCGGTTCCGCGCCGAGTACACGAGGTTGATCGGCGCCTCGTAGCCCGGCACGAGGCGGTGGTAGCTGTTCACCGTGGGGTTCGTGAGGGCCAGGAGCGACGGTGCGTGGTGCAGCAGGCCGCCGATGTACCAGCGGGCGGTGTTCGAGAGGCCGCCGTAGCCCGACTCGTCGTAGAAGAGCGGCGTGCCGTCCTTCCACAGGCTCTGGTGGACGTGCATGCCGGAGCCGTTGTCACCGAACAGCGGCTTCGGCATGAAGGTCGCCGTCTTGCCGGCGTTCCACACGACGTTCTTGACGATGTACTTGAACAGCATCAGCTTGTCGGCCGACCTCGCGAGCGAGTCGAACCGGTAGTTGATCTCCGCCTGCCCGGCTGTGCCCACCTCGTGGTGCGCCCGCTCCACCTGGAGCCCCTGGGCGTCGAGGGCGAGGGAGATCTGGTCACGCAGGTCCGCGAAGTGGTCCGTCGGGGGCACCGGGAAGTAGCCACCCTTGAAGGGGGTCTTGTACCCCCGGTTTCCACCCTCCTCGATGCGGCCGGTGTTCCAGGCCGCCTCGATGGAGTCGATGTGGTAGAAGCTCTCCTGGGGGCTGGTCTTGAAGCGGACGTCGTCGAAGACGTAGAACTCCGCCTCCGGCGCGAAGATGGCGGTGTCGGCGATGCCCGTCGACCGGAGGTAGGCCTCTGCCTTGGCCGCCACCTGCCGCGGGTCGCGGCCGTAGGGCTCGTCGGTGATGGGGTCGACGATGGACATGTTGATGTTCAGGGTCTTCTCGGCGCGGAACGGGTCGAGATAGGCGGTCTCGAGGTCAGGCATGAGCTTCATGTCGGACTCGTGGATGGTCGTGAAACCGCGGATCGAGGAGCCGTCGAACATCTGCCCGTCGGTGAAGAAGCTTTCGTCGACCGATGCCGCCGGAACGTTGAAGTGTTGCATCACCCCGGGCAGGTCGCAGAAGCGCACGTCCACGAACTTGACATCGTGCTCGGCGATGTACTGCGTGACGTCCGATGCGTCGTTGAACATCCATCCTCCTGATGGGACCGCGTGCTGCTGACCGGGTGCCGGCAGGCGGGGCGGTCGGGGTGTGTCGGTGGGACAACCTAGGCGGCGGTCGCGTCGCCGACATCATCGGCACGGCCTCCGCGCTGCGACGGGTCTGCGGGGGCGGCGAGGCTCCCCGTCTACCGTGGGCGGCGTGAGCGCCGTCCCATCCCCCGCGACCGGCGGGACGCCCGCGAGCGGATGGCCCGGACGGCGGCTGGGGCTGCCCCCCGAGGGGACGGGGTCCATCGCGCGCCTCGGACGGCGGCTCGCGGCGCTCCTGGTGGACTGGGCGGCGGCCAACCTCATCTCCTACGCCTTCCTCGGCGGCGACCCGTGGGTCACCCTCGCCCTCTTCACCGCGATCCAGCTGGTCTTCGTCGCCCTCACCGGCTCCTCGCCCGGCCACCGCGTCCTGGGGATGCGGGTGGCTCGCCTGGACGGGGCGCGGACGGGGCTGCTGGACGCGACCGTCCGCGGGGCGCTCATCGCCCTGGTCATCCCGCCCGTGGTGGTCGACGTCGACCAGCGGGGCCTGCACGACCGGGCACGAGGGACGGTCCTCGTGCGCCGCTGAGGGGCGACGAGCAGGGGTGCGGGCCACCGTGACGGGCCCTCAACGGCCTCGGGATGCCTTGCGGTCCGGGCGCGCACGCATCGGGTCGATCCCCTTGGGCACCGGCATCTTGATGCCCCCGAGAGCTCTCAGCCGCTTGTTCACGGCCGAGACCTCCGCGCGGGTCAGCGTCGGCTTGAGGCGCATGACCCGGCGGGGGAGCTTCCCGACCGGGACGAGGTCGTCGCCGCGCCCGGTGCGCAGGAGGTGCACGGGCACGTCGGGCAGCACGCGGGTCACGCGGCGTCTCTCGCCCTCGAGCAGACGGTTCACCCGCGGGACCGGGCCGTCGGAGACCAGCACCACCCCGGGGCGCCCCACGGCCCGGAAGACGAGGTCGCGGGTGCGCGGGTCCATGGCCACCGGCTCGTCCGTGACGGTCCAGCCGCGGCGCAGCGTCTTGAGCGCCTGTCCCGCGGCGCCGGGGGTGCCCTCGATCTGCTGGTAGGCAGCGCGCTCCGCGCGGCGGGTCAGGGTGATGAGAGCGCCGAGAACGCCCAGCATGAGGCCGATGAACCCGAGGTAGATCGGGTGGCCGACGGCGAAGCCGATCAGCAGCAGGAGCACCAGCGGGCCGACGCCGGCGAGCAGGAGCCACCACCGCACGGCCGGGTCCACCCGCGCCGTCATCGTGTAGACGTTCTTCACCTGCGCGATGCGCCCCGGTCCGGTGCGCGGTGGCTTCGACGAGCGGCGGCGCAGCAGCCCCCGCCGCGGCGGTCTCGCCGTCGCCGCTGCGGGGGCGGCTGGTCCTCGGGTACGCGTGCTGGCCATGGGGTTCAGGGTACGGCTCCGCGGGGCGGCGATCCGCTGCCGGGCGGGTCGGTCAGCCGACGAGCGACCTGGCCTCCTGGCGTGCCGGCGCTGCATCCTCGGACCAGTGCGACAGCTCCGGCGGGATCGATTCGCCGCGTCGGCGCATGGCCTGGGCCCACAGCCGTCCGGCGCGGTAGGAGCTGCGGACCAGCGGTCCGGAGAGCACGCCCAGGTAACCCATCTCCTCGGCCGCGGTGGCGAGGTCCACGAACTCCTCCGGTCGCACCCAGCGCTCGACGGGGTGGTGCCGAGGGCTGGGCCGCAGGTACTGCGTGATGGTGAGGAGGTCCGTCCCGGCCTCCTGGAGGGCGGCCATGGCCTCGAGGATCTCGTCGGTGGTCTCGCCCATCCCGAGGATGAGGTTGGACTTCGTCACGAAGCCGTCTTCGCGGGCGGACGTGAGCACCGACAGCGAGCGCTCGAACCGGAAGCCCGGGCGGATGCGCTTGAAGATCCGCGGGACCGTCTCGACGTTGTGCGCGAGGACCTCCGGGCGGGAGGAGAAGACCTCGGCGAGCTGGTCGGGGTCGGCGTCGAAGTCGGGGATGAGCAGCTCGACGCCCGTGCCGGGGTTCAGCGCGTGGATCTGGCGGACCGTCTCGGCGTACAGCCAGGCGCCGCCGTCCGGGAGGTCGTCGCGGGCCACCCCGGTGATCGTCGAGTAGCGCAGCCCCATCGCCTGGACGGACTCGGCGACCCGTCGCGGCTCGTCGGCGTCGAAGTCCGCGGGCTTGCCGGTGTCGATCTGGCAGAAGTCGCAGCGCCGCGTGCACTGGTCACCCCCGATGAGGAAGGTGGCCTCGCGGTCCTCCCAGCACTCGAAGATGTTGGGGCACCCGGCCTCCTGGCACACGGTGTTGAGCCCCTCGCGTTTCACCAGACCCTGGAGGGCGGTGTACTCGGGGCCCATCTTCGCCGTGGTGCGGATCCACTCCGGCTTCTTCTCGATGGGCGTGGCGCTGTTGCGCGCCTCGACGCGCAGCATCTTGCGACCTTCAGGGGCAGGGCTCACGCATGGAGGCTACGCCCGTGCCACCGCTGCCGCCGCGACCGGTGCTGCTGCGGGGAGCAGCGCGCGCAGGTGCTCCTCGACGCCGGGCTCGAGGTCGGCGACCTCGACGGGGCGGCCGGCCTCGAGCGCGAGGGTCGTGACGCCGGCGTCGGAGATCCCGCAGGGGGTGAACGTCTCGTAGGCAGCCAGGTCGCAGGACACGTTGAGCGCGAACCCGTGCATCGTCGTCGCCCGGGCCACCCGGATGCCGATCGCTGCGACCTTGCGCGCCGCGCCCGTCCCGGCCGGCCCGCCGTCAGCCCCCACCGCGCCCTCGCCGATCCACACGCCCGAGCGGCCGTCGACGCGCCCCCCCGTCACCCCGAGGTCAGCGCACACGGCCATGAGCACGTCCTCGAGCCGGCGCACGTAGGCGACCACGTCCACGGTGCCGGACGGGTCGGCGGGCAGGCGCAGGATCGGGTAGCCGACGAGCTGCCCCGGTCCGTGCCAGGTGATCTTGCCGCCGCGGTCGACGTCGACGACGGGGGTGCTCCCCGCAGGACGCTCGTGAGGGAGGGTGCGCTTGCCCGCCGTGTACGTCGGGGGGTGCTCGAGCAGCAGCACGGTGTCGTCGCGATCACCGGCCACCACCTCTGCGTGGACCCGCCGCTGGAGCTCCCACGCCTCCTCGTAGCCCACGAGCCCGCCAGGGGCCACCCTCTCGATCCGCACGACGCCACGCTACGCCTCGTCAGCGCACGCCCGGCAGGAGCCGCGGAGCCAACCGCTCGGTGACGACCGCGTCGTCCTCACCGCGTTCCACCACCCAGGCCGACGCCCCCGTCCGCTCGGTGACCGCCTCGACGAGCTCGGTGCCCTCAGGTCCCCCGTAGACCAGCCCTACGCCGTCGTCGGTGCAGTGGGTGCGCCCGAAGGTCGCGTCGGCCACCAGAGCCTCCACCGCGGGGCGACGGGCGGGCTCGGAATCATGGTGGACGCCGTTGGCGTACGGCAGGAGCCCCAGACCGTCCGTCACCGGGCGCAGGGTCGGCCCGAAGGAGTCCGTGGTGCCACCGGTGTGCCAGCAGATCGACCCGGCGCTCACGCCTGCCAGCACCACGCCGGCGCGCCACAGCCGGGGGAAGACCTCGTCGAGGCCGTGGAGGCGCCACACGGCGAGCAGGTTCGCGACGGAGCCCCCGCCGACCCACACCGCGTCGGCCGCTGCGAGGAACCCCTCGACGTCGGCGACGCTCGGCGTGGGGAAGAGGGAGAGGTGGCCCATGGAGATGCCGGCGGCCTCGGCGGCGTCGGAGAGCTCGGCAGCGAACCAGCGTTGGTCCCCGCTCGCGGTGCCGAGGTGGACCACGCGCGGCGTGCGTGCGTGGACGCCCGAGAGCTCGACCGCATGGTGCAGCAGAGGGCCGATGGCCATGCGGGTGCGGGTGCCGGGCAGGTAGCCGCCGGACGTCGCGAGGATGGTGGGGTGGTCAGCAGGCACCGCGACAGGCTAGGGGCACGCCGCACCGCGAGCCTCGCCTCAGCGGACGACCCCCAGGTGCGTCAGGACCGCGTCGGCCGCACGGCGTCCCGAAGCGATCGCGCCCTGCTGGCTCGCGGTGTCCCGGTGGTCCCCGGCGACGAGCACGCCGCCGCCCAGGTGGCTGGGGCGTCGGGCGTCCAGCGGTGGCGGCAGGGCCGGGAGGGCGTGGGGGAGCGCGTGCGCGGTGAGCAGGTCCCACCTCGCGGTCGACGTGCCGTAGACCAGCGCCGCCTGCGCCCGGACCTCCCGCTCCGCGACCGGCAGGTCCGAGGACCGGTCCCCGAGCACCGTCGCCGCGACGAGGTGGCGCCCTGGCGGCGCGTACGCGGGGGCGACGTTCGTCATGACCGCGGTGTTGACCAGCGGGCCGCGCCCCTCGCCGTCGACGTGCAGCAGCGGGGAGCCGCTCGGGGCACGGTCGCAGGCGAACCAGAACGTCGTCAGCGCGTTGCTCCGCGGGACCTCCAGGGAGGGGACGAGGCGTCGCGCGGCGACCGCCTCGGTCGCGACGACCACGGCGCCGGCTCCGCGCGCGACCTCCTCGAGGCTCGCGACCGGCGCGTCGAGGCGCAGGGCTCCGTCGGGCAGGGCCGCGGCCATGGTCTCCGGGAGCACCCTCACACCGCGTGCCGGGACGCCGGGCGTGCCGCGGACGAGGCTGCGCACCACCAGCCGCGCGAACGCGGCAGACGTGGACCCGGCGGACTCCCCGAGCACCCCGGAGAGGAAGGGGGTCACGACCGAGGAGCGCAGGCGCCCTGCCACGCCGGCGGCGTCCAGCGCGGCCGACAGGGTGGTGTCACCCCGTGGGTGGTCGCGCAGGCGGTGAGCCGGGAGGTAGCCGGCCGCCGCCGCCCACGCGGCGAAGGCCACCTTCTCGCGCAGCGAGCCGACGGGAGCGGTCAGCGATGACAGCGTCGCGGACGGCAGGCGACGGGGGTCGCCGAGCACGGCGCGCCCCCGGTGCGTCGCGACCACCACGCCGGCGCCGAAGGAGCGCATCTCCAGCGCCCGCAGGCCAGCACCGATCTCGTCGAGCACGCGGGCCAGCGCGGGATAGGCGGGGTTGACCAGCTGGAACCCGACGTCGCACGAGAACCCGTGCACCACGTCCGTGGTCACCCGGCCGCCCACGCGGTGTGACTTCTCCCGGACGCTCACGTCGACCCCCGCGGCGTGCAGGCGCAGGGCGCAGGACAGCCCGGCGAGCCCGGCCCCGATGACGACCACGCCCCGGCTCACGGCCGTGAGCTCCGGTCTGTCCGCGTCCCTCGACGCACTGGGTCCACGGGCGGTGACGCTACCGGCGCCGCGTTGCTGCGGTCGGGCGGCCTGTGGACGACGAAGCGGCGATCCACCCTCGAGCCCCCATGCTGGCGCCGTGGAACCGCTCCCCGGCACCGGCCCCAGCCCTGCTCGGCCGGGTCACGTCGGCGACCAGGGGGCCGCGCCGATGCTGCCCGGCTACCGCGTGCACCGCCTCCTGGGCGTGGGAGCGAGCTCGGCCGTGTGGTCCGCCACCGGACCCGACGGAGGCGACGTCGCGCTGAAGGTCGTCCCGTTGCCCGAGCCGAGCCCGGGCGACGGACCGTGGGAGCTGGCCCGGCGCGCGGCGTCGGCGACCGCACTGCAGCGTGAGATCACCGCCCTCACCCGGGTGGCGCACCCCCGGGTGGTCGCGCTCCGCGCCGTGGTGCCGCAGGACGGGGCCGTCGTCCTCGTGCTGGACCGCGCGGCAGGCGGGAGCCTCGGCGCGCTCGTCCGCGCCCGCGGCTCGTTGGACGTCGGCGAGGTGATCGAGCTCGTCGCGGGCCTCGCAGGGGTGCTGTCCGAGCTGCACGATCGCGGGCTGGTCCACGGGGACGTGTCCCCGGGCAACGTGCTCTTCGACGCCGACGGGCAGGCCGTGCTGGCCGACCTGGGGCTCGCGTCGCTCGTGGGCGCGATGGCGCAGGGACCGGCCGCGGCGGACCCCGGCGCGCTGGTGAGCCGGTCCGACGGCCAGGTGTGGCAGGACGAGGCCGGAGGCACCCCGGGGTTCGCGGACCCCGCCGCGACGACGGACCGTCCCCTGCCCTCCGCCGACGTCCACGGCCTGGCCGCGGTGGCGTGGTTCGCCCTCACGTCGGCGGTGCCCGGTCCGGCGGCGCACCGGGTGCCGCTGCCGCTGCTCGTGCCGGAGGTGCCGGGCCCCCTCGTGCAGGTGCTCGACGCGGCACTCTCGCCCGTGCCGGCGCACCGCCCCTCGGCAGCACGCCTCGCGGAGGTGGTCGCTGGCAGCGGACCCTCCCTCGCCGTCCACCTGGTGCCGAGCGAGCCGGACGCACCGCCCGCCGAGCTCCTCACCCACCGGTTGCGCGCAGCAGCCGCCGCGGCGCAGGAGGAGGAAGCAGCGGCGCGCGGCTCTCGGTGGCGCCGCGGCCGGTGGGGTCTGGCCGCCGTGGCCGGGGTCGCGGCGGTGTTCGTCGGTGCGTGGGTCGTCTCCGGGTGGATCCTGGGACCGAGCGGCCCGCTGAGCGCCGCGGGCGGCGGGCGCCCCGACGGCCAGCCGTCTGCGTCGTCCCCGGCGCCTGGAGCGTCTGAGGCGTCCGAGGGGTCGGGTCCAGCGCGCGAGCCGGCTCCCGCGCCGAGCCCGACGGCGGATCCGGAGCCGGGACCGACGGCGGTCGACGCGATGACCGACCCTGCGCTCGCCGACCCCGAGGCGGTCGTGGTCACGCTGGCGCGGGCGAGGGCGCGGGCGCTCGAGGCCGGTGACCTCGCGATGCTGGACGCCGTCGACGCCAGTGGCTCCGCGGCCCACCGGGGCGACTCGGCGGCGATCACCGCCCTGGCGAGCGCCGGCGCGAGGGTGGACGACCTCACCTTCGACGTCGTCGCCGCCCGCGTGGTCGGGCTCGACGAGGCCGCGGGCACCGCGCGGGTGGAGGCCGAGGTGATCACGGGTGCGCACGAGCAGCGCCTGCCGGACGGGACGGTGACGGACGTACCGGTCTCCGAACCGGTGACGTCCGTGCTCGTCCTCGAGCTGACCGACGACGGGTGGCGGGTCGACGACACCGCCTGAGGGTCGGTGAAGGACGCTCAGCGCGAGGAGCGCACCTGATCCGCGAGCCAGTGCGCGGCCGTCTCCACGTCGCCGTGGGCGAAGGAGAAGCCGCCGGAGACCAGCGTGCTCGGGTTGATCCGGCGGCTCGCCAGCACCTCCTCGGCGAACTCCCCGAGAGCAGCGCGCAGGGCGAACGCCGGCGCCGGGAGGAGGGCTTTGCGGCCCAGCGCCGCCGCGACCGCGCGCACGAGGTCCCCGTTGCGCGCCGGTTCGGGCGAGACGAGGTTCACGGGACCGTCGACGTGGTCGGCGGTGAGCAGCCACTCGATGGCGGCGACCTCGTCCTCGAGGGTGATCCACGACCACCAAGCGCTGCCGTTGCCGAGCGGACCGCCCAGGTTCAGACGGATGAGGGGCAGCAGCGGCCCGAAGGCGCCCCCGCCCGTGGTCATGACGAGCCCGGTCCTGGCGCTGGTCACGCGGATGCCGGCATCACGCGCGGGTTGCGCCGCCGCCTCCCACGCGACGCAGACCCCGGCGAGGAACTCGTCGCCGGGCGCGGAGGCCTCGTCGACGATCTCGTCGCCCCGCTCGCCGTAGTACCCCGACGCGCTGGCCTGCACGAGCACCGACGGGGGGCGCGGCATCGCGGCGAGCGCTGTGGCCAGCGTCGACGTCGACTCGGTGCGCGAGGTGAGGATGAGGTCCCGGTAGTCCGCGTCCCAGCGCTTGTCCCCCACCCCGACACCGGACAGGTTGACGGCCGCGTCGACGTCGCCGAGCGCGTCCACGTCCAGGTGCCCGGCCTGGGGGTCCCACCGCACCTCCGAGGCATGGGTGGGGGGCCGGCGGACCAGCTGCACCACCTCGTGCCCGGAGGCTGACAGGCGCGTGCGCAACGCCGTCCCGATGAGGCCGGATGCTCCGCTGACCACGACTCGCATGACGCTCCCTGCCCCGGTCCGCGGACCCGGGTCTCTGCTCGTTCGGATGGGCTGGGGTGCCCCGGGGGGAGCCGGTGGGGCGGGCCGGCCGGCCCGCCCCACCGGTGCGCTCAGAGCCCGAGATCGCTCTCGAAGGCCCCTTCCTCGAGCCGCGCCTTCATGGTCGAGAGGAATCGCGCAGCGTCGGCCCCGTCGACGATCCGGTGGTCGTAGGACAGCGCGAGGTAGATCATCGAGCGCACGGCGATCGAGTCGCCGCCGTCGGCGTTCTTGACCACGGTGGGCCGCTTGACCACGGTCCCGGTCCCCAGGATGGCGACCTGGGGCTGGTTGATGATCGGCGTGTCGAACAGCGCCCCGCGGCTGCCCGTGTTGGTCAGCGTGAACGTGCCGCCGCCGAGCTCGTCGGGCGTGACCTTGTTGTCCCGCGTGCGGGCCGCGAGGTCGGCGATCTTGCGCGCGATCCCGGCGATGTTGAGGTCGCCGGCCTCCTTGATGACGGGAACGAGGAGCCCGCGCTCGGTGTCGACCGCGATCCCCAGGTTCTCCTGCGGGTGGTAGACGATCGAGTCGCCGTCGATCGAGGCGTTCACCTGCGGGAAGGCCTTGAGAGCCTCGATGGACGCCAGGGCGAAGAACGGCAGGAACGACAGGGAGACGCCCTCGCGGGCCGTGAAGTCCGCCTTGGCGCGCGCCCGCAGGGTGGCGACGCGCGTGACGTCGACCTCGACGACGGTCGTCAGCTGAGCGCTGGTCTGGAGCGACTCGACCATCCGCTGGGCGATGACCTTGCGCAGCCGGCTCATCTTCTCCGTGGTGCCCCGCTTCGCGGCGACCGCCGGCGCTGCCGGCTTTGCGGGGCTGGCCGACGGTGCCGAGGCCGGCGCCTGTCCCGACGGCGCAGGAGCAGGCTCCTGCTCCTGCTGCGGGGCCTTGGCCGCCTCCGCCGCGTCGAGCACGTCCTGCTTGCGGATGCGCCCCCCCACGCCGGTGCCGCTGAGCGAGGACAGATCCACGTCGTTCTCCGCGGCGAGCTTGCGCACCAGCGGCGTGACGTAGGCGGAGACCGTGCCGCTCGCCGGTGCGCCGGAGCCACCGCCCCTGCTGGGCTGCTCGCCGGTCGGGGGCTTCACGGTGCCGTCGACCTGCGAGGCGGGGCTGTTGTAGTCCTCGCTCGCCTGCTCCGGCTCCGGCGCGCTGGCCGGGGCCTCCGGAGCGCTCTGGCGCTGCGGCTCCTGCGGAGCGACCTCCGGCTCGGCGGCGCCCTGCGGGGCCTCGGGTGCGGACGAGGCCTGAGGCTTCTCCTCCGGTGCGGAGGACCCGGACGAGGACCCCGGCGCCTCACCGCCGATGCGGGCGAGCTCGGCGCCGATCTCGACGGTCTCGTCCTCCTGGACGAGGATCTCCGTCAGCGTGCCCGCCGACGGGGACGGGATCTCGGTGTCGACCTTGTCGGTCGAGACCTCGAGGAGCGCCTCGTCGGTCTCGACCTCCTCGCCGACCTCCTTGAGCCACCGCGTGACGGTGCCCTCGGTCACCGACTCTCCGAGCGCGGGCATGGTGACCGTGACGCCGCCACCACCACCACCGCCACCGCCACCGCCGCCGCCGGAGGACTTTCCGCTGGAGGGCTGCTCAGGGGCAGCGGGCTCGGGCTCGGGCTCCGGCTCCGGCTCGGCGGGCGTCTCCTGCGGAGCCGACTCCTGGGTGGACGAGCCGCCGCCGGCCGGGGCGTCGTCGGCCCCGCCGATGCGGGCGAGGTCGGCGCCAATCTCGACGGTCTCGTCCTCCTGGACGAGGATCTCGGTGAGCGTCCCGGCGATCGGGGAGGGGATCTCGGTGTCGACCTTGTCGGTCGAGACCTCGAGCAGCGGCTCGTCGACCGCCACCTCCTCGCCGATCTCCTTGAGCCACCGCGTGACGGTGCCCTCGGTCACCGACTCGCCGAGCGCCGGCATCTTGACGGACTCCGCCATCGTGGTCTCCTTCGTCATCGCTTCTGCGGGATGTACAGCCGTGCTGTCGGGGTGGGCCGCGGGGCCCGGGGGTACGGCTCAGCCGTGCGAGTGCAGCGGCTTTCCCGCCAGGGCGAGGTGCGCCTCGCCCATCGCCTCGTTCTGCGTGGGGTGGGCGTGGACGAGCTGGGCGACCTCCTCGGGGAAGGCCTCCCAGTTGACGATGAGCTGGGCCTCCCCGATCTGCTCGCCCATGCGCGAGCCGACGGCGTGGATGCCGACCAGGGGACCGTCCACCCGGCGCACCAGCTTGATGAAGCCGGCCGTCCCGAGGATCTGGCTCTTGCCGTTGCCCGCGAGGTTGTACTCGTAGGTGGCGACGGCGTCGTCGCCCCACTGCTCCTTCGCCTGCTTCTCCGTGAGGCCGACGGAGGAGACCTCCGGCTCGGAGTACGTCACGCGCGGGACGGCAGAGTCCACGACGGGGACGGGCCCGAGGCCGGCGAGCTCCTCGGCCACGAAGATGCCCTGGGCGAAGCCGCGGTGGGCCAGCTGGAGGCCGGGGACGATGTCGCCCACGGCGTACACCCCCTCGACCGAGGTGCGCAGCCGCTCGTCGGTGACGACGAAGCCGCGCTCCATCGTCACGCCGGCCTCCTCGAAGCCCATCCCGGAGGTGACGGGTCCGCGACCCACGGCGACCAGCAGGTAGTCGGCGTCGAACGTCTTGCCGTCCTCGAGGGTGACGTGCACGCCGTTCTCGTCCTGGCTGACCTCCTTGAAGCGCACGCCGAGGGAGAAGTTGATGCCGCGCTTGCGGTAGGCGCGCTCGAAGGCCTTGCTGCACGCCTCGTCCTCGGCGGGCACGAGGTGGGGGAGGGCCTCGACGATCGTCACGTCGGTGCCGAAGGACTTCCAGACGGAGGCGAACTCGACGCCGATCACGCCGCCACCGAGGATGACGACCTTGTCCGGCACGTGGTCCAGCGACAGCGCGGTGTCGGAGGTCAGCACCCGTCCACCGAGCTCCAGACCGGGCAGCGTGCGGGACGTGGAGCCGGTGGCCAGGATCACGGTGGCGGCGGTGAGGCGCCGGCCCGCCACCTCCACGACGTGGGGCTCCACGAGGCGACCCTCACCCTCGACGAGGGTGACCTTGTTCGCCTTCGCGAGTCCCTGAAGCCCCTTGTACAGCCGGCCGACGACGCCGTCGCGGTACTTGTTCACCGCGGGCACGTCGACGGAGTCCAGGGTGGCCTTGACGCCGAACTGCTCGCTGTGGCGCGCGGAGTCCGCGACCTCGGCCGCGTGGAGCAGGGCCTTGGTGGGGATGCAGCCGCGGTGCAGGCACGTGCCGCCCAGCTTGTCCTTCTCCACGAGGGCGACGCTCATCCCCAGCTGCGCCGCGCGGAACGCGGCGGCGTAGCCACCGCTGCCCCCACCGAGGATCACGAGGTCGAACTGGTCGTCGCCCGCCCCCTTGCCGTCTGCCTGCTCGGCCATGGACTCCTCCTCGAATCTCGTCGCCGCAGTGGTGCGGCGCTGCGACGGCCAGCCGTCGCGTGCGCACATCTTGGCAGAGTGCGGCGTCCTCGCTGTGGAGTGGTCCTCACCTGCGCACGGGCTACCGTGGGGGGGTGGGTCTGTTCCGTCGTCACCGCGCCGCTGGCGCCGCCGCACCCCCGCCCCGGCGCGGCGAGGCTCGCGCCGCGGCCGGAGAGGACTCCGCGCACCTGCGGGACTTCATCGCCACCCGCGTCGGCGTCGAGGCCTACGTGGAGCCGGAGAACGCGCAGACACCCGTCACCATCCTCCTCATCGCCACCGACGGCGAGTGGACCCGTCGGCGGGTGCCGTCGCCGGCGGTCGCGTGGGACTTCGCGCGGGGCGAGGCGATCCCGGTGTACGACGTGAACCACACCGGCTACCCGCAGAGGATGCGTGACTACAACGCCAGGGCTCGGCGCGGGGGCACCGCGCCGAGCCTCTAGCCGTCGGGGACGGGATCCTCCAGGGCCCCCGGTGACCTGCGGGGCCTCAGCCCCGGGCCAGGTCCTCCACGAGCGCCACGAGGGTGGCCACGGCCACGCCCGTGCCGCCCGGGCCCGTGGGCCCGTACCCCTTGCCGGTGGTGAACGACGGGCCGGCGATGTCGAGGTGGGCCCACGGCACCCGGGGGCCCTCGTCCGCCGCGGAGCGTCGCTTGCCGGTGCCGACCGGCAGGCGCGGGACGAAGTCGCGCAGGAACAGGCCTGCCGTGAGCATGCCGCCCTCGCGCCCGGCGGCGGTGCTCCTGACGTCGGCGATGGTCGAGTCGAGCCCTTCGCGCAGGTCCTCGGGAAGGGGCATGGTCCAGAACTCCTCGCCGGCGCGGCGCGCCGCCGTCATGACCTTCGCGGCGAAGTCCTCGTCCTCGGCCATCACCGCGCTGACGCGGTCGCCGAGCGCGACCAGCTGCGCGCCCGTCAGCGTGGCGACGTCGACCACGACGTCCGGGCCGTCCTCGCCGGCGGCGACCAGGGCGTCAGCCAGCACCAGGCGGCCCTCGGCGTCGGTGTTGAGCACCTCGACGGTGCGTCCGCCGCGCATGGTCAGCACGTCCGAGGGCCGGATCGCGGTGCCCGACGGCATGTTCTCCGCGAGCGCCAACCACCCGGTGACGCGTGCGGGCACCCCCAGGCGAGCGAGGGCGCGCACGGCGCCGAGCACGGCCGCCGCCCCCGCCATGTCGGACTTCATGGTCTCCATCGCCGTCGGGGGCTTCAGGGACAGCCCGCCCGAGTCGAAGGTGATGCCCTTGCCGACCAGGGCCACGTGCACGCGGGCGTCCCGCGGGGCGTAGTCGACCTTCACGAGCCGGGGACCGCGGGAGGACCCCTGGCCGACGCCGGTCAGGCCCCCGTACCCGCCGGCGAGCAGCTCCGCGTCGTCGAGCACGGTGACGCTCACCCGCGGGGACGTGGCGGCCGACGTCGCCGCGTCGGCGAAGGCCTGCGGGAAGAGGTCGAGCGGCGGCGTGTTGACGAGGTCCCGGGTGAGCCGCACGCCCTCGGCCACGACGTGCGCGCGCTCCACGCGGGCGTCGAGCTCACGGCTGTCGGCCACGCTCGACATGACGGTGATGGCGGGCACCTCCTCGGTGGCCCCCTTCGTGGCGCCGGCATCGCCGGAGCGGTAGGCGGTGAAGGAGTAGGCACCCAGGAGCGCCCCCTCGGCGACGGCAGCCGCCCGTTCGACGTCGCTCGCCGGCAGCGCCAGCGCCACCGAGCCGGTGCCGGCCAGCTGGCGCACGGCGGCGCCCGCACCCCGACGCAGGGTCTGCGTGCTCGGCAGCTCCGTGGTGAGCGGGCCGACGCCGACGAGCACCACGACGGGCGCGGCGACCTCTCCGCCGCTCGGGAGGCGGACCACCTGGTCGCGGGCCCCGCTGACGCCCAGCGCCCGGAGGGACTCGCTCGTCCCCAGGGACTCCTTCAGCCGCGGAGGCAGGGAGTCGACCCCCAGGACGCGCGGGCCGGGCGCCCGCGGCGACGGCGCGGTGTCCGGGGACGAGGCGGCGACGGCCAGGACGAGGGCGTCGACGCGCAGCGACGACAGCGGCTTGGACGAGGTCACGAGGGTGCTCACTCGGGCTCCTTCTTGGCAGGGAGGTCTCGCGGGGAGATGAGGTCGCGGGCGCCGTCGGGGCGCTGCGGGTCCTGCCACCGTAGTCCGCGCCGCGCTCCCGCGGGCGGCCGCCGGGTTACCGCGAGGGCCGCCGTCCACAGCCGCGGTGAGCAGCGGGGGCACCGTCCACAGGTCGCCACCGTCGAGCCACGTGCGCGGCCGCCGCGGCCTAGCGTCGACCGATGCCGCCCGCGCGCCGACCGACACGCGCCCGCGTCGCGGTCGTCCTCGTCTCGGCGCTCACGCTCGTCCTCGCGCTCACCCTGCCCGGTGGCGCTCCTGACGGGTCCGGTGCGTCCACGCCACCCGCCAGGGCCGACCGGTCCGCGGTGACCGCGGCGCTCGCGGCGCCGCCCCCCGGCTCGGCGCTGGCGCAGCTGGCGTCCCTGGAGGTGGCGCCGGCGCTGCCCGGTGAGGCCTACGACCGGACGGCCTTCGGGACGCCGTGGACGGACGTGGACGGCAACGGCTGCGACACGCGCAACGACGTCCTGGCGCGCGACCTGGTGTCCGCCCGCGGTGAGGGCTCCTCCTGCGTCCTGCTCGCCGGGACCCTCCACGACCCGTACTCGGGGGAGGCGCTCGTCTTCGAGCGCGGCGCCACCTCCAGCTCCGCGGTCCAGGTCGACCACGTCGTGGCGCTCTCCGACGCGTGGCGCTCGGGAGCCTCGCGCTGGCCGCGCGCGCGGCGGGTGGCCTTCGCGAACGACCCCCTCAACCTCCTGGCCGTGGACGGCGCGCTCAACGAGGAGAAGTCCGGCTCCGACGCGGCCGGGTGGCTCCCGCCCGAGCCCGGCTACCGGTGCCCCTACGTCGCCCGTCAGGTCGCGGTCAAGACCCGGTACGGCCTCCAGGTCACCGCGACCGAGCGGAGCGCGATGGTCGCCGCGCTCCAGCGGTGCGGCTGACGCTGCGCCGGGTGCCCGCTGCGGCGCGGAGGCTGCGCGAGCGCCACCGTCTCGTGGCGGCCCGCTCGGCGTCCACGAGGTCCAGCGTCGTGCGCGCGGCGTCGCGAAGCCGGTCGGAGAGGGCGTGGCTGCCCGGGCTCAGGACCGTGAGGGTCCAGCCGTTCTCGGCGAGGTCGGCGAAGATGCCGTCGTTGCTGGCGACGACCACCTGACCGTTCTCCACCCGGTCGTCGGCCAGGGTCGCCGCGAAGGCCTGGGCGCCCTCCAGGAGCGCGTGGTCGGCGAGGTCGCTCCCGTCGGGCACGGTGATCGCCCGCTCGGCCAGCTCGGCGAGGTGGGGACGGGCACGGTCGACCGCCCCCACCTGGCCGGCGAGCACCACGTGGTCGCTGGCGCGCGCGAGCTCGACCACCACCGCCATGCGCGCCTGCCAACGGCCGGGACCGGCCCGCAGGTTGTCCAGGTCCACGAGCAGCAGCCGCGGTCCGTCCCCGCGCCAGAGCCGGGCCTCGGCCACCTGCTCGCAGAGCGCGGTGTCGAGGTCCCCCCCGCGCAGGGCGGCGACCGCCGGGGAGTCGGTCCCCACGGGGTCGGCCGACGCCTCGAGGTCCGCGTCGGTGCACCACTCGTATGCCGACCACCACGGCGGCCCGTCTCCCAGTCCCACGGGCGGAGGGTAGCCGCCACCGAGCACGCGCCGACGGCGCCGCCGGGGACCGGGCTACCGTGGAGGCGTGAGTGTCTGGACCTGGGAGTTCGCGCGGTTCGACGGAGCGCCGGTGCCGCCGGCCCCGGGAGACGGGCGGCGGGTGCGCCCGCGCCAGCCCGTGGAGGGGTTTCCCGTGCAGGTGGACGCCGAGACGTGGATCGGCCAGTCCTGGCGCGCGCTGGTGGCGAGCGGTGTGGACGTCGCCCACCTGCGCCGCGACGGGGTGGCGGTCCACGGCCCCCTGGAGCTGGCCACCCGCGAGCGAGGGGTGGTCAGCGGCGCCGCGCTCCGGTCCTCCGGGGGAGCGCGGCTCAGCCCGTCGGGCGAGGAGCCTCGCCCCGCTTGACCGCCACCCCCGGGGTGCGGCCCCGGCGCAGCTGCAGGGCGCGCATGACGGCGTAGAACGTCAGCCCCTTCTCCTGGGCCGCCTCGGCGCCGAAGCGCTCGGTGACCGCCGTGCGGACACGGCGTCGCAGCAGGACACCGTCGAGGACCATGACGAGGACCAGCGACAGGAGCACCGCGTTCGCGGCGATCCCCACCGTGGCCTGCGCCGCCGGGTTGCCGCTCGACATCGCCGTGCCCACGAGGTTGCCGATGAGGACGACGAACGCGATGATCAAGAGGTTCTCACCGATGTTGTAGCGGGAGTCGACGACGTCGCGCACCAGCCGGCGCACCGGCCCACGGTCGCGGGCGGACAGGAAGCGGTCGTCTCCCGCCAGCGCGCCGGCCCTGGCCCGCGCGCGCGCCTCTCGAGAGCGTCCGCGCTCGGCGCGAGCGGCCTCCTTGCGGTCCCCGGGGACGAGCGGTCGCCGACGGGCCGCCTGGGCGCTGGCGCGGGTCGGCGTCGGCCGCCCCTTGCCGACCGGCCGCGGCGCCGGTGCCGGTGCCTCCTCCATGACCTCGACGACGGGGCCGGTGTCCTTGGTCCGCGTGCTTCCGGTGCCTCCGGGGGTCCTGTTCATCCGCTTCAGCGCCACGGCTCCAGGGTAGGCGAGGCGAGCGCGCTGTCGGACCGCCTCGCTACGGTGACCGGATGGCGCACGAGCAGACCCCTCAGGACCAGCAGAGCCAGCCGGCGCAGCCGGTGGGGGCAGACCCCCTGGGCGACGTGCTCGAGGCGCTCGAGCAGCAGCGCGGACGCCAGCGCTCCGACCTCGACCGGCTCGTCCGCATCCGCTCCGTCTCGGCGGACCCGGGCCGCGCCGACGACGTCGAGGCCAGCGCGGGCGCCGTCGCCGAGCTGCTCGAGGAGCTGGGGCTCGCCACGCGCGTCGTCCGCGCGCCGCGACCCGACGGCGCACCCGGGGCGCCCGCGGTCATCGGACGGCGGGACGCGCCCCCCGGGGCGCCGACCGTCCTGCTCTACGCCCACCACGACGTCCAGCCGGCCGGGCGCGAGGACGGGTGGACGAGCCCGGCGTTCGAGCCCACCGAGCGGGGCGGGCGGCTGTTCGCCCGCGGCGCGGCGGACGACAAGGCCGGCGTCGCCGTCCACGTGGGCGCGCTGCGGGCGGTCCTGCCCTCGTGGGCGCCGCACGAGGGCGTGGGCGTCACCGTCTTCGTCGAGGGCGAGGAGGAGGTCGGGTCCCCGTCCTTCGGCGCCCTGCTCGAGCGTCACGCCGAAGAGCTCGCGGCCGACGTCATCGTCGTCGCCGACTCCGACAACCTCCGTACCGACCGGCCCTCGCTCACGACGTCCCTGCGCGGGCTCGTCGACGCCGAGGTCACGGTCAGGACGCTGGACCACGCCGTGCACTCCGGCCTGAACGGCGGCCCGGTCCTGGACGCCACCACGGCGCTGGTGCGCCTGCTCGACCGGCTGAGGACGGAGGACGGCTCGCTCGCCGTCGACGGTCTCCACGCGGGCGGGCCCCCGGAGGTGGAGGTGGCGGAGGAGGACCTGCGGGCCGGTGCCGGCGTGCTCGACGGGGTGTCGCTCCTCGGCAGCGGCCCGCTGGCGCAGCGCCTGTGGCGCAGCCCGTCGATCACGGTCGTCGGCACGGACCTCACGTCGCTCGAGGCGGCCTCCAACACGCTGGCGCCCACCGCCACGGCGATGCTGTCGCTGCGGGTGGCCCCCGGTCAGGCTCCCGCCGACGCCTTCGCCGCGCTGCGCGACCACCTCCACGCCACCGCCCCGTGGGGCGCCTGGGTGGAGGTGGTGATGCGGGCGTCCGGCCAGGCTTTCTCCGCCGACACCGCCTCCGCCGCGCACGACGTCGCCCGAGCCGCGCTGAGCGCGGCCTGGGGCGGCGTCGAGGTCGCCGAGACCGGTATCGGCGGCTCGATCCCCTTCATCGCCGACCTCGTGGCGACCTACCCCGACGCCGCGGTGCTCGTCACCGGGGTGGAGGACCCGGACACGCGGGCGCACGGGCACGACGAGTCCCTCCACCTGGGGGTCCTCACCGCGGCCACCGAGGCCGAGGCGCGCCTGCTGCTGGGGCTGCGCGCCGCCCTGGGCGACCGGTGACGCCGGACACCGTCCGGCGGTCAGGTGGGAACACGTCGGGCGCCGCGCCCGTTGACCCCGGCGTGAGCCGCCCGCGCAGGTCTCGCAGCAGAGCGGACCCCTGCGCGCGATCGCAGGTGGCGGGACGGCTCCCCCGAACCGAGGAGGCCCCGTGAGCGAGACAGCGACCACCCAGACCACCCAGACCGATGCGCCCGCGCACGGTGTCGGGCTCACCGACGTCGCCGCGCAGAAGGTCGCCAGCCTCCTCGAGCAGGAAGGTCGCGACGACCTGAGGCTGCGCGTCGCCGTCCAGCCGGGCGGCTGCTCGGGCCTGATCTACCAGCTCTACTTCGACGAGCGGTTCCTCGACGGGGACGCGGCCAGGGACTTCGGGGGGGTGGAGGTCATCATCGACAAGATGTCGCGCCCCTACCTCGACGGCGCCTCGATCGACTTCTCCGACACCATCGAGAAGCAGGGCTTCACCATCGACAACCCCAACGCGGGCAGCAGCTGCGCGTGCGGTGACTCCTTCCACTGACGATGACCCGGACCCCGGGGGAGCGTCCCCCACCGCGCTCGCGGTGGGGGACGCTCCGTCGTGACGGGGACCGTGCGAGCCGCGGAGGCACCGTGCACCTGACGCCCACCGAGCCACCGCCCTCACCGTTCGCGTCGTCCCTGAGCGACGCGGTGAGCGCGGCGAGCACGGGTCGCTCCTCCCGGCGTCGTCGGCGCGACGGGGACGTGGTGGCCGTCGGGGGCGACCTCGAGCCCGGCACCCTCCTGGCGGCTTATCGCGCCGGAGCCTTCCCCATGGGGCTGGGGCGCCGCGGTGGACCGCCGCTCGCGTGGTGGTCGCCGCTGCAGCGCGGGATCCTGCCGCTGGAGGCGCTGCGCGTCAGCCGTTCGCTGTCCCGATCGGTGCGGCGCTACGAGACGACGGTCGACACCGCCTTCGACGCCGTGCTCGCCGGGTGCGCCGATCCTGTCCGCGAGGGCGCCTGGATCACCCCTGAGGTCATGAGCGCCTACCAGCGGCTCCACGCGCTGGGATGGGCGCACAGCGTCGAGACGTGGTGCGAGGGCGAGCTCGTCGGCGGGCTGTACGGCGTCGGTGTGGGCGGGCTCTTCGCCGGGGAGTCGATGTTCTCCCTCGCCACCGACGCGTCGAAGGTGTCGCTGGTCGCGCTCGTCGACCGTCTGCGCGGACCCGCCGGCACGCCGGGCTCCGCGTCCGCGGCACGCCTGCTCGACGTGCAGTGGCGCACCGAGCACCTCGCGAGCCTGGGCGCCGTCGAGATCGACCGGCGGGAGTACCTCCACCGGCTGCCCGCGGCGCTCGCGGCTCAGCCACCGCCCTGGACGAGCACGGCATCATGAGGGCATGACGCCTCCGGGGACCGCCACAGCCGCGCGCGACGACGCCACGACCGACCTGCCGCCGGGAGCGGGGGTCCACCTGGGAGTCGTGGGGGCGACCGGTCAGGTGGGGCGGGTGGTGCGGGCCCTGCTGGTGGAGAGAGGCCTGCCGCTCGCCTCCGTGCGGCTGTTCGCGTCGGCGCGCTCCGCGGGCACGGTGCTGGAGCTCGGCGGGAGGGACGTCGTCGTCGAGGACGCCGACACCGCCGACCCCTCCGGTCTCGACGTGGCCATCTTCTCGGCGGGCGCGGCGACGTCGCGGGCGCACGCCCAGCGTTTCGCCGACGCCGGGGCGCTGGTCATCGACAACTCCTCCGCGTTCCGCCGTGAGGACGACGTCCCCCTCGTGGTCAGCGAGGTGAACCCCGACCACCTCTCCGCGGCGCGGCGCGACGCCGGGGGGAGGGGGATCGTGGCCAACCCCAACTGCACCACCATGGCGGCGATGCCGGTCCTCGGGCCCCTGTCCGACGTCGCGGGCCTCACGCGCCTGCGCGTGGCGACCTATCAGGCGGTCTCCGGCAGCGGCGTGGCCGGCGTCGCCGAGCTCGCGGGCCAGGCGAGGGCGGCCGTGGCCGGTGACCTCGAGGCGCTCGCGCTCGACGGGAGCGACCACGCGATGCCGGAACCTGGCGTCTACGCCGCGCCCATCGCCTTCGACGTCGTGCCGCTCGCCGGGTCCCTCGTCGACGACGGGTCCGGCGAGAGCGACGAGGAGCAGAAGCTCCGCCACGAGAGCCGTCGGATCCTCTCCCTCCCCGAGCTCGCCGTGTCGGGGACGTGCGTCCGCGTCCCGGTCTTCACCGGCCACTCGCTGGCCGTCCACGCGGAGTTCGAGCGCCCCATCACCCCGGAGGAGGCTCGCGACGTGCTCTCGCGCGCGCCGGGCGTGGCGCTCGTGGACCTCCCGACGCCGCTCGCAGCCGCCGGGGCGGACCCCTCGCTCGTCGGGCGGGTGCGGACCGACCAGTCGGTGCCCGACGGCCGGGGCCTCGTGCTGTTCGTGTCCAGCGACAACCTGCGCAAGGGAGCGGCCCTCAACACGGTGCAGATCGCCGAGCTCCTCATCCAGGACCTCCTGGCCGCGCGCGCCGACCCGGCTGCGACGGACGTCACCCGTGGTCCCATGTCGCAGCGCGCAGCCCGCAGGTAGTGTTCAGCCGAGCACGTCTCCGCGACGCGGAGGAGCACGCCTGGCCGCACCGGCCCAACGAGAAGGACGGGGACGTCGACGTGACGCACCAGCAACGAGGCAGCGGCGGCTCGCAGCGGACCCGACGGCGCACCCCGGTGCTCGTCGGTCTCGGAGCGACGGTGACGCTGCTCCTCACCGCCTGCAGCTCCCCGACCCCGGGCTCCGGCTCCACGTGGGACCTGGTCTCGCGCGGCTGGCTCCCCGGCGCCGACGACGTCGCGAGCATCAACCCGATCACCCGCAGCCTGTGGGTCGGCTCCTGGATCGCGGCGCTCGCCATCGGCATCGTCGTGTGGGGGCTCACCTTCTGGGTGATCGTGCGATACCGGCGACGCAAGGGGGAGACCGGGCTGCCTCCCCAGCTGCGCTACTACGTGCCGATGGAGGTGCTCTACACCATCGTCCCGCTGTTCATGGTGGGTGTGCTCTTCTTCTACACCGCGCGCGACCAGGCGGAGATCGAGGCTCGGTACCCGGATCCCGCGGTCAACATCGAGGTCGTGGGCAAGCGGTGGGCGTGGGACTTCAACTACCGCGACGAGGACGTCTACGAGACCTCCGCACAGGTCCCGATGCAGGCTGGTCTGAGCGACGAGCAGGTGGAGGCGGAGATCCCGACCCTCTACATGCCGGTCGGCCAGTCGGCGGAGATCACCATCCACAGCCGTGACGTCATCCACTCCTTCTTCGTCCCGGCCTTCACGTACAAGAAGGACATGGTGCCGGGGCGCACCAACTACATGTCCGTCACCCCCGAGCGCGAGGGCGTCTACAGCGGGAAGTGCGCCGAGCTGTGCGGCGAGTACCACTCCGCGATGCTCTTCAACGTCGCCGTCGTCAGCCAGGCCGAGTACGACGAGCAGATGTCAGCGCTGCGGGCCAGGGGCCAGACCGGCGCGCTCGACGTCGACCTGGGCCCATCAGACCTCGCCCCGAACCAGATCGGGCTGCCCACCGGCCAGAAGACGGAGACCACCGGATGACCACCTACTACGAGGCCCCGGCCATCGGCACGCGGATCCCGCGCTCCCGAGCCGTCGTGCGGCGGGAGTCCCTCGGCAAGACGATCGTCAAGTGGGTGACGAGCACCGACCACAAGGTGATCGGCAACCTCTACCTGATCACGTCCTTCGTGTTCTTCCTGCTCGCTGGCGTGATGGCGCTGGTCATCCGCGCAGAGCTGTTCGCGCCCGGCCTGGAGGTCGTGCAGACCCCCGAGCAGTACAACCAGCTGTTCACGATGCACGGCTCGGTCATGCTGCTCCTGTTCGCGACCCCGCTGTTCGCCGGGTTCGCCAACGCGATGATGCCGCTGCACATCGGTTCACCGGACGTCGCCTTCCCGCGGCTGAACATGCTCTCGTACTGGTTCTTCCTGTTCGGCGGGCTCATCGTCATGGCCGGGTTCCTGGCGCCCGGTGGAGCCGCGGCCTTCGGGTGGTTCGCCTACGCACCGCTCGCCGACGACACCTTCAGCCCGGGCGTCGGCGGCAACCTCTGGGTGTTCGGGTTCGCCATGGCCGGGTTCGGCACCATCCTGGGCGCCGTCAACTTCATCACCACCATCATCTGCATGCGGGCACCGGGCATGACGATGTGGCGGATGTCGATGTTCACCTGGACCACCCTGATCACGGGTGTCCTCATCATCATGGCCTTCCCCCCGCTCGCGGCCTCGCTGTTCGCCCTCGGCGCCGACCGGGTGCTCGACGCGCAGATCTTCAAGGCCGAGAACGGCGGGGCCATCCTCTGGCAGCACCTGTTCTGGTTCTTCGGCCACCCCGAGGTGTACATCATCGCGCTGCCGTTCTTCGGCATCATCAGCGAGATCCTGCCGATCTTCTCCCGCAAGCCCATCTTCGGGTACAAGGGCCTGGTCTACGCCACCATCGCCATCGCCGGGCTCTCGGTGTCCGTGTGGGCCCACCACATGTACGTGACCGGCGCGGTGTACCTGCCGTTCTTCGCCTTCATGACGATGCTCATCGCCGTGCCCACCGGGGTGAAGTTCTTCAACTGGATCGGCACCATGTGGGGCGGATCGATCACCTTCGAGACCCCGATGCTGTTCTCTCTCGGGTTCCTCGTGACCTTCCTCTTCGGCGGGCTGACGGGCGTGATCCTGTCGTCACCGCCGCTCGACTTCCACGTCTCCGACACCTACTTCGTGGTCGCTCACTTCCACTACGTGGTGTTCGGCACCGTGGTGTTCGCCATGTTCGCGGGCTTCTACCTGTGGTGGCCCAAGCTCACCGGGAAGATGCTCGACGAGACCCTCGGCAAGATCCACTTCTGGCTCCTGTTCATCGGGTTCCACGGCACCTTCCTCATCCAGCACTGGCTGGGCGTCCTGGGGATGCCGCGTCGGTACGCGGACTACCTGCCCTCCGACGGTTTCACCGGGATGAACCAGGTCTCGACGGTGTTCTCCTTCATCCTCGGTGCCTCCATGATCCCGTTCTTCATGGCGGTGTGGAAGGCGGCCAGCGGGCCGAAGGTCGAGGTGGACGACCCGTGGGGCTACGGACGCTCCCTGGAGTGGGCCACGTCCTGCCCGCCGCCGCGGCACAACTTCGCCTCGCTGCCGCGCATCCGCTCGGAGTCCCCGGCCTTCGACCTCCACCACCCGGAGATCGCCGCTGCGGACCGCGCCACGCCGAACCAGGGGCTCCTCGACGAGCTCGTGGGCGAGCCAGACCTCAGGGGGAAGTGACATGAAGGTCGAGTACATGCTCTTCGTGGCGGGGACGCTCTTCCTCCTCCCGCTGTCGTTCATCTACGGATGGCTCACCCAGTTCCAGGAGCTGGTGGGGTTCCTGGCCCTCCTGCTCACGGCGCTCCTCGCAGCGCTCATCGGGAGCTTCCTGTGGGTGACCTCCCGTCGGATCGACCCTCGGCCCGAGGACGACGTCTACGGCGAGATCGGTGAGGGAGCCGGCGAGCAGGGCTTCTTCCCCCCGCACAGCTGGTGGCCGTTCGCGATCAGCCTCGCGGTCGCCATCGCGTTCCTCGGTATGGCGGTGGGCGTGTGGGTGTTCCTCATCGGCGCCGCGCTGTCCCTCTTCGCCCTCGTGGGTTGGGTCTTCGAGTACTACCGTGGAGCCCACGCCCACTGAGCAGCTCACGACGACGGCCCCGCACCCGAGGTGCGGGGCCGTCCTCGTGCCCGCGCCCAGGGATCTGATCGGCCACCGATCCTCGTCGGCGCCCACCCCCGGGCCCGGCAGCCCGCGCCGCCGCCCACGTCGACGCGCACGCCCGTCGACTCTCCCGGACGGTGAGGAGCATCTGCTGGACGTCAGGGTGGCGGGCGGTGCGTAGATCGCGACGCGGCGCCAAGGGCGAGGCTAGAGCGGGGTCCTGGAGGGGATCCCCGGCCATGGGGGGCCTCCCCGGTCGTCTCCACCGGCAGCAGGGGTGGGTGACCGGTCGTAGCACGTCCTTCAGCACCGACAGCGGTCCGCCTTCCTGCGTGCCAGCCGGGAGCACCGTCGCGGCGCGCTGCCGGCGACGTCGTACGCGGAGGCTGTTCTCGCCCCGACGGCGTGACCGGCCCGGCTCCTGTCGCACGTGATGGTGATCCGGGGCTCGAACCGTTCGTTCCGCCGCGACCACGTGCGGGCTGAGGCGCACGGTCGGACGCCGTCGTCCGCCGGGTCCAGGATGCCGTCGCCGTCCCGGGGCGCAGCGACACGCCGCGTGCGGGCGGCTCTCCTCACCGCCCCCGAGCGGTGCCGATCGACAGAGCCGGCTCCGGGCGATCGCGCCACCGACGGGTGACCGGGGCCATCGGGCACGGGTTCGGCGAGCTCCGGACCACACGCGCCTGGTGGATCTTCCCTCCACCCACCACGCCGACGAGTCCAGGCACGGGGAGCGGCCGTGGCTCCGTGGACCGGCTCGTCAGGCTGGCTCTCGCACCGCACCACGAAGCGAGGCCGGTCCCCGCACCACAGTGCGGGGACCGGCCTTCTCCATGGCGTCCTCAGGACGCCGTCGCGGTCGTCAGGCTTGGCCCGACCCCACCCCTGCGCGAGAGCCGCTGGAGGCGCCGACGGCCGGGGTGTCGCCGTCGCCGTGCACGGCATGCTGCTCCTCGAGCTCAGCCGGCGTCACGGGCTCGATGCGGTCCTCGAAGTAGAACCTCGTGGCCCAGGCGCGTGCCCGCTGACCGAGACTCTTCTTCGAGCCCTCCGCGAGCTCGACGGGCGTGTAGACCTCGTGCTGCACCAAGGTCCACCGCTCGTAGGGGTTGAGCTCGTTGTGCACCTCGAAGTACTCACCATCCTCGGTACGGACCACGCGACCGGACTCGACCCCGTGCAGGGCGAGGTCTCGATCCCTGCGCTGCAGGGCGAGACAGGTGCGCTTGGTGACGAAGAACGCGATCGCCGGGCCGATGATGACGAGGATGCGGAGCGCCCAGATGATGTCGTTGAACGAGAGCTCGAAGTGGGTCGCGATCACGTCGGCGCCCGCTGCGAAGTGCAGCACCACGTAGAAGGTGAGCGCAGCGACGCCGATCGAGGTGCGTGCCGGAGCGTTGCGAGGCCGGTCGAGCAGGTGGTGCTCGCGCTTGTCTCCCGTCACCCAGGCCTCGAGGAACGGGTAGGCGAAGAGGAACGTCACCATCAGCCCCGGGATGACGAGCGCGGGGAGGAACACGTTCATCGCGAGCGTGTACCCGAACAGGCTCCACTCCAGTCCCGCCCCCGGGGTGAGACGCAGCGCGCCATCCACGAAGCCGATGTACCAGTCAGGCTGCGTGCCCGCTGAGATCGGTGAGGGGTCGTAGGCCCCGTAGTTCCAGATCGGGTTGATGGTCACGAAAGCGGAGATGAGGGTGACCACACCGAAGACGATGAAGAAGAACCCGCCAGCCTTCGCCACGTAGACCGGGTACAGGGGGTACCCGATGACGTTCGTGTTCTTGCGGCCAGGGCCGGGGTACTGGGTGTGCTTGTGGACGATGACCAGCGCCAGGTGGGCACCGATGACGGCGATGAGGAGCGCCGGCACGATCATGACGTGGCTGATGAACAGGCGCGGGATGATCGACTCACCGGGGAACTGCCCGCCGAATAGGAAGAACTGGATGTAGGTGCCGACGACCGGGATCGAGAGGATCACGCCCTGGATGATGCGCAGGCCGTTGCCCGAGAGCAGGTCGTCCGGGAGGGAGTACCCGGTGAACCCGGCAGCGAGGCCGAGGACGGCGAGCGTGGCGCCGAGCACCCAGTTGAATTCCCGCGGCTTGCGGAACGCGCCGGTCACGAAGACCCGGGCCATGTGGGCGAGGATCGCAGCCACGAAGAGCAGCGCCGACCAGTGGTGGATCTGACGCATCAGCAGCCCCCCGCGGATCTCGAACGAGATCGCGAGCGTGGAGTTGTAGGCGTCGGAGATGGTGGAGCCGACGAGCGGCGCGTAGGGCCCCTCGTAGGTGACGAGCGTCATGCTCGGTACGTACCAGAGGGTCAGGAACGTGCCGGAGATGACGAGGATGACGAAGGTGTAGAGGCAGATCTCCCCGAGCATGAAGGACCAGTGGTCGGGGAAGGTCTTCCGGGCGAAGCCCTTGACGACCTTCCCGGCGGCCACCCTCTCGTCGAGGTAGGTGGCGGTCTTGTCCACCAGGCTGTTGGTACTCATCCACGCTCCCAGAAGCTGGCGCCGATCGGCTCTTCGAAGTCGCGCTGGGCCACGAGGTACCCCTCGTCGTCCACCGTGATCGGCAGTTGGGGGAGCGGCCGGTTGGCCGGTCCGAAGATGACGTCCGCGTGGTGCGTCAGGTCGAACGTCGATTGGTGGCAGGGGCACAGCAGGTGGTGCGTCTGCTGCTCGTACAGGGCGACGGGGCACCCCACGTGCGTGCAGATCTTGGAGTAGGCGTAGATACCGTCCACGTCCCAGCCCTCGCGGTCGGCGCGCGGGACGACGATGCCCGGCTCCATCCGCACCAGCAGCACGACGGCCTTCGCTTTCTCGTCGAGCGGGTGCGCGGCGTTCTCGAGACCCTCGGGGATGATGTGGAAGGCGGAGCCGATGGTGACGTCGGACGCCTTCACGGGGTCGCCGGTGGGGTCCTTGACCAGTCGCACCCCGCGGTCCCAGAGCGTGGTGCGCAGGTCCGTGTGCGGCAGCGGACCGAGGTCTCCGAGCGTGAGGACGGCGGGGATGGGCAGGATGGCGGTCGAGGCGATCAGACCGTTGCGCAGGACCTTGCGACGACCGATGCCCGACTCCTCCAAGCCCTCGTTGATGATCCCCATGGCCTCCTCGCGGTCCTCGGGATCACCGATGAGGTGGCGCTCCTCGATGACCTCGTGGTCGGGCATGAGCGTCTTGGCCCAGTGGACCGCGGCGATGCCGATGGCGAAGATGGCGAGCCCGAGGCCCAGGCCCAGCGCCAGGTTCGACGTCTGGATGCTCGCGAACGTGCCCTCGAGGGGGAAGACGAAGTAGGAGACGACGAAGAGGACCGATCCGACGATCGACAGACCGAAGATGATGGCGACCTGGCGCTCCGCGCGCTTGGCGGACACGGGGTCGTAGTCGGTGGAGCGATAACGGTGCGGGGGCAGGCCGGGGTTGGGGAACCGCTCCGGCAGACGATCGCCCTCGTCGACCACGACGTCGGTCACGCCGTCGTTGTCGGAGTTGACGTTGTGGCGCGCTACCCGGCTGTCCGGACCGGTGACGCCGCCGTCGTCCTCGTTCATCGTGCCTCTCCCGTGCTGGTCGTCTCGGACGTCGTCCGGGGATCGCGATCGGTCATGACGCCCGCCGCCCGAGCCACACGGCGCACAGGATGAGCGCGGTCAGCCCCGCGAACCAGGCGAAGAGCCCCTCGGAGATCGGCCCGAGAGAACCGAGGGTCAGGCCCCCCGGAGAACCCTGCTCCTGGGTCTGCTTGACGTAGCTGATGAGGTTCTGCTTCTCCTCGGGCGTGATGTTGGCGTCGTTGAAGACGGGCATCGACTGCGGTCCGGTCAGCATGGCCTCGTAGATGTACTTGCCGGTAGTGCCCTCGAGGCTGGGGGCGTACTTGCCCTGCGTCAGGGCTCCGCCGGCGCCGACGACGTTGTGGCACATGGCGCAGTTGGTGCGGAAGAGGTCGTTGCCCTCGGCGATGCGCTCGGGGTCGTCGCTCGCGGCGACCATCTCGTCGGTGGGGATGGCCGGACCGGGGGCCAGCGAGGCGACGTAGGCCGCCATGGCCGCGGTCTCCTCGGCGTCGAACTGGACCTGCTTCACCGGGGCCTGCTGGGCGCTGGCGGCCAGCGGCATGCGGCCGGTGCCGACCTGGAAGTCGACCGAGGCGGCGCCGACACCGATCAGGGTCGGCCCGGCCTCGCTGCCCTGCGCCTGGAAGCCGTGGCACGTGGCGCAGTTGGCCTCGAACAGCGCTTGGCCCTCCTCGACGAGCTGCGCGGACGCGGGCGCCGCGGCCGACGCCTCGGCCTTGCCGGGGGAGAGGAGCGTGTAGAGACCCCCGGTGGCCACGAGGGCCAGCAGGAGGACGACGAGCGTCGCCGCGGGGTGGCGTCGTCGCGCCGCGATGGTCTTCACCATGGAAGTGTCACCCTTCTTGCAGGACACGCCAAGTCGGGCGCGCGGTCTGTGGCTGTTCTCACGCCCGCCGAGCGGCCGTGCGACGTCGTGATGGATCCCGTGCTGCCGAGGTCTCGGTCGGCCATGACCGCGGGCAGCGACACGTCACTGCAGGAAGTAGATGATGAGGAAGAGGGCTACCCACACGACGTCGACGAAGTGCCAGTAGTAGGAGACGACGACCGCGGTGGTCGCCTCCTGGTGCCCGAAGCTCCGCGAGGCATAGGCACGACCGATGGTGAGCAGGAAGGCGATGAGCCCGCCGATGACGTGGAGGCCGTGGAACCCGGTGGTCATGTAGAACACCGACCCCCAGGGGCTCGAGGCGATGGTGGCGCCCTCCTCGACGAGGTGGGCGTACTCGAAGACCTGGAAGGTCACGAAGAACGCGCCCATCAGGAAGGTGAGCACGTACCACTCGACCATCCCCCACCGACGGAAGTCGAGGAGGGAACCGGTCCGCCGCGGCTGGAACCGCTCTGCGGCGAAGACGCCCATCTGGCAGGTCACCGAGCTCAGCACCAGGACGATCGTGTTCCCCAGCGCGAGGGGGATGGCCAGGAGCGCGGTCTCGGTCTCCCAGACCTCGGGCACCACGGCGCGGACGGTGAAGTACATCGCGAACAGCCCGGCGAAGAACATCAGCTCGCTGGACAGCCACACGATGGTGCCCACCGACACCATGTTCGGCCGGTTGATCGTCACCGGGGTGGGCCTGACGGCCGCGCTGCTCGACACGGGCGTCAGTATGGCCCACGACAGATCGCGCGTCCCGTCGGGTCGCCTCACACCAGGGAGCCCCCGTGCACGAGCAGGACATCACGCCGATGACGTGGCCCGCGGTGGTCGCCGCGCTCGTGCGGGGTGAGGACCTCGCGGCGAGGTCCACGCGCTGGGCGATGGGCCAGGTGGTGGACGGGAGCGCCACGCCGGCGCAGATCGCCGGGCTCCTGGTGGGGCTCGCCGCGAAGGGTGAGTCGGTGGAGGAGGTGTCCGGCATCGCCGACGCGATGCTCGACGCCGCGGTGCCGCTGCCGCTGGACCCCGCGCTGCGCGACGCGAGCGTCGACGTCGTCGGTACCGGCGGTGACCGCGCGGGCACCGTGAACCTGTCGACGATGGCGGCCCTGGTCGTGGCCGGCGCGTCCGTCACGGTGGTCAAGCACGGCAACCGCGCGGCGAGCTCGCAGTGCGGGACGGCCGACGTGCTGGCGGAGCTCGGCGTCCGTCTGGACCCGCCGCCGGCCCGGGTGGCGGAGCTGGCGGCCCAGGTCGGCATCACGTTCGTCTTCGCCCCGTCCTTCCACCCCGCCACCGCGCGCGCGGCTCCGGTACGACGCGACCTCGGCGTCCCGACGGCCTTCAACCTGCTCGGCCCGCTGACGAACCCGGGACGGCCCGGCGCAGCCTCCATCGGTGTGGCGTCGGCGTCGGCCGCGCCGCTCGTGGCGGGCGTGCTCGCGCGCCGCGGGACCCGCGCGCTCGTCGTGCGCGGGGACGACGGCCTCGACGAGCTGACGCCGACCGGCCCGGCCGACGTCTGGGAGGTGCGCGGCGGCGAGGTCTCCCGGTCCCGGGTCGACCCGCTCGACCTGGGGATGGGGAGGATCCCGGTGAGCGACCTGCGCGGGGGCGACGCCGCCGTGAACGCCGCGGTCGCCCGTCGGGTGCTCGCCGGCGAGCGAGGGCCCGTCCGTGACGCGGTGCTGCTGGGCGCTGCGCT
The DNA here is from genome assembly GCA_029257185.1 of Quadrisphaera sp. Lineage (GTDB taxonomy): Bacteria > Actinomycetota > Actinomycetes > Actinomycetales > Quadrisphaeraceae > CADCUY01. Next base: position 99,392 of record JARICT010000082.1, read on the forward strand.
GGCGCTGGTCGCGGCAGACCCGGCGCCGCCCTCGACATCTCTCGGGCAGCGTCTGGAGGTCGCTCTCCCGCGCGCCGCCTCATCCATCGACTCGCACGCGGCTGCCGGTGTGCTCGAGGCCTGGGTCAGCGCCTCGAACGCCTGAGCGTCCCGGCGAGGTCTCCCTCCTTCGCGGCGGAGGCGAGCGCGCACGCCCAGGGCCTCTCCACGCTCACGAGGCGCACGCCGTCGCTCTCGAGCCAGCGCAGGACCATCTCGCTCTCCTCGGGCGTGGCCGCGCCGGGCGCCCCGGGCCGTGCCCCGGGCACGGACTCCGCGGTCAGGGTGAGGGCGTCGACGAACGGGCGGGGGTCCGCGCCGCGAGGCGCCAGCGACGTGCCGGCCAGGCGGCCCCGGCGCACGCAGACGAGCTCCCAGCCGCCGCTGCTGGTCCGCCGGGCGGCGACCAGCTCGCCGACATCGGTCAGGGAGCCCACCCTCTGGGCGCGCGTGGCGCCCCGCAGGAAGGCCTCCAGGGCCGCGCGCACGACCGTCGCCTCCTCGAAACGCTCCTGGGCGGCCAGGTGGGACATGCGCTCCGTCGCGGCGGCGACCACCTCGCCCGGGTCCCCGGTCATCGACGCGGCGGCCCGCTGCGCGGTGACCGAGTAGCCCGCGACGTCCACCCCCCCGGTGCACGGGGCGGAGCACCGGCCGATGTCGGCGAGCACGCAGGCGGCCGCGCTCGGCGAGGCACGCGCGGGCAACCTGGGCGTGCACCGGCGCAGCGGCACGCTCTGGTGGATCGCCGCTGCGGCGGCGTGGGCGTCGGCCGTGCGCGCGAAGGGCCCGATGTAGACGGCCCCCGCGGGTCCCGCGACCCGCTCGTCGCCCGCGGGACGCCCGGCGTCGTCGCGACGGGTCCGCACGACCGACAACCGGGGGAACGGCTCGGCGGTCAGCTTCAGCCACGGCGCCCTCTCCGGCCGGCGTGAGCGCCGGTTGTACCGAGGGTCGTGCTCGGCGATGAGCCTCAGCTCGCGCACGCGGGCCTCCAGGACCGTGGCGGTCGGCACCGCGTCCACGGCGCTCGCCACCCGCACCATCTCCGCCATGCGGCTGCGCGTCTCCGCCGCGGTGAAGTAGGACCTGACCCGCGTCCTCAGGTCCGCCGAGGACCCGACGTAGAGCACCTCACCGGCGTCGCCGGTGAACAGGTAGGCGCCGGGCCCGCGCGGCAGGCCGTCGGCGAGGGTGCGCTTGGCCCGCACCGCCTGCGGCACCGCCGAGCTGTGGACCAGGACCTCCTCGAGCGTGGTCACGCCCTGGTTGCCGATGAGCCCCAGCAGCGCGTGCAGCACGTCGACGGTGGCGCGAGCGTCGTCCAGGGCGCGGTGCGTCGGCGTCACGCTGGACCCGAGGTGGGCGGCGAGGGTGGCCAGCTTGTGGTTGGCCACCGCCGGCCGCGGCAGCACGGCGCGCGCGAGGGACAGCGTGTCGAGCACCTGCCCGCGTGGCCAGGAGCTCCCGCACGAGGTGGCGGCTGCGCGCAGGAAGGACAGGTCGAAACGCGCGTTGTGGGCGACCACCACCGCCCCTCGTGCCAGCTCCAGGAGGCTGGGCAGGACCGCGGAGACCTCCGGCGCGCTCGCCACCATCGCGTCCGTGATCCCGGTCAGCACCGCGATGGCCGGGGGGACGGCGTGCGGGGGGCGCACCAGCGTCGACAGCTCCGCCAGGACCTCGCCGCCGCGCACCCGCACCGCGCCGATCTCGGTGATCGCGGCGCTGGCCGGGCTGGCTCCGGTCGTCTCCAGGTCGACGACGAGGAAGGTGACCTCCGACAGGGGGGTGCCCAGGTCGTCGATGGTGGTCTGGGCCGCCGGGGGCCCGGCGGCGCGCTGCGAGGCCATCCGCGCACCCTAGGAGCGGGGTCGGACACCTCGTGGCGCCGCGGCCGGGCACCACCCGTCGCGACCGGGGGGAGGCGCCGGCGACCTACTCTTGCGTCGTGGTCGACCGCGAGCGTGCGCCGAGACCCCGCTCCGCGGCGGCCCCCCGCGTGGTGGCCGCTCTCGTGGTGGTCGTCCTGGGCTCCTCGGCGCTGCTGGGCGTGTGGCTCGCCGACCCGCCAGGCGCGGCCGGGAGACCCTCCGGCACGGCCTCCGCGGCGGCGCCCACGGGCGCGGACCAGCGCCCCGGCCGTGGCGCGTCGGGCGACGCGGACGAAGTCGGGGCGCTGGCCGCACTCCTGGAGGCCCGCGCCGGCGCCCTGCTCGGCCGCGACCGCGACGGCTGGATGTCGGGCGTGTTCACGGGACCCGCCGCCGCGGGCTTCGCGCAGCGGCAGGAGGCGATGTTCGACGACGTCGCCGCCGTCCCCCTCGCCGAGTGGGGCTGGGAGCTGATCGGCGAGGGCCCCGACCTGTCCCCCCAGCGCCTCGCCGCTCTCGGTGGCCAGACCGCCTCGAGGAGGCCGTGGGTCGCCCACGTGGCGCTGGTGTACCGGCTGCGCGGTGGTGGCGGCCAGGTGAGGAGGGAGAAGTACCTGACGGTGGTGCCCACCCCCTCCGGCGTGCGCGGCGGCTGGGCGCTCGCCGACGACACCGACGGGCCCACCGAGCCGGACCTGTGGGACCTCGGACCGGTCCAGGTGAGCGCCGGGTCGCGGTCCCTGGTGCTCGGCACCGGCGACCTCACCGGCGTGGCAGCCCTGGCCGACACGGCGTCCGCGCGCGTGGACGCTGTGTGGGGCCGCGACTGGCCGCGGTCGACGGTGGTCGAGGTCCCCGCCAGCCAGGACCAGATGGCGCGCCTGCTGGGCCGCGGCGACGCGTCAGCGCTCGAGCAGGTCGCGGCGGTCACCACCGGCGAGCGGCTCGGTGACGAGGTGGCCACGACGGGGGACCGCGTCGTGGTCAACCCGCGGGGCTTCTCCGGGCTGACCGAGGTCGGACGGCTCGTGGTGATGACCCATGAGCTGGCGCACGTCGCGACCCGCGCCTCGACGTCCGCGCCCGTCCCGGCGTGGCTCTCCGAGGGGTACGCCGACTGGCTCGGGTACCGCGAGCAGGGGCTCGGTGCGGCGACGATCGCGGCTCCGCTCGTCGACGCCGTGCGCGACGGCGATCCAGGGTCGCTGGCCGGGCTGCCGTCCGCCGACGACTTCGCCGCCGACGGCGGGCGGGCCGGCCTCGCGTACGCCGGCTCCTGGGTCGCGGCCGACCTCGTGGCGCGCCGGTACGGCGAGCAGGCGCTCACGGCGGTGTACCGGGACGTCGCGTCGGGTGCGCCGACCCCGGGCGGCACCGCGCCCTCTCCGCTGGCGTCCACGGACGAGAGGACCGGCGCCGCGGCTGCGGACCGGGCCCTGCGGGCACGCCTGGGGGTCGACACGACCGCCTTCACCTCCGCGTGGCGCCAGCGCGTCACGCTCATCGCCTCCGGGGAGGGATGAGGTGGCCCGCACCCTGGTCGTCACCAACGACTTCCCCCCGCGCGCGGGGGGAATCGAGGCGTTCGTCGCGGCCATGACCGCAGGGATGCACCGGCTCGCGCCGGGTTCCGTGGTCGTCCACACGCGGTCCCAGCCCGGCGACGCGGAGCACGACGCGCAGCTCGGGCACCCGGTGGTCCGCGAACCGGTGCGGGTCATGCTGCCCACGCCGGCGACCACGGCGTCGGTGGCGCGCACCGCCGCGGCGCACGGGTGCGACCGCGTGTGGTTCGGCGCCGCCGCGCCGCTCGGCCTGATGGCCCCGGCCCTGCGGGAGGCGGGCGTGACCCGCACCGTCGCCACGACGTACGGCCACGAGGTGTGGTGGGCGCGCCTCCCGGGCTTCCGCTGCGCGCTGCGCGCCGTGGTGGAGCGCAACGACGTCACGACCGTGCTGACCGCAGCCACCGGGGCGGCGATCGCGGCGGGCCTGCGACCCGGCCAGCGCGAGCGTCTCGTCACCCTGGCACCCGGGGTGGACGCCGCGGCCTTCGAGCCCTCGCCCCGGCTCGCGGCCGAGGGCGACCGCGTGCGGGCGCGGCACGGCCTCCTCGGCCGACCCGTGGTCCTCTGCCTCTCGCGCCTGGTGCCCCGCAAGGGCCAGGACGTCCTCGTCGCCGCCTGGCCCGCCGTGATGGCCGCGGTGCCGGGCGCCGCGCTGCTCCTGGCGGGCAGCGGACCGTCCCGCGGGCGCCTGGAACGAGCGGTGGCCGCCGCGGGGCTGGGCGAGCACGTGGTGCTGACCGGCGGGGTCGCGCCCGAGGAGCTGGCCGCCCACCACGCGGCGGCCGACGTCTTCGCCATGCCCTGCCGCGACCGCTACGGCGGGCTGGAGACCGAGGGGTTCGGCATCTGCTTCCTCGAGGCGGCCGCGAGCGGCCGCGCGGTGGTGGCCGGCCGTTCGGGCGGCACGCCCGAGGCGGTGGACGACGGTGTCGACGCCCTGCTGGTGGACGGCCGCGACGTCGAGGACGTCGCCCGGGCGGTCGTCGCGCTGCTCGCAGACCCGGTGAGGGCCGCCGCCATGGGTCGGGCCGGGCGCGCGCGCGTCAGCACCTACCGGACGAGCGCGGCGAGCGCGGCGCGCCTGGTCGCGCTCCTCGACGCCTGAGCCCCGAGCCCCCGGCGCGCCGACGCCGCAGGAGCGCCGCGCGGCTCAGGCGTCCGTGCGCGCTCTGGCGTACATCTCCTCGATCACGCCGGCGCTCTGCTCGAGCACCGCAGCGCGCTTGACCTTCAGCGAGGGGGTGAGCTGGCCCCCGGCCTCGGTGAGGTCGTGGTCGAGCACGACGAAGCGCTTGACGCCCTCGGCGTGGGAGACCTCCTCGTTCGCGGTGTCCACGGCGCGCTGCAGCTCGGCGAGCACAGCCGGGTGCTCGGCGGCGGCCGCCACGTCGAGGACGGGCAGCCCCTGGTTCTTCAGCCAGGTGGGGAGCATGTCGGCGTCGAGGGTCAGCAGCGCCGCCACGTAGGGCGCCCCGTCCCCGACCACCACCGCCTGGCTGACCAGCGGGTGCGCGCGCAGCGGGTCCTCCATCAGCGCCGGTGAGACGTTCTTGCCGGTGGCGGTGACGATGAGGTCCTTCTTGCGGCCGGTGATGGTCAGGTAGCCGTGCTCGTCGAGGGACCCGAGGTCGCCGGTCGCGAACCAGCCGCCCGCGAAAGCCGGGTCCGGGCCCTGGCCGTCGAGGGCCGCCGCGGCCTGGTGGTAGCCGGGGGTCACGTGCGGGCCGGCCACGAGGACCTCGCCGTCGGTGGTCACCGCGATCGAGCAGCCGGGCAGCGGGGGCCCGACGGTGGCCATCGAGACCGCACCGGGCCGGGTGACGGCCGTCGGCGCGGTCGTCTCGGTGAGGCCGTAGCCCTGGAGGACGGTGATGCCGACGCCGCGGAAGAAGTGCCCGAGCCGCTCGGCGAGAGGGGCGCCGCCCGAGACGGCGTAGGAGGCGTTGCCCCCGAGCGCCGCGCGCAGCTTGGCGTACACGAGGCGGTCGAAGAGCGCGTGCTTGATCCTCAGGCCCCACGAGGGGCCGCCGGTGTCCTGCGCCCGGGAGAAGGCGATGGCGGTGGCGGACGCGGCGGAGAAGACCTTCCCGCGCCCGGCGGCTGCGGCCTTGGCCTCCGCGGTGTTGTAGACCTTCTCGAACACCCGCGGCACGGCGAGGATGAAGCTGGGCTCGAACGTGGCGAGGTCCGCGGTGAGGTTCTTGATGTCGCTGGCGTGGCCCACCGTGACCGGCGTGACCCAGCAGAGGACCTCGATGAAGCGGGCGAAGACGTGGGCCAGCGGCAGGAAGAGCAGCGTGGAGGCGTCCGGGGCCGCGAAGACCTCGGGGACGCCCGCGACCGCGTTGCGCGTGAGCACGACGAAGTTCCCGTGGGTCAGGGTGCACCCCTTGGGCCGCCCGGTGGTGCCGGAGGTGTAGATGATGGTCGCGGGGTCCTCCAGCCCGGCGGCGGAGCGCCGCGCCTCGAGCGTCTCGTCATCCACCTCCGACCCCGGCCCGGTCGGCGCCGCGAGGGCGGTGAGGTCGCCGTCGCTGATCGTCCAGACGTGGGCGAGACCCGGCAGCCCTCCGCGGCCCGCGTCGTCGCTGCCGCGGCGGACCTTCTCCAGGAGGTCGCGGTGCCCACCGTCCCCGGCGACGGCGGCGACCGCGCCGGAGTCCTCGAGGATCCACCGCGCCTGGCCCGGCGACGAGGTCTCGTAGACCGGCACGCCGACGGCCCCGGCGAACCACACCGCGGCGTCGGTGAGCGACCACTCGTAGGAGGTGGCGGCCATGATCGCGACGCGGTCGCCGGCGCCCACCCCGCTGGCCACCATGCCCTTCGCCAGCGCCGTGACCTCCGCGAGGAACTGCGGTCCGCTGACGTCCTCCCACGCCGGCTGCCCTCCTGCCGCGTCGCCGCGCCGTGGTCGGCGGTAGAGGGGGCGGTCGTGGGTGGCCTCCGCGGCGCGCAGCACCAGGTCCGTGATGTTGTCCTGCGGGTCGACCTCGACCATGAGGGGCTGCGACGCCACCGCGACCAGATCCGTCCGAGGCCCTGGGGCGCCGTCGCTGCCGCCCGGCTCCTGCCCCGCCTGCTGACCGTGGTCCATGAGTGCTCCATCGCCTCTCGCCGCCTCCCGCCGTGCGGCGGAGGAGGTCGAGAGCCTATCCGGGCGTCGCCCCGGAGCCCGAGCGCCGGCGCCCGGTAGCGTCGCCCGGCGCGCTCCACCCCTCGTCCGCATCAGCGAGGTGACGGAGCGTGCCCGCCCCGGTGGTCGCCGTCGGGACGGACCGGGTCGCTCGGACGAGCCCCGCGCAGACCTGGGGAGGACGCATGCTGGCCATCGGGGTGGACATCGGGGGCACGAAGATCGCCGCGGGCGTCGTCGACGGGGCGGGGGCCATCCTCGAGAAGCTGCGTCGTCGCACCCCCGCGGGCGACCCGGACGCCATCGAGCACGCCGTCGCGGAGGTGGTGGCCGACCTCCGCGGCCGCCACGACGTGGGCGCGGTGGGCGTCGCGGCCGCAGGGTTCGTCGACGCGGACGCCGGGAACGTCGTGTTCGCGCCCAACCTGGCGTGGCGCGACGAACCGCTGGGCGAGGACCTCACCGACCTGATGGCCATCCCCGTCCTCGTGGACAACGACGCCAACGCCGCCGTGTGGGCCGAGACCAGGTACGGCGCCGCGCGCGGCAGCGAGGACGTGGTGCTGGTCACGATCGGCACCGGCCTCGGGGGTGGCGTGGTCGCCGGCGGCGGGCTCCTGCGCGGCGCGAACGGGTTCGCCGGTGAGCTGGGTCACGTCCGCGTGGTCCCCGACGGGCACGCCTGCGGCTGTGGCAACCGGGGTTGCTGGGAGCAGTACGCCTCGGGCACCGCGCTGGTGAGGGCGGCGCGCGCCATGGCCGAGGCGACCTCGCCGGACTGCGAGAACCTCCTGTCCCTCGCCGGCGGGGACCCCGCAGCCATCACGGGCCCGATGGTCACGCGTGCGGCGCGGGGCGGTGACGCCGCCGCGCAGGACCTGCTGGCGGACCTCGGCCGGTGGGTCGGCGAGGGCGCCGCGTCCGTGGTCTCGGTGCTGGACAGCGCCGTGGTCCTGGTGGGAGGGGGGGTGGCGGAGGCGGGGGACCTCCTCCTGGAACCGGCGAGAGCCGCGCTGCGGCGACACCTGCCCGGCCGCGGGCACCGCCAGGTCCCCGCCCTGCGCGCTGCCGAGCTGGGCAACGACGCCGGCATGATCGGGGTGGCCGACCTGGCGCGTCGCGCGGCGGGCTAGAGACGCGCGCCGTCGTCGCCGGGGTCCTGTGTCGCCGCGCTCGGCAGCCGCAGCACCGCGGCGACGGCCCCCGCGGCGAAGAGCCCGACGCACCCCAGGATCAGCCACCCCGGCACCGACGCGCGGGTCAGGGCGACCAGCCCGAGGACGACCGGGGCGCCGACCAGCGCGATCCACGGCGCCCACCAGGCCATCCCGGCGCTCCCCAGGGGCTCCGCGTCCGGCGGGACGTAACGGTCCTCGGCGTCGACCCCCGCGGCGTCCGCCGGCCCCGGCGGGGCGTGGTCACGGGGGCCGTGCCCGCCCGCACCGGGCGCCGCCGCGGGGCCGGCTGCCGCGGGCTCTCCGTCGACGAGGTCACCGCGGTCCTCGGGGCCGTCGTCGACGGGCGGCCGGCCGTCCCGCGCCTCGTCGAGTGCCTCCGGCCGGCGCAGCGGGCCGATGCGGGCGACCAGCTCGGCCCAGACCGCGTCGTCGTCCCCGCGGTCGCCGCGCACCTCGGCGCCGCCGCGCCCGCTCGGCGGCTCGCCGCTCGTCACGACGTCACCACCGCCTCGACCGCCTCGACCGCCTCGACCGCCTCGAGGGTGGCCCGCGTGATCGTCGAGGCGTCGTGGTCGAGGGTGGCGACGTGGAAGCTGCGCGCGAGCACGACCTCGTGCACGGACCGGGAGGAGACGTGGGCGAGGACCACCGACGACGACGCGGCGGGCACCACGTGGTCGGTGGCCGAGCGCAGGAGCGTCAGCGGCGCCACCACCCGGTGCAGGTCGCGGCGCAGCGCCGCGTAGCCCGCGAGGGACGAGGCGAGCGCCGCGAGCGGTACCCGCGCGTAGGCCCTCTCGTCCGCCCCGTTCGCGGTGTCGCTGCCGATGCCCGGCGCCGAGGGCTGCAGCCGGCGCAGCAGCGGGACCGCCACCATCCGCGGGTCCGTGAGGAGGACCGCGGGGTTGACGAGCACGAGGGCCGCGACGTCGCGGGGGTGGTCGGCCGCCAGGCGCAGCGCCAGGGCGCCGCCCATCGAGAGCCCGCCGACCACGACGCGGGCGCCGGTCGCGACCAGGGAGGCCAGGGCTGCCTCCACCGCGCCGTACCACTGCGACCAGGTGGTGCCCGACATGTCCTGCCAGCTCGTCCCGTGACCGGGCAGGCGCGGCACGGCCACGGCGAGGCCGGCGTCGGCGAGGTCCTGCGCCCAGGGCCGGAGGCTGTGCGGCGATCCGGTGAAACCGTGGCAGAGCAGGACGGCCACCGACCCCGGGCCCGTGCCCGGGGGCACGGCGGACCAGCCCTGCCCGCAGGGGTCGACCTCGGCGGGGTCGTCTCCTGCCCCGAGGTGCACCAGAGGTGAGGGCGTCCCGGTCTCCACGGGGGCAGTGTGGCACCGGACGCCACCTGCGGTCTCTCCGCGGGACCGCGCAGCGCGCGAGGAGCGCGGGGGCCCCGGCAGTCTCTACAGTGGGCGCGCCCGACCCCCGATCGATCGGGGGTCGGTCACGGCGGGCGAGACGAGGGGGCGCGGTGCTGTACTGGATCGGCAAGGTCATCCTGTGGCCGGTGCTGGCGGCGGTCTTCCGGCCCTGGGTGCGGGGGATCGAGAACATCCCGGCGTCGGGCCCGGCCATCCTCGCGAGCAACCACCTCTCGGTGTCGGACTCCTTCTTCCTCCCCGTGGTGTGCCCGCGGCGCGTGAGCTTCCTGGCCAAGTCCGAGTACTTCACCGGCCGCGGCATCAAGGGCCGGGCCAAGGCCATGTTCTTCCGGGGCGTGGGCCAGGTGCCGGTCGACCGCTCCGGCGGCGCGGCCGCGGAGTCGGCGATCAGCGCGCTGGCGGGCGTCCTGGCGCGCGGCGAGCTCGTGGGCATCTACCCCGAGGGGACCCGAAGCCCCGACGGCCGTCTCTACCGGGGGCGCACCGGGGTCGCCCGCCTCGCGCTGCGCACCGGGGCGCCGGTGGTCCCCGTCGCCATGATCGGCACCGACGTCGTGCAGCCGATCGGGACGTCGCTGCCCCGGATCCACCGCGTGGGCGTCGTGGTCGGCGAGCCGCTGGACTTCTCGCGCTACGCCGGCATGGAGAACGACCGTTTCGTCCTGCGGTCCGTCACCGACGAGATCGTCTACGAGCTCATGCGCCTGTCGGGGCAGGAGTACGCCGACATGTACGCCACGACCATGAAGGAGCGCCTCGGCTCCGCGCCCGTCAAGGCGCGCATCGCCGCGGCCACCCGCGGCGCCGTCGGTGGTGAGGAGGGCGTGGCCGCAGCGCGTGCCGCGGCGCAGGCCTCCGGTGACGACCTGGCCCCGGGCCCCCAGGACGCCGAGGTCCCGCCGCCGGGCGCCGAGGAGGACGCCGGGGCGCCCACGCGGAGCGCGGAGCAGGGGCCCGGTACGTTGGCGTCGTGACCGAACAAGGTGGGCCGACGCGGCCCTTCGGGGCGGTCCTGACCGCCATGGCGACGCCCTTCGACGGCGACGGTGGGCTCGACCTCCCGGCCGCGCAGGCCCTGGCGACCCACCTCGTGGACCACGGTCACGACGGTCTCGTGGTCGCCGGGACGACGGGGGAGTCCCCCACGCTCGCCGAGGCCGAGCACGACGCGCTGCTGCGGGCCGTCGTCGAGGCCGTCGGGGATCGGGCGCACGTCGTCGCGGGCTCGGGCAACAACGACACCGCCCACTCGGTCGCCCGGGCCAGGGCGGCGGCAGGCACGGGTGCCCACGGGCTCCTCGTCGTCACGCCCTACTACTCCAAGCCGCCCCAGGAGGGCATCGCCGCGCACTTCCGCTCCGTCGCCGACGCCACGGACCTCCCGGTGATGATCTACGACATCCCCGGGCGCACCGGCGCGGCCGTGCAGGAGGCCACGCTGGTCTCGCTCGCGGAGCACCCCCGGATCGTCGCGGTCAAGGACGCCAAGGACGACCTGTTCTCCTCCGCCCGCGTCATGGCCGCCACCGACCTGGCGTACTACTCGGGCTCGGACCAGCTCAACCTCGCGCACCTCGCGCAGGGGGCCGCGGGGATCGTCTCCGTGGTGGGCCACGTCGCCGGGGAGCGGTTCGCCGCGATGGTGGCGGCGGTGGACCGCGGAGACCTGGCCGCCGCCCGCGCCGCGCACACCTCCCTGCTCGACGTCATCGATGCGATCATGAACCACACCCAGGGCGTCATCATGGTCAAGGCGGCGCTCGCGCTCCTCGGCGTGACGTCGAACACCGTGGTGCGCTCCCCGCTGGTGGGAGCCACCGACGACCAGCGCGCGCTCCTGGAGAGCGCGCTACGAGGAGCCGACCTGCTGTGAGCTCTACCCCCCTCTCCTTCCGATCGCTCGACGACGCGGGAGGCCGAGACCGGCCACCCGCCCTCAAGAAGGGCACCCTGCGGATCGTCCCCCTCGGCGGTCTGGGGGAGGTGGGACGCAACATGGCCGTCCTCGAGATCGACGGCAAGCTGCTCATCATCGACTGCGGCGTCCTGTTCCCCGAGGACAACCAGCCCGGCGTGGACCTGATCCTCCCGGACTTCTCCTACATCGCCGACCGTCTCGACGACGTCGTGGCGGTGGTCCTGACGCACGGTCACGAGGACCACATCGGAGCGGTGCCGTACCTCCTGCGGCTGCGTCCCGACATCCCCCTCGTGGGGTCGACGCTGACGCTGGCCATGATCGAGGCGAAGCTCAAGGAGCACCGCATCGCGCCCTACACCCTCCAGGTCGCGGAGGGCCAGCGGGAGCGGCTGGGGCCCTTCGACTGCGAGTTCGTCGCGGTCAACCACTCCATTCCCGACGCCCTGGCCGTCGCGGTGCGCACGTCGGCGGGCACCGTCCTGCACACCGGCGACTTCAAGATGGACCAGCTGCCGCTCGACGGCCGCATCACCGACCTCCGCGCCTTCGCCCGTCTCGGCGAGGAGGGGGTGGACCTGTTCATGACCGACTCCACGAACGCGGAGGTCCCCGGCTTCACCACCGCGGAGCGGGAGATCACCCCGGTCCTCGACGCGGTCTTCGGCGGCGCTCAGCGACGGATCATCGTCGCCTCCTTCGCCTCGCACGTCCACCGCGTGCAGCAGGTGCTGGACACCGCTGCCGCCCACCGGCGCAAGGTGGCCTTCGTCGGCCGCTCGATGGTGCGCAACATGGGCGTCGCCGCGGACCTCGGCTACCTCCACGTCCCCGACGGCGTGCTCGTCGACGCCCGCGAGGTGGACCGGCTCCCCGACGCCAAGGTGGTGCTGATGTCCACCGGGAGCCAGGGCGAGCCCATGGCGGCGCTGTCCCGGATGGCCAACGGGGACCACCGCATCGTGGTGGGGCGCGGCGACACCGTGGTGCTCGCCTCCTCGCTCATCCCCGGCAACGAGAACGCCGTCTACCGCGTCATCAACGGGCTCATGCGCCTCGGCGCCGACGTGGTCCACTCCGGCAACGCCAAGGTGCACGTGTCGGGACACGCCAGCGCCGGCGAGCTCATCTACTGCTACAACATCGTCGAGCCGAAGAACGTCATGCCCGTCCACGGTGAGGTGCGCCACCTCGTGGCGAACGCCGCGCTCGCGGTCAAGACCGGGGTGCCCCCCGAGCGCGTGGTGCTCGCCGACGACGGCACCGTGGTCGACCTGCGCGACGGCAAGGCGTCGGTGGTGGGCACGGTGCCGTGCGGCCTCGTGTACGTCGACGGCTCCTCGGTGGGGTCCGTCACGGAGGCCGACCTCAAGGACCGGCAGATCCTCGGGGACGAGGGCTTCGTCTCGGTGTTCGTCGTCCTCGACCCGTCGACCGGGAAGATCGTGGTCGGCCCGGAGATCCACGCGCGCGGCGTGGCCGAGGAGGACTCGGTCTTCGACGCCGTCCAGCCCAAGGTGGCCGAGGCCCTCACCGACGCCATCGGCAAGGGCGCCCGCGACAGCCAGCAGCTCCAGCAGGTGGTGAGGCGGGTCATGGGTCGCTGGGCAGGGACCACGCTGAAGCGTCGCCCGATGATCATCCCGGTCGTCATCGAGACCTGAGGGACGCAGGGAAGGCACGCGACGAGCCACGCGTGGTCCGTGTGACTCGTGTGGTGCGTGTGTTCTGTGTGGTGTCGCGCTAGCCTGCGGGCGTGGCCACCAAGACCCTTCCGCGATCCGGAGCGAAGAGCGGCTCCGGGTCGAGCCGCTCGACGCCAGCGACCACGAAGGTGAGCGCCGCCGCGCCGGGCGGCTCGCGGCGCGGCGGGTCGAACGGTGGCTCGGTCCGCTCGCGGCCCGCGAAGGACGGCGGGCACGCCGCCAGGTCTCGCCCGTGGCCGCTCCGCGTCGTGGGCGGTGCGGCGCGCGGGGCCGGGACCGCCGTGGGCACGCTCGTGCGCGGCGGGCGCGCCAGCGAGCGCTCCCGGGAGGTCGACGGCGACGACGTCCACCCGGCCCTGCGCCGCGACGGGGTCGGCGCGCTGCTGCTCGCCGGCGCCCTGGTCGTGGCGGCCGCGGAGTGGTGGTCGCTGCCAGGGATCGCCGGGCGGGTGGTGCACGCCGTGGTCGCGGGCACCCTCGGGGACCTGGCGCTGGTGGTGCCCGTCGCCCTCGCCCTCGTGGGCGTGCGGCTCATGCGCCACGCCGACGCCGAGGCCGCCAACCACCGCGTCGCCATCGGCGTGGCCGCCCTGCTGGTCGCGGTGGCCGGGTTCCTCCACCTCGCCGCCGGCTCTCCGTCGCCGGCGGGCGGCGCCGCGGCCCTGCGCTCGGCCGGGGGCATCGTCGGCTTCCTCGTCGCGGCGCCGGTGGCAGCGCTGACCACCGGCTGGATCGCGGCGATCCTGCTCGGGATGCTCGCGGTCTTCTCGGTGCTCGTGATCACCGCGACGCCGGTCCACCTGGTCCCGACACGGCTGCGGCGCCTCTACCGCCACCTCACCGGCCAGGGCGAGCACCGCGACGAGCACGCGGACCGCGACGGCGACGAGGACGGGTGGGGACCCGACGACATCGCCGACGACGCCCACGGGCAGGAGGCGGCCGCTCCGCGCGGGCGCCGCCGGCGGCGGAGCGGCGACGAGGACGGAGACCCCACCGACCCGGCCGCACGCGCCCTGTCCTCGAGGCGGCGCGGACGCCACCCGGACGGGACGCCGCGGGCCGGCGACGAGGCGTACGTCAGCCCCGTGGTCGACGCGGCGAACGGCTCCCACGCCCCCGCGGGACAGCCCCCGCCGGGCGAGGCCGACGAGCCCGGCGGTGAGCAGACCCAGGAGGTCGCGGTCGCCTCGGCCCGCGCCGGCCAGCGCCCGGCCGACACGCCCTTCACCCTGCCGGCGCCGCTCCCACCGCCCCCGACCAGCGCCCTGCCCGAGCGCGTCGAGCAGCTGGTGCTCTCCGGTGACGTCGCCTACACGCTGCCCCCGCCGGGCGCCCTGGTGCCGGGTTCCGCGCCGAAGGCGACCACCCCGGCGAACGAGCGGATCGTCGAGGCCCTCACCGGCGTCCTGACCAACTTCGGGATCGACGCCCGCGTCTCCGGGTTCACCCGCGGACCCACCGTGACCCGTTACGAGCTGGAGCTGAGCCCCGGGGTCAAGGTCGAGCGGGTCACGGCGCTGGGCAAGAACATCGCCTACGCCGTCGCCTCGGCCGACGTCCGCATCCTCTCGCCCATCCCCGGACGTTCGGCGATCGGCGTGGAGATCCCCAACACCGACCGCGAGACGGTGTCCCTCGGCGACGTGCTGCGCTCCGGGGCGGCGCAGCGCGACGAGCACCCGATGGTCATGGGCATCGGCAAGGACGTCGAGGGCGGCTACGTCGTCGCGAACCTCGCCAAGACCCCGCACCTGCTCGTCGCCGGCGCCACGGGCGCGGGGAAGTCGGGTTTCATCAACGCGATGATCACCTCGATCCTCATGCGCGCCACCCCCGACGACGTCCGCATGGTCCTCGTCGACCCCAAGCGGGTGGAGCTGACGGCCTACGAGGGCATCCCGCACCTCATCACCCCCATCATCACCTCCGCGAAGAAGGCCGCCGAGGCGCTGCAGTGGGTGGTGCGGGAGATGGACGCCCGCTACGACGACCTCGCGGCCTTCGGCTTCAAGCACGTCGACGACTTCAACGCGGGCGTCCGGGCCGGCTCGGTGAAGCCGCCGGCCGGTTCCCGGCGGGAGCTGCACCCCTACCCGTACCTGCTCGTGGTCGTCGACGAGCTCGCCGACCTCATGATGGTGGCCCCCCGCGACGTCGAGGAGTCGATCGTCCGCATCACGCAGCTGGCCCGGGCTGCCGGCATCCACCTCGTGCTGGCGACCCAGCGGCCGTCGGTGGACGTGGTCACCGGGCTGATCAAGGCCAACGTCCCCTCGCGCATGGCCTTCGCGACGTCCTCGCTCGGCGACAGCCGCGTGGTCCTCGACCAGGCGGGAGCGGAGAAGCTCATCGGCCAGGGCGACGCGCTGTTCCTGCCCATGGGGTCCTCCAAGCCGGTCCGCGTCCAGGGGGCGTGGGTCACCGAGACCGAGGTCTCGACCGTGGTCTCCCACGTCAAGGAGCAGCTGAAGCCCTCCTACCGCGAGGACGTCATCGCGGCGCCGGAGCGCAAGGCCGTCGAGGAGGAGGTCGGCGACGACCTCGACCTCATGCTGGCGGCCGCCGAGCTCATCGTCACGTCCCAGTTCGGCTCCACGTCGATGCTGCAGCGCAAGCTGAGGGTCGGCTTCGCCAAGGCGGGACGGCTCATGGACCTGCTCGAGACGCGCGGGGTCGTCGGCCCGACGGAGGGGTCGAAGGCCCGCGACGTCCTGGTCAAGCCCGACGACGTCGCGCCCATGCTCGCGGCCCTGCGGGGCCAGCCCGCGTCCGCGCCCGCCGGTGGCACGGCTCAGGACGCCTCGTCCGGCACCCCCGCGCCGAGCGTGCCGGCCCACGACCTCCCCGAGGACGAGGACTGGGGCGCTGCGGCCTCAGCGCCGGACGACGAGGCCAGCGAGGACGCCTGGGACCTGACGGGCCGCCGCTGAGGACCGCCGTCTCGTCGACGGCGCGCCGTTAGGCTGGCGCGATGACGACCACTCCGACCGCTCCCCACCGCGGACGGGTCGCCCTGGTCACCCTCGGCTGCGTCCGCAACGACGTCGACTCCGAGGAGATGGCCGGTCGCCTGGCCGGCGCGGGCTGGGAGCTCGTGAGCGACGCCGAGGACGCCGACGTCGCGGTGGTCAACACCTGCGGCTTCATCACCGCGGCGAAGAAGGACTCCATCGACACCGTCCTCGAGGCGGCCGACCTCAAGGACTCCTCGGCCCGCACCGCGAAGGTCGTCGCCATCGGGTGCATGGCGGAGCGCTACGGCAGCGAGCTCGCCGAGCAGCTGCCCGAGGCCGACGCGGTGCTCGGGTTCGACAGCTACGCGGACATGTCCACCCACCTCTCGGAGGTGCTCGCGGGACGCCCGCCAGCCGCTCACGTGCCGCGCGACCGGCGCACCCTGCTCCCGGTGGCCCCCGCGGCGCGCCAGCGTGCCGCGGAGCGCGTGTCGCTGCCCGGCCACGGCAGCCGTGCGGACGCTCGTGGTCCGAGGGCGGCCGCTCCCGCGCGCTCCCTCGCGATCACCCCGCTGGCGCAGACCCCGGTGCCGGCCTCCGGCCCGCCGGTGGTGCGCCAGCGGCTGTCGCAGGCGCCGTGGGCCCCGCTGAAGCTCGCGTCCGGCTGCGACCGCCGGTGCACGTTCTGCGCCATCCCCTCCTTCCGCGGCTCCTACCTCTCGCGCCCGCCGGAGGAGGTGCTCGACGAGGCGCGCTGGCTCGCCGAGAACGGGGTGTCCGAGGTGTTCCTCGTCTCGGAGAACTCGACGTCCTACGGCAAGGACCTCGGCGACCTCACGGCGCTGGAGCAGCTGCTCCCGCGCCTCAGCGAGGTGGACGGCATCGAGGTCGTCCGCGTCAGCTACCTCCAGCCCGCCGAGGTGCGGCCGGGCCTGCTCGAGGCGCTGCTGACCACTCCCGGGGTGGCGCCCTACCTCGACCTGTCCTTCCAGCACGCCTCACCGGCGATCCTGCGCGCCATGCGCCGGTTCGGGTCCACCGAGGCGTTCGTGGGACTCGTCGAGAAGGCCCGCGCCCTGGATCCCAGCGTGGGCATCCGCTCGAACGTCATCGCCGGCTTCCCCGGGGAGACCGAGGCGGACGTCGACGAGCTGGAGCGGTTCCTGACCGCCGCCCGCCTGGACGTGACCGGGGTGTTCGGCTACTCCGACGAGGACGGCACGGCCGCCGCCGACCTTCCCGACCACCTGCCGGAGGACGTGGTGGCGCAGCGCGTGGAGCGGCTCACCGCCCTGGCCGACGAGCTCGGCGCCCAGCGCGCCGAGGACCGCGTGGGAGAGGTGCTGGCGGTCCTGGTCGAGGAGGTCGAGGCTCGCGACGGCGGTGGCTCGATCGTCACCGGGCGCGCCGGCCAGCAGGGTCCCGAGGTGGACGGCGCCACGGAGATCACCGTCGCTGCCGGCGCCGCGCTCCCGCGGGTGGGCGAGGTCGTGGCGGCGAGGATCACCGGGTCCTCGGGAGCGGACCTCCTCGCCGAGCCGGCCGCAGCGGGCCGGCGATGACCTCGACCGGGCCCGGCGGCGCGCCCGCCTCGACGTCCAACGTGAACCTGCCCAACGCGATCACCCTCGTGCGCATCCTCATGGTGCCCGTCGTCATCGCGCTGCTGCTCGTCGACGACGGGCGCTCGGTGGGCTTCCGTCTGGCAGCCCTCGCCGTCTTCGTCGTGGCCGCGGTCTCGGACCACGTCGACGGCGAGATCGCCCGGCGGCGCAACCTCGTCACCGACTTCGGCAAGATCGCCGACCCCATCGCGGACAAGATGCTCCTCGGCGCGGTCCTCGTCGTCTTCAGCGTCCTCGGCCAGGTCTGGTGGTGGGTCACCGTGGTGATCCTCGTCCGCGAGGTGGGGGTGACGCTGCTGCGCTTCTGGGTCATCCGCTACGGGGTCATCGCCGCCTCTCCGGGGGGCAAGCTGAAGACCGTGCTGCAGATGCTCGCGCTGGGGCTCTACCTCATCCCCTTCGAGCTGTGGGAGCCGGCGCTGCTCGCGCGCACCGGCGAGGTCGCCGCCGTGGTGACCCTGGGAGCCGCCACGGTGGTGACGGTGGTCACGGGGGTCGACTACGTGGTGCGGGCCCTCGCCCTGCGGCGGTCCGCGCGCCGCCCGTGACCGCGGAGCCGCTGGTCGGTGAGGCCGCCGAGCTCGACGTCACGGCGCTCGTGCACGACCTGGCCGCGGGGGGCGTCGCCGTCGCCACGGCGGAGTCGCTGACGGCGGGGCTGGTGTCCGCGGCCCTCGCGGACGTCCCCGGCTCCTCCCGGGTCCTGCGCGGGGGGGTCACCGCGTACGCCACCGACCTCAAGGCCACGCTGCTGGGCGTCGACGCCTCGGTCCTGGCCGACGGCGGGCCGGTGCAGGAACGGGTCGCCGTGGCGATGGCCGCGGGCGCCGCCAGCAGGCTCGGCGCGGACGTGGCGGTGGCGACCACGGGCGTGGCGGGCCCTGGTCCGAGCGACGGGCACGCTGCCGGCACCGTCGTGGTCGCCGTCAGCGGCCCCGGACCGGCGAGCCAGGGCCGCGCGGTGACGATCAGCCTGCCGGGTGACCGCGCCCAGGTGCGGGCGCTCGCGGTGCGCTGCGCCCTGGCGCTCCTGGCCCGTTGGGCGCGGGAACGCCGCGAGCGTGTCGAGCGTTGACGTCGAGTGATGGGGAGAACACCGGGCAGCGGCATCGTGGGCACGCGCATGTCCGAGGTGCCTTGTAGCGTGAGCGCCATGACGACCGCAGACCAGGGGAGCCAGCGATGATGCTGCTGCGACGCGAGATCGGTGACGTGCTGCG
>JARICT010000090.1 GCA_029257185.1 Quadrisphaera sp.
TCGCCGCCGGTTGACACGCGGTGTGGCGGGGTCGACACTTCCGATCACGCACGCCGAACGGGTGATCTCTCGTCGTCGTCAGGCTGCGCGTCTGACCCGCTCCACAAAGATGCCGGCCGCGACGACGCGTCGTCGCGCCGGCCCGACGGTAGGTGAGCCCCGACGATGTCGTCACGACCAGCGAGTCCTCGCGCAGCCGCGAGCCCCCCATGCCCACACCAGCGCCCGAGGGGGAACTGATGGCCACCAGCAGCCCGGCCCGGCTCGACCAGCAGATCGCCGGGATGGACGCCGAGCAGCTTCCCGCCGGCAAGCACGAGACGCACGGGGTCGGGCACTTCGCCGGCCTCTACGCGGCGGAGAACGTGGCGGGGACGGAGTTCATCTTCGGGGCCACCTTCGTCATCCTCGGTGCCTCGATCACCGACGTCCTCATCGGCCTGGCCATCGGCAACCTGCTCGCGGTGCTGAGCTTCCGGTTCATCGTCGCGCCGATCGCCGTGGGGACGCGGATGAGCGTGTACACGTACCTGAGCCGGATCGCCGGCGGGTCCACCTCGAAGGTGTACAACGCCCTCAACGCCTTCCTCTTCGCGCTCATCTCGGCGGCGATGATCACGGTGTCGGCCACCGCCTTCCGCCTCGTCTTCGACTTCGAGCCGCAGACCGAGGCCTACCCGACGAGCGTGGCGTTCATCATCCTGGCCCTGGCGTTCGGCACCGTCGCCGTCCTGGTCGCGGCCTTCGGCTTCAACGCGCTCGCCGAGTTCGCCAGCATCTGCGCCCCCTGGCTGATCACCAGCTTCGCCGTCGGCGGCCTCGTCATGCTGCCGGCGATCTCCCAGACCGCTGCCGGCACCACCGTGGTCGACGGGTGGAGCGGCTTCCTCCAGATCGGCGGGGACACCATCTTCACCGGCAGGACCCCTGAGGGAGAGGCGGGCATCACCCTCCTGGGGATCATCGGCTTCTCCTGGGGCGCGAACAGCTTCGCGCACACCGGGATGATCGACATGTCGCTCCTGCGGTACGCCAAGAAGAGCTGGTACGGCTACATGTCCTCGACCGGCATGCTCCTCGGCCACTACATGGCGTGGCTCGCGGCCGGCTTCATGGGCGCCGCCGCCGCCGTCATCACGACGACCAGCATCGAGGACATCGAACCCGGGACCGTCGCCTTCCAGGCGCTCGGCTACTCCGGCCTCGTGGTGGTCGTCGTCGCCGGCTGGACCACCGCCAACGCCAACCTGTACCGCTCCGGGCTGGCCGCGCAGGGCGTCTTCCCGCGGTTCTCGCGCCGGAAGGCCACCCTCACGATCGGGCTGATCGTCCTGGCCGCGAGCGCTTTCCCTTTCATCTACCGCAACTACCTGCTGTTCGTGACGTACGCCGGCATCACCCTGGTGCCGGTCGGCGGGATCCTCTTCGCGTCCTACTGGCTCTTCCCGCGGCTCAAGATGACCACCTACTGGGCGCGCTACAAGGGCGTGACCAACGTTCCGGCGCTCCTGGCGTGGGGGATCTCGCTCGCGGTCGCCGCGGTCCTGGTGGGCTTCGACATCCTGCCCGTCTACTTCGCCTACATCCCCGCCTTCCTCCTCAGCATCGTCCTCTACATCCTGTTCGCGAGGACGATGGGAGCCTCCGAGCGGTACCCCGACGGTGAGGCCGCCGACGCTGCGTTCCAGGAGCGGGTGGAGGTGCGCCACGAGAAGGAGGCCGCGCTCGCTCCCAGCGAGGTCGACACCAGGGACCGCAGGCCGCTCACCAGCGTCCTCAAGGTGGTCTGGATCGTCGACCTCCTCGTGCTCTTCGGCGTCGCCCTGTTCGTCCTCCTGGGCAGCCCGGACGTCGCGACCTACGAGGCCAACCAGGACACCTTCTGGTGGGTCGCCGTGGCGGTGACGATCATCTACTTCGCCTCGGCCTACTGGGAGCTGCGCCGCCGCAAGGCGTGGGCCAGGGACCGGTACCTCGAGCACCTGGCCGGCCAGCCCGGCGGCAGCGAGGTCCTGCCCGCCTGAGCAGCGTCGCCACGGGCCTGCCCACCTCGACGGTGGGCAGGCCCGTCAGCGCGCGCCGTCGGCTGCCACCCCGCGGCCCCGCCGCGCCAGCAGCCACATCGCGACCGCGGCGACGACCGTCCACCCCAGCCCCGAGAACAGCCACAGGGCGGGGCCGTTGCCGCCGGCGAAGGCCGGGTCGACCCGCTCCAGCAGCACGGAGGCCAGCACCGTGACGTGCAGCCCGCCGTGGATGCCGACCGCGATCCACAGCGACCGGGTGAGCAGCGACAGCGCGCCGGCGGCCAGGCCGAAACCGAGGGGCATGGCCAGGTACGCGATTTGCTCTCCCCAGCCCTGCTGGCCGCCGCTCGAGGCGAGGTGGATCACGGCGAACGACACCGCGGAGACGAGCACCGCGGGGACCGGCCGCATCCGCAGCGACCCCAGGAGGTAGCCGCGGAAGATCAGCTCCTCGGGGATCGCCTGCAGCAGGAAGGCCGCCGTCAGCCCGGCGACGAGCACCTTCCACACCGGGGCGTCGCCGATGCCGGAGTCCTCGTAGCGGAGCAGGTCCGCGGCGCTCGCCGGGGCGTCGGCCGCGACGAGCACCACCGCGCTGACGAGGACGCCGAGCCCGAGCAGCGGCAGGCTGCGCCGGTCGACGCGCCAGCCGACGTCCCGCAGACGCCGCCGCCCGTCGAGGCGCGCCAGCAGCGCCACCCCTCCGAGCGCGACGAGCAGGGTGGTCAGGCCCATGGCGACCGTCACCACCGCCGCGAGAGCGCTCAGCCCCGGCGTGCTCGGCTGGTCGAGGCGCTCCATGCCGGGGACGAGGAGGAACGCGAGCTGGGAGTAGATCGCGGCGAACAGCAGGACCGGGCAGAGCAGGACCTGCACGAGCCAGGGCCAGCGCGAGCGCGGCACGGGCTGCTCGGCCGTGGGCGAGCGTGCCTCGAGCGTCGACGAGGCGCGGCGGCTCACGCGGGGCTCCCGGCCGTCGGCTGGCTGCGACGCGCCCGCACGACCATCGCCACGGCGGCGACGACCGTGTAGAGCAGGCCGGTCAGCAGCCACGACGCGGGGCCGTTGCCGATGGCGAACGCGGGGTCCACCCGCTCCAGCAGCTCGGCGCCCAGCAGGGTCGCGTGCGCCCCGCCGTGGATGCCGATCGCCACCCACAGCGACCCGGTGAGCAGCGACAGCGCGCCGGCGGCGAGGCCGAAGCCGATCGGGTCGGCCAGGTACACCAGCCGCTCTCCCCAGCCCTGCTGGCCGCCGCTGGAGGCGAGGTGCAGCGCTCCGAACGTCAGGCCCGAGACCAGCACCGCCGCCGCCGCCGGCATCCGCAGGGAGCCCAGGAGGTAGCCGCGGAAGATCAGCTCCTCGGGGATCGCCTGCAGCAGGAACGCCTGCGAGAGACCGATCACGAGCACGGCCCACACCGGGTCGCCGGCGACGCCCGCGCCCTCGGTGCGCAGCAGCCCGGCGGCCGTCAGCGGGACCCCGACCGCCACCACCACGACCGCGCTGACGACCACCCCGAGGACGAGCGCGGCCGCGCTGCGACGGTCGACCCGCCACCCGACGTCGGCCAGCCGCCGGCCGCCGTCCAGCCGGAGGAGCAGGGCGACGCCGCCGACGGCGACGGCCAGCGTGAGCAGCCCGAGCCCCACCATCACCGCGGCAGCCACCCCCACGGGGGTGGAGGGCGCGTCGAGGCGGTCCATGCCCGGGACCAGGGTCAGCAGGGCCGGGACGAGGAGCGCCACGAGCAGGACGACGGGGCAGAGCAGGGCCTGCACGGCCCACGGCCACCTCGACCGCGGCGCCGCCCTCCCGGCGAGGACGAGGCCGGGCTGCGGAGGGTGCGCGGCGCCGTGCGCCGGGGAGGCGGTCGTGGTGGTCATGGCACCAGCCTGGGCGCGGACACCCCTGCCCGGCATCGAGCCACGGTCATCCCTTCGGCGCCTGGAGTCATGACCCGGGTCATGGGTCGAGGGGGTGCTGGACGCCCGTCGCGGGCTACCGTCCGCAGGCATGACCGCCCTGCGCGCACCGGCCGGGTCGCCGACGACGGCGACGACGACGACAGCGCCGACGCTGACCACCGACGAGCGCCTCGCGGTCTCCGGGCGCGCGACGGTGCTGCTCGACGTGCTCATGGGGCTGTCGGTGGTGGCGGGCCTCTCGTGGGTGGCGACGATGGCGGCGGGCCCGGCACCGCTCTGGTGGACCGGCGGCTACCTGCTCCTGGTGGTGACCATGGCCGCGCTGTGGGTGGCCCGGCGGGTCCTCGAGTCGCGCTCGGGGCGCCCGGCCCGGCCCCTGGTGATCGCCTTCGCCGCCCTGGCGCTGCTGGGGATCTTCGTCTCCGACGGACCGGGGTCGTGGCCGCTGTTCGCCATGGCCCTGCTCGCCCTCGGGGCCTCCTTCAGGCCGCGGACCGGCGTGGTCCTGGTGCTCGCCGTCCTCGGCGCCCAGCTCGCGCTGTTCCTGGTCACCGGCAGGAGCGTGGCCACGACCCTGGCGGAGGTCGCGTCGACCGCCTACATCTTCGGCTTCTTCCTGGTGCTCGCCTGGCTGGTCGCCGAGCACGCCAACCAGCGCGAGCGGATCGCGGCGCTGCTGGCCGAGGTCCGGCGCGGTCACGCGGCCGAGGTCGAGCTGGTGCTCGCCGACGAGCGCAGCCGCTCGGCGCGCGACCTGCACGACGGGCTGGGACACCGGCTCAGCGTCATGAGCATGTCGCTGCAGTTCGCCGAGCGGATGCGCGAGCGCGACCCCGACCGCGCCTGGGACCAGGTGTCCGCGGCGCGCACGCAGGCCGGCGAGGCGCTGACGACGATGCGCCGCTGGGTGCGGGCGCTCAGCCCCGTCCGTGTCGAGGGAGCCACCACGGCGCAGGCCCTCGACGCCATCGCGGAGAGCTTCCGGGGGACGGGGCTGGACGTGAGCGTCCACGCCGCGGACGTGGCCGCGCTGCAGGACCGCGGGCTGACGCTCTTCGTGCACCGCTTCGTCCAGGAGGGCCTGACCAACGCGCTGCGCCACGGTGCGGCGACCCGCGTGGACGTCGAGTGCGCGGCCACCGGCGGCGCCCTGGTGCTGAGGGTCTGCGACGACGGGACGCCCGGGTCGGTGCAGCGTGCGGCCCCCAGCAGCGGTTTCGGCCTGCGCTCGCTGGGCGAGCGTGCGGGCGACCTCGGCGGGAGCGTCACCGCCGCGTGGTCGACGTCGGGGCTGGTGCTGAGCGCCCACCTGCCCCTGGCCGAGGAGCAGAGGGCGTCGTGATCGGCGTGCTCGTCGTCGACGACCACCGGCTCCTGCGCGACGGCGTGAAGATGCTGCTGGAGACCGTGGACGGCATCACCGTGATAGCAGAAGCGAGCGACGGCCGGCAGGCGCTGGCGATGATCGAGGCGCACGCGCCCGACGTCGTCCTCACCGACGCCCGGATGCCGGGCATGGACGGCGTGGACCTCGTGGCGGCGTGCCGGCAGCGGTGGCCGCGGCTGCCGGTGATGCTGCTGACGACCTTCGACGACGAAGACCTCGTCCACGGGGCGCTCGACGCCGGCGCCGCCGGGTTCCTGCTCAAGGACGTCTCGCCGGAGACCCTCGCCGAGGCCATCACCGCGGTGACCCGCGGCGAGATGGTCATCGACCCGCGGGTGGCGCGCACGGCGCTGCGCCCGCCGTCGCGCGCCAGCGCCGACCCCCTCGCCGCCCTGACCCGTTCCGAGCGGGTGGTCGCGGGCCACCTGGGGCGCGGGCGCACCAACCGGGAGATCGCGGACGCCATGGTCCTCACGGAGGGGACGGTGAAGAACCACGTCTCCGCGGTGGTGCGCAAGCTGGGGCAGCGCGACCGGACGGCGACCGCGCTGCTGGTGCGCGAGCACACCGCCCCGCAGGGGTGACCTCTCGTCGCGCGCGCTGGTCCGTCCGGGTGACGTCGGCAGGTCGAGCCTGTGGACAACCCCGTCCTCGGCGCCGCCACGGGTGATCACCGCGGTGGAGTACGGGCTCCACCACGACGAGGAGCGCCATGACCGCGTACGACGCATCGAACCGCCCGGCCGCAGCCCACCCCCCGACCACCCCCTATCCGACAGCCGACCATCCGGCCGCGCCACGACCTCAGGGCCGCGGCATGGCGATCGCGGCACTGTGCCTGGGCATCTTCGCCGTCATCTCCTCGTCCCTCCTCGTCGGCATCGTGGCCGGGCCCACCGGCATCGTGCTCGGGACCGTCGCCGCTGTCCGTGCTCGCGGACCGGAGCACCGGGGCAGGGTGATGGCGATCATCGGTGCTGCGCTCTGCGGCCTCGTGCTGCTCGGGACGTTCGGACGGGCTGTGCAGCTCCTCTCGACCGCCGCCATGTCCGTGCCCGGATGAACGAGCGGCCGCGCCCAGTTCTCGGCCCAGACCATCGCCCCGGCCCCCGCCCGCCCGGCACCTGGCAGGCGGTCACGTCGCTGGGTGTCGCCAGCGTGGCGCTGCTGCTGAGCTGGGTGCCGGGGATCAACGCCGTCGGGGCCCTCGCGGCGCTGATGCTCGTGGCGACGTGGCAGCTGGTCGCCACGGTCCCGCGCGCCTTCGACGGCGACGCGGGGTACGAGTCCTCGACCGACGCGGACGGCCGGGCGGGCGGGCCGATCGCCGAGGACGTGGACGTCACCCGCTGCGGGCCGACGGTCGGCGACGACTCGCTACGGGTCTCGGTGACCGTGCGGAACTCCCGGATCGCCTCGAGCGACGACGTCGTCCTCGTCCACGCGCTGGACGACGAGGGCAGGCTGGTCGGGGAGGTCATGGGGTCGATCCGTGCGGTGGACCCCCGCGAGGAGAAGCTCGAGATCTTCTCCGTCGCCGCGACCGGCCCCGCGGCCGAGTGCGTGGTGGCGAAGGTCGTCCGCCTGTGAGGGTTCGTCCGCGGCGGGACGACGGGCGACGCGACGAGGTAAGGCTAGGCTTACCTTCATGACGACGACGGGTCTGGGGTCGCTCCTCACCGCTGGGCCGCCGCGATGAGCGAGCCGACCGCCGCCGAGGCCGCCCGGAGCCTCGTGGCCGGCGCATCGTCCCTCTCCCTGCACACCGCGGCCGAGACCACCGTGGTGCTGGTCGGAGCGCAGCGCGTCGACCCTCTGGGCCGGCTGCTGGTGGCGGTGCCCGAAGCCGCCCCGCTCGTGGCGCAGGTCCGCGCGCAGGTCCTCGTGGCGACGCAGGCGTTCCTCGTCGACGTCGCGCCGGTCGCCGTCCGCGAGCGCGAGCGCGCCCACCTCGAGATCTTCGCCTGGCTGCGCCGCCCACCCCGGGAGGAGGCCGCTGCCGCCTGGGAGGACGCGCACCCGACGGGCAGCAGGCTCGAGCCCACCGAGGTGGTGCTGCGCCTGGAGCCGCGCGCGCTCGCGCTCCAGCGCACCGGCCACGACCCGGTCGACGTCGACCCCGCGGAGTACGCCCGTGCCAGCGCCGACCCGCTCGCCCGCGAGGAGGCCGAGCTGCTCCAGCACCTGGCGAGCGACCACACGGGCGCCCTGGGCGTGTTCGCGCGGATGCTGCCGCCCGGCCTCCTGCGCGCCGGCGACCGCGTCGTGCCGCTCCGCCTCGACCGTCACCGCCTCGTGCTCCGCCTGGAGCGGGAGAGCAGCCATGCGGACGTGTCGCTGCTGCTGCCCGGCGAGAACCCCGCGCTCACCGCGCGGGACGCCCTGTCCCGGGTGCGAGCGCTGCTCTGCCGCGGCCACGGGGGGCCCTGCCAGGCCGTCTGCAGACGGCGGGACTGACGCGGGCGCCCCGGACGGCGACGCCCGAGGAGGGACGCGATCGCCGGGTGCGAGGGTCGCCGACTGCTGGTGGGGTGGGGCGGTGAGCGATCGCGTACCGACCGGCCGTCACGGTGACTGGCGAGAGCGCCGCCTGCAGGAAGCCCTGGAGCGCGGCGACTTCGAGAACCTGCCCGGCGCCGGCAAGCCGCTCACCGGGCTCGGCCGGCCCCTGTCGCCGGGCGACTGGGCGGTGCGGTGGGCCCGGCGCACCGGCGCCGACCTCACCGCCGCGCTCCCGCTGGCGCTCGCGATGCGCCGCGAGCGCGAACAGCTGGTCGCCGCCGTCCCCACGCTGGGCGCTCAGGCGCAGG
This sequence comes from Quadrisphaera sp., assembly GCA_029257185.1. Lineage (GTDB taxonomy): Bacteria > Actinomycetota > Actinomycetes > Actinomycetales > Quadrisphaeraceae > CADCUY01. The sequence goes on from JARICT010000090.1 coordinate 8,153, forward strand.
TGCGCACCCTGGTCGCGGACTTCAACGTCCGCCTCGATCGGGGCTACCGCACGCCCCAGGCCGACCCGCCGCTGGCCGTGCCGTTCCTCGACGTCGAGGTGCAGGTGGCGCGCTGGGTCGAGGCGCACCCGCAGGTCGTCCCCGAGGAGCCGGTTCAGGCGCGCCCGGTGAGGCGGCCCGTGCGCCGGTGGGGCCGCCGGCAGCGGTGAGGGCGTCCCTCAGTCGAAGAGGTCGGCGACCGTGGTCTCGAAGCCGGGGACGACGTCACCGCCGGAGAGCCGGTCCGGCCCTGCGAGCAGCCGGACGTGACCGCCGGGGGAGTGGACCGCGACGGTGCGCGCAGCGGGGTAGACCACCCACACCTCACGGGAACCGGCGTCGAGCCAGGCGAGGGCCTTCGCGAGCACGGCACCGGCGCGGTCCGACGGGCTCACGACCTCGACGGCCAGGTCCGGGGCCATCTCCAGGAAACCTGACCGCTGGTCGGCGGGGGGGACGCGGTGTGCAGCGACGAATGCGGCGTCGGCGGCGCGCACGGTGTCGGGGGATCGTGCGAGGAGAAAGCCGGTCTCCGCCGCCACGACCTTGCCGAGACCGTCTCTGCGCACGTGGCTCCGCAAGCTCGCCCCGATGCCCAGAGCCACGTCTCCGTGCTCGAACCCTGCAGGCGCCGTCTCGATGACCTCACCGTCCACGAGCTCGCGTCGTCGTCCGTCGTCGGGCATCGATGCCAGATCCTCCGCGGTGGTGCGCACCCCTGCATCGGCTGTCATCGCCGCAGTCTAGGGCGCCGAGAGAGCAGCACCAGGCTCAGACCACCGCGACCAGCGCCTTGCGGATCCGCTTCTCCGACACCGGACCGTTGGTGCCCAAGGTCTGGGCGAACAGCGAGACCCGCAGCTCCTCGAGCTGCCAGCGCAGCGCCGTGACGTCGGCGTCACCGCGCCGGTCCGGCGGGAGGGCGGCCACCGCGGCGTCGATGTCCGCGGCGAGGCGCTGCACCACGCCGGTGGCGTCGCGGTCGCGGGTGGCGCCGGCGGGCAGCGCGTCGAGGCGGCGGCCGATCGCGGCCACGTAGCGCAGCAGGTCCGGCAGCCGCGACGAGCCCGCCGCCGCGACGAACCCCGGTCCCACCAGGGCGGCGAGCTGCGTGCGCGCGTCGGTGACGGCCGCGAGCACCCGCAGGTCGGTGGGCCCGTCGAGGCGGCGCTGGACGTCGGCGGCGGCGGCGATCACCCGGACGGCGGTGCGCGTCGCGGCGAGCACGGCCGGCGTCACCCGGGGGCGCACGTCGGCGAGCAGGGCGTCGAACGCCGCGCGGTCGCGGACGCCGGCGGCGCGCTCTCCCGCGAGGTCGGCGACGACGGCGTCGGTGACGTCGCCCACCAGCGCGGCCACCGAGCCGTGCGGGGCCCGTGCCAGCGCCAGGCGGGCGGCGGGCTCGGCGTTCTCGGGGGCCTCCAGCACGTCGCGCACCGGGGCCGTCACCGCGGTGCGCAGCAGGCGGCGCACGCCCCGGGGGTGGGAGCGCGCCGCGGCGGCGGCGGACTCCCAGACGGTGACGCCGGCCGCCTCGCCCTCGTCGACCAGCGCCGGGTACCCGACGACGGTGCGCCCGTCGGTGGTGGTGACGGTGACGTCGCCGGGCAGCGCGGCGAGGTCGTCCGGCCAGGTGGTCAGCCCGCTGCGCCGCAGGTCGCCGGGACCAGGGCCTGCGGGTCGTGCTCCTGTCCCGCCCGGCGCCCCGCCGCCCACCGCGCGCGCCACCGACGCCCGCAGCTGGGGCCGGACCTGCTCGCGCAGCGCCGCGAGGTCGCTGCCGCGGGCGATCACCTCCCCGTCGTCACCCTGGATGGCGAACGTGGTGCGCAGGTGGGACGGCACCTTCTCCCAGTCCCACGCCGAGCGCGGGACGTCGACGCCGCGCACCGCCCGCACCGCCGCCGTCAGCGCGTCGAGGAACGCGCCGCCCGGCCGCTCGACCTCCAGACGGGCCACCACCGAGCGTGCGGTGTCCGGCACCGGCACCAGCTGGACCCGCAGCGGCTTGGGCAGGGCGCGCAGCAGCGCGGTCACCAGCTCCAGGCGCAGCCCCGGCACCTGGGCCTCGAACCCGGCGGCGTCGAGGTCGCCCAGCACCGAGACCGGCACGTGGATCGTCACCCCGTCGTCGCGGTCGCCGGGGGAGTACCGGTAGGAGACGTCGAACGTGGCGCTCTGCGTGGTCCACGAGGTGGGGAACTGCGCGTCCACGTCCGACAGCGTGTCGCCGTCGCCGGCGAGCAGCTCGCCCTCGGTGATGGTCAGGGCGTCCGGGTGCTCGCGGCGCGTGGTGCGCCACCACCGCTCGAAGGTCCGTGCGTCGACGATGTGCTCGGGGATGCGCGCCTCGTACAGCGCGAGGAGCGTCTCCTCGTCCGCCACCAGGCCGCGCCGGCGGGTGCGGTCCTCCAGGTCCGCGATGCGCTGCAGGCGCTCGCGGTTCCCGGTGATGACGTCGTGGCGGCTGTTCCACTCCCCGTTCACCAGGGCGTGGCGGATGAACAGCTCGCGGGAGACCTCCGGGTCGATGCGCGCGTAGTCCACCGTCCGCCCGGTGATCACCGGCAGGCCGAAGAGGGTGGCGCGCTCGGTGGCCACCGCGGCGGCCCGCTTGGCCTCCCACCGGGGCTCGGAGTACGTGCGCACCAGCAGGTGCGCGCCGGCGCGCTCGACCCACACCGGGTCGATGCGCGCGCAGGTGCGCGCCCACAGCCGGTTGGTCTCGACGAGCTCGCCGGAGACCACCCACGCCGGGGGCTTCTTGGACAGCGCGGAGCCGGAGACGATGGCGAACCGGGTGCCGCGCGCGCCGAGGAACTCCGCCGGGCCGCGCCGGCGCGTCTCCTTCTTCGCCCGCGGGTCCGATCCGCCCTTCGGCTCGCGCACGTCCTTGTAGCCGATCTGGCTCAGCAGCCCGGAGAGCACCGCCTGGTGGAGGGTGTCGCGCAGCCGGGCGAGGTCCTCGTCGGCGCGCACCGGCCCGACGCGCTGCTCGGCGCCGTGCTCGTCGCGCTGCGGGCCGTCCGGCTGCTCACCGCCCCTGCCGCGACCCCGCCCACGGCCCCGCCCTCCACCAGGGCGCGCGGTGCGCTGCACGATCCCGCGCAGCTGCCCGTGCAGGTCCTGCCACTCGCGCACCCGCAGGTGGTGCAGGTGCTCGGCGCGGCACATCCGCCGGAACGCGCTGGAGCCCATGGCCTGCTGCTGGGAGCGCAGGTAGTTCCAGAGGTTCACCCAGCCCACGAAGTCCGACGTCTCGTCGGCGAAGCGGGCGTGGGCCTGCGCGGCGGACTGCTGCGCCGCCGCCCCGGCCTCGGCCGACGGGCGCTCGCGGGGGTCCTGCACGCTCAGCGCCGCCACCACGACCAGCACCTCGGGCAGCACGCCGAGGCGCTCGGCCTCGACGACCATCCGCGCCAGGCGCGGGTCGATGGGCAGGTCCGCGAGGCGCCTGCCCACGACCGTGAGGCGGCGGGGTCGCGGGGCGCCACCGGCCGCGGCGTCCTCGCTGCGCTCGCGGACCTCCTCCACCGCGCCCAGCTCGTCGAGCAGCGCCGTGCCGTCGCGCACCGCCCGCCGGTCCGGGGGGTCGATGAAGGGGAAGTCGTCGATCTCCCCGAGGTCCAGGGAGAGCATCCGCAGCAGCACCGC
>JARICT010000095.1 GCA_029257185.1 Quadrisphaera sp.
GTCAACACCAACGACCGCAACCGGTCCCGACGCCGACCCATCACCGACCGATAGCTGACCCGGTAGTCCTCACCCGCCGCCACGAACGGCCCCGTCAACGTCGAGAACGCCTCGTAGTCATACAGCGAGCTCGGCTCGGTCGCTGGAGCAGGTGTCGCCGCTCGCTCGCGCCAGTCCGTCATGAGTGTGTCTCCGCCCCGTCAGCGCCGACTGCAGCTGACGTGACTCACCGTGGCGCACCGGAGGGGGTCCGCGGGGCAGAACGTCACCCAAACAGACCTGAACGCCCGAAGTCGACCCCGACTGGGGGGAATCTAGACACTCAGCGTGACGAGGCCGGGATGATCAGTGAGATTCGCGCTGACTCCTCCCGTCCGTCCCGTCGGCGCCGTCCCTGCCGTCGGCGTAGTCCTCCAGCGAGATGATGCGCAGTCCTGCCGTGTCCAACGCCACCTCGATCGGTGCCCTGGCCTGCCCCGCGGCCTCGCCAGCGTCGTCGTCGGCCCGTGGCGCACGGCGTCGTGGAGCACGACGGCCCGCGGGGGGTGAGTCCGAGTGGGTCGATGGCGTCATCCCCGGAGTGTCGCAGCGGGCAGGAGGGCCGCCCACTGGAAAGGCACTGCTGGCCCATGACAATGACGCGTCAGCTGTTGACAATCACGGCACGTGGTGAGCGGTCGTCAAACCATGGCAATTCGTGAACGACAAGGTGCGGAGCGTGATCAACGGTCGTGCCCGGACGGCGGGTCCACGTCGTCACCGCCACCGCCGATGGCGTGCGGGACCACGGTGTCCTCCGGTGCCCCCGGCTGCTCGAGCTCCTCGCCCCGCGCGGGGACGGTCTCCGCGCCGTCCTCCGGGAGGGCGCGCCGCCGGCCCTTCGCCCCGTGGTGCTCCCGCTCCTGCGACCCTCCCGGACGCTGCTCGTCCTCACCGGCGTAGTCCGTCGCGACGAACGCGTTGATCCAGCGCGCCGAGGGGTCGGCGTCCACCAGGACCGCCTTGACGAAGGAGGTGGCCGGGATGGCCAGCAGGGCGCCGAGCGGGCCCAGGACGACGGCCCAGAAGAGCAGCGACAGGAAGGCCACCGTCGCGGTGAGGCCCACGGCGTCGCCGGTGAACCGCGGCTGGATGATCGTCTGGATCACCACGTTGAGGACCGAGTAGACGACCACGACGAGGATCCCGTCGACCAGCCCGCCCTCGAGCACCGCGATCAGCGCCGGCGGCACGAGACCGAGCACGAACCCCACGTTCGGGATGTAGTTGGTGATGAAGGCCAGCAAGCCCCAGGTGAGGGCGAGGGGCACGCCGAGGAGCAGCAGCGCGCCCACGTCGAGGGCCGCGACGACGGCTCCGAAGACGGTGGTCACCAGCCAGTAGCGGCGCACCCCGGCGGTGAACCCGAGCATCGCCTCCATGAGGGGGCCGTGAGAGACCTTCGCCGCCGCCAGCCGCTGCGGGGCGGTCAGGGCGTCCACGACGAGGAAGAGCACGATCACCGCCAGCAGGACCACCACCGTGGTGACCGACGTCAGGCCGCTCAATAGCTGCTGCAGGAAGGTGGTGGCGAACCCGAAGATGCTCGACGGCGAGACCTGCGAGACCGCGTCGTTGATCAGCTGGCCGCTGACGCCGATCCGCTCCAGCTGGGCCTGAGCGTCCGTGTAGTAGGTCTCGAACGTCCCGAAGTACGACGGCAGCACGCGCACCAGGGCGGCGACCGAGATCGCCAGCGCCGCCAGCAGCCCCAGGATGACGGCGTAGAGGACGAGGATCGAGGCGACGACGACCACGACCGCGGGCACCCGGTGGCGCAGCAGCCACTGCTGGGCCGGGGTGATGATGAGCACGAGGGTGAAGGCCAGGAACGCGGGTCCGACGAGGCTCTGCAGCTGCTGGACGCCGGCGAGGACCACCACGAGGGCGGCGCCGCCGATCAGCACCACCACGGGGCGGGGGAGGGCGCGGGTGGACGGGGCCTCCGCGGGCGGGGTCGCGGGCGAAGGTGCCTGCGGGTGCGGGTCGACGTCCGCGCCGGTGCCCGGCACCGAGCCGCTCACGACCGATGCCATGGCGGGAACCTACCCGCCGGCTGCAGGGGTGCCGGCGTCGCTCACCGCGGCGTCCCTGCCCTCCGAGACCTCGGGATCCTCGGGCACCGGGGCGGTGAGCGCGGCGCGCTCCTCGACCTGGCGCAGCGCGGCGCGGGCCTGGCTCGCCGACTCCCGCGCGTCCCGTGCCTGAGCGGTGGCTGCGGCGGCCTCGGCGCGGGCGTCGCGGACCTGCCCCTCGGTGATGACGGCCGAGAGGGAGGCACCGACCAGGAAGGCCAGGACCGCCACCGCCAGCACCATCGCGCGCCGGACAGTGCCCCGGGGCGTTCTGGGTCGGCGCGGCTCCGGTGCCTGCCAGGGCGGGAGACCGTCGGCTCCGGCGTCGAGCGCGTACGGCGGGTGGGTGGCCGGCGCCGGGCGTGGGTCCGGCAGCCGGTGGAGTGCCACGAGGTCGTCGGGGTGGAGGGTGGCGCTCTCGCTCGCGGCCAGCGCGTCAGGGTCGGTGACCGGGTCCTCGACCCACACGGTGGGCGGCTCCTCGACCCACGCGCCGACCGGGTCCTCGACCCCCACGGCGGGTGCGATCGGCCCCGCCGGCGTCGAGGCGCCCCTGCGGGTGGCGAGGAGGTCGGCGCGCAGCCCGCTGAGGTCAGCCGCGCCGGCGGTGGTGGGGAGCTCGTCGCCCGCCGGCCCGGTGGGGGCCGAGTGGGCCACGCGTCGGCCGCTCACGGCGCCTCCTGCTGGTCTGCGGGGGAGGTCCTCGCCAGGCCGGCGACGGACTCCTCGCACGCTAGGGGCGGGCACGGCGTGTCCACCGCCGACACGCCGGCCACCGCCGTGACCGGGCAGCGGTAACTTTGGCCCTGCGCGCGGGGCCAGCCCGCGGAGCGGCTGGATCAGCCCGGTGGCGGTCAGCGCGGCGCACACCAGCGCGGCGGCCTCCGCCGGTGCCAGCCCGGTCCCCAGGAGGATGCAGATGGCCCACGGCAACCAGACCACCCAGACCACCCGGACGAGCAGGGCGGCCGTCATGACGCAGGTGGGGACCATCGAGGTCCTCGAGCGGGAGGTGCCCGACGAGGCGTCGCTCGCGCCCGGTCAGGCGCTCGTCGCCGTCGAGGCCGTGGGGGTGTGCGGCTCCGACGTCGCGTACTACCGCGAGGGCAGGATCGGCGACTTCGTCGTCGACGGGCCGATCGTCCTCGGCCACGAGGCGGCCGGACGCGTCGTCGGGCTCGGGCCGGACGCCGCCGGGACCGACGCCCTGTCCGTGGGGGACCGGGTGGCGATCGAGCCCGGCACCCCGGACCACGTGTGCGCCGAGTGCGTGCGCGGGCGCTACAACCTCTGCGAGCGGATGGAGTTCCTCGCCACCCCGCCCTACGACGGCGCGCTCACCGAGCTGATGGTCATGGACGCCCGCCAGCTCTTCGTCCTCCCGGACGCGATGAGCTACGAGGAGGGGGCGCTGCTCGAGCCGCTCAGCGTGGGGCTGTGGGGCTGCGAGCGCGCGGGGGTCCAGCCCGGGGACGCGGTGGCGATCACCGGCGCCGGCGCCGTGGGTCTGCTCGCCGGCATCTCCGCCCGGGCCATGGGCGCCGCCTCGGTGATGCTGAGCGACGTCGCGACCGACCGCCTGGAGTTCGCCTCCTCGCTGGGCTTCGAGGTGGTCGAGGCCGGCGAGGGCCCCGGCGTCGCCGCCGGCGCGGACGTCCTCCTCGAGTGCTCCGGCGCCCCCGGCGTGCTCGCCACCGGCTTGGAGGACCTCAACCCGAACGGCCGGGTGGCCGTCATCGGGCTCTCGCACGAGGACGCGGTGGGGCTGCCCCTGACGCAGACGTCGAACAAGGAGCTGACCATCGTCCCGGTGTTCCGCTACCGCCACACGTGGCCGACGGCCATCGCGCTCGTCGCCTCGGGCCGCGCCGAGGTCGCCAGCCTGGTGACGCACCGCTTCGACCTCGCAGGCAGCGCCGACGCGCTCGAGCTCACGGGGGCGCCCGGCACCGTGAAGACGGTGATCAACCCGCAGCGGTGACCGCGCCGCCGCCGCGGGGTGGGCGCCGCTCGCGGCGTTCGACCGCGCGCAGCGGCCTGCGTCGCCGACACTGGCGCCCGTGCTCGGGCTGCTCGGACCCCTGACGGCAGCGGCCGTCGTCTCGCTCGTCCCCGGGCTGCTCGTCGGGCGCGCCCTCGGGCTGCCGTGGCGGTGGGCCCCGGTGCTCGCCCCGGCCCTGAGCGCCGCCGTCGTCGGGGGCTGGGCCGCGCTCGGGGGGCCGGTGACCTGGCCGGCGGCGGTCCTCGGCGCGGGGCTCTGCTGCCTGCTGGCCGTCCTCGTGCGGTGGACGGCGAGGCGGCGGGCCGCCCGGCCACCAGCGCGGACGCCTCGACGGACCGGCCCCCGCCCCGCTCCGCTGCCCGACGGTCCCCCCGCGCCCCGCCGGGACGGGACCACCCGAGCAGCAGCACGGGTCCACCGCACGACCGGGCTGGTCCTCGCGGCCGGCGGGGCCCTCGTCGGCGCCGCCGCTCTGGCGGGCGTGCTGGCGCGCTCCGGCGCACAGCTCGGCGCGGTCAACCAGCTGTGGGACGCCGCCTGGCACGCCAACCTCACGCGGCTCATCGCCGACTCCGCGGACGGGCGGCCCTCGGCGGCGGGCCGGCTCATCGGGGCGGGGTGGCGCGACGCCGAGTCCTGGTACCCCTCGGGCCTGCACGTGCAGGCCGCGCTGGTCGAGCGGGCCACCTCCACCGGTGTCTCCGCCTCCGTGCAGGCCGTCGTCGCCCTGCACGTGGTGCTGGTGCTGCCCGTCGTCCTCGCCGCGCTGGCATGGGTCCTCAGCGGCGAGGCCGCCGGTCGGGACGGGCGGGGGCTGGACCACCGCGCCCGCGGCGCCGGCGCCGGCGTCGCCGCCGTGGTGGGCGTGCTCCCCACCGCCTTCCCGCTGGACCGGGTGTGGCGACCGGCCTGGCCCATGACGGTGGGCTTCGTCCTCGCCCTCGTCGCGGTCCTCGCCCTGGTGGTCTGCGCGGACGCGGCACGGCGCGGGGCGATGCCCCGGGCCTGCGCGGCGGCGGTGCCGCTGGTCGCCGTGGCCGGCGCCGGGCTGGTCCACCCCTCCGGCGCCGTGGTCGCCGTGCTGCTCGCGCTGGGCTGGGCCACCGGACGGGCTCTCGCCCGCCGCGGCGCCGCCCGCACCCGCGGGCTGCTCGCCGTCGCCGGGCTCCTGGCCGTGGTGGCGGGGGCGACGGTGGTCGCGCGCGACCACGTCGGCGCCGTCGGGTCCGTGTTCGCGTACGACTACCGCCTCGGCCAGGGCCTGGCGCCGGCGCTCGCGTCGGTCGCCGGGCTCAGCGCACCGGTGGTTCCCGGGACGGGATACGGGGTGCCGCAGGACGCCGGGCAGCCGCTCGCGGGGGCGCTGCTGGTGGCCGGCGCGCTCGGGTGCGCCCTGACGCGCGGCGCCCGGTGGCTGGCCGGGCTGTGGGTGGTGCTGGTCCTCGCGGCCCTGGAAACGTTCACGCCCGTGGCAGCGCCGCTGACGCTGATCACCGGCTGGTTCTTCAACGTCGAGTCCCGCCTCGTGGCCCTGGTCGCTCTCGTCGGGGCGCTGGCGGCCGGCGTGGCCGTGGCCAGCGGGGCGTCGCGGTTGCTGACGGCGCCGGTCCGCGCGGGGTCCGCCGCGCCGCGGGAGGCGCGTGCGGGTGCCTGGCCGGTCCGCGTCATCACCCTGCCCGCGGCGGGCGTCCCCGCGGCGACCCGCAGGACGCCCGCGTCCGTCGGGGCCGGGATGAGCGCGGTGGCCGGGTCCGGCGGGTCCGCCGGGTCCGCCGGGTCGGGCCCCGACGGTCCAGCGGCCGGCCTCACCGGGGGCGAGCGCGTGCTGGCGAGGTCCGTGGCGGGTGCGTGGCCCGGTGCGGGTCCGGTGCCCGGCTCGGCCCTGGTGCCGGGGACGGGGGCGCCGCCCGGCACCGGCGCACAGCGCCCGGTGGGCCGGCGCGAGGGCGACGGCCGCCGGCTCCCGGCGTGCGAGGGCGACGACCACGAAGCGTCGGGCGGCCTGGCGCGGGGCGTCCTCCTGGGCGTGGGGGCGGCGGGGATGGCTGCCGCGGTGCTCGCCCTCGGCGTCTCCAGCGCCGAGCGCGCGCAGCCTCGCGTGCACGCGGCGTGGACGGAGCGGGTGGTCGGCGAGGACGCGCGCGCGGTGATGGACGCCCTGGCCCGCCAGCCGCTGCCCCGCGGCGGGCGCATCCTCAACGACCCCCTCGACGGGTCGCCGTGGCTCTACGCGCTCACCGGCACGATGCCGATGTTCACCCACTACGACGACCGGGACCCGAGCGGTGACGCCGCCACCCTGCTCGACGGCCTGAGCCGCGCGGACACCGCGCCCCGGGTCCGGGACGCCCTCGAGGCGCTGTCGGTCTGCTACGTCTACGACGCGCCGGTGATGGTCTCCGCGAAGGAGGACCGCCCGGAGGGGTTCGTCGGGCTGGACGGCGTCGCCGCGCTGGAGCCCGTGGCCAGGTCCGGGGGGGTCGCCGCCTACGCGGTCGTGCCGCCCCCAGAGGGGTGCGCCGTCCGCTGACACCGGAGCGTGCACGGCGGCGGGGGCATGGTGGGGTGTGCTGGTGCGCATCGCCCTGGCCCAGCTGCTGTCCGGCAGCGACCCCGACGAGAACCTGACGCTGGTCCGCGGCGCGGTCAGCGACGCCGCCGCGGCGGGAGCGCGTCTGCTGGTGCTGCCCGAGGCCACCCTGCGGGCGTTCGGCGCCGGGCCCCTGGCCGCGGTGGCCGAGCCGCTCGACGGACCCTGGGCCAGCGCCGTGCGCGAGGCCGTGGCCGAGGCCGAGCGCTCCTCCGGCGCGGCGCTCACCGTCGTCGTCGGGACCTTCACGCCCGGCGCCGAGGGTCCCGAGGGCACGGGCGGCTCGGGTGCCAAGGTGCGCAACACCGCGCTCGTCGCCGGCGGCGGCGCCGACGCGGCCTACGACAAGGTGCACCTCTTCGACGCCTTCACCTCCCGGGAGTCGGCGACGGTCGAGCCGGGCGATCGGCCTCTCGTCGTCGACGTCGGCGGGGTGGGCGTGGGGGTCGCCACCTGCTACGACGTGCGCTTCCCCGGCTTGTTCACGGCGATGGCCGACGCCGGGGCGCAGGTGGTGGTCCTGCCGGCCTCGTGGGGGAGCGGGCCGGGCAAGGCCGAGCAGCTGCGGCTGCTGGCGCGCGCCCGCGCGCTGGACAGCACCTGCGTCGTGGCGGTGTGCGACCAGGCGGACCCGCTCAGCGTGGAGGAGGCGGACCTCCCGGCGGGCGTGACCCGGCGGGAGCGGCCCGGTGCGCCGACCGGGGTGGGCGGCTCGCTCGTGGTCTCCGCCCTGGGCGAGGTGCTCGGTGAGCTGGGCGCCGAGCCGTCGCTGCTGGTCGTCGACGTCGACGTCGACGCGGTGGCCAGCGCCAGGGCCAGCCTCCCGGTGCTGGTCAACCGCCGGTTCTGAGGCGTCGCCGCGCCTCGAGGAGCCCGGGGGCTCAGCCGGCCGCGCCCGGCCCGGCTCCCACGGGCTCGCCGCCGCACCGGACCAGGCGCAGCAGCCGGGCGTCCCCCTCACGGGCGACCTCCTCGAAGGCGTCGGTGTCGGCGGCCCCCTGGACGCGGGTGAAGAAGGCGGCCCGCGGCACGAAGTCCAGGTAGCGCTCGCCGAGGGCGAAGAGGTAGCCGACGTCCTCCTCCCTCACCGCCGCGCAGACGGCGGGGTCGGTACCCACCCGGGTCAGGTGGTCCTTCACCACGGCGCCGGCGGGGGTCCACTCCGAGCCCATGTGCGGGAAGAGGGGGCGCAGGCCGGCGAGGGCGTAGGACAGGCCGCTGCCGTCGAAGGGGTCGTTGGCGATGACGGTCCCCTCGGGGACGATGGCGGCGGCGCGCGCGAACAGACGCTGCTCGTCCTGCGAGATCAGCGGCGCCTCCCCGCCCGGGCCCTGGCGGTACGCCGCCGTGAGCGTCTCGGTGGTGCGCTCGCGCCCGGAGCCGGGAGCGACGACCACGGCCACCGCCAGCGCGCCGGCGAGGGCTCCCGCGAGCGCCGGCCTCCCGATCGCCCGGGGCGGCGGGGCCGCTGCGCGCCGGCCACGGCTCCGGTGCCGGCGGCCGAGGAGGACCGTCGCCACCGTGACGATCCCGTGCGCGGCGAGCACCAGGGCCGGCACCGCGACGAGGGGTGCGAGCCGGTACGCGTCGTTGTACCAGGGGCCGGTCAGCAGGCTCGACGGCGTGCTCTGGGCGACGACGTACAGCACGCCGGCCACGAGCCAGGCGAGGACGAGCCAGCCGGCCCCGGGAGGGCGCGTCCCGGCGGACGCGTCGCCGCCGGGCCTCGGCGCGAGACCCGCCGCGGGAGGCACCGTCCGCCCTGCCGTGGGCTCTGCCGTGCGCACCCGCGAGACGGCCAGGACGCCTGCCACCACCGCGATCGCCGCGAGCAGGTTCCCCGCGCGGCCGTCGGGCGGCGCGGCCACGAGGGCCGCCAGGGCCGCCTCCGGCGGACGGGCGGTCGCGGGCCAGGTGTAGGCAGCCACCGCGGCCAGCGTCGGGTCCGTGACCACCACCGTCACCGCCAGCGCGCCCACCGCCGCGACGGCCAGGGCGGCGAGGGCTGCGCGCGGCCGCGCCGCGGGGCTCGCCCGGGCCCGGCGCAGGGCGGTGGCCGCGGCCCACGCCAGCAGCGGCGCGCCGAGCACCGCGAGGGTGAAGGCCCCGCTGGGGTGAGCGAGGACCACGGCGAGGGCACCGGCGCCGAGGAGCAGGACGAGCACGCCCGCGGGAGGGCGGTCGGCGCCGCGCGGGGCCACGAGCGCGACGAGCAGCCCGAGGACCGCGGGGACGAGCGCCATGGCGAGGAGCACCGGGTAGAGGACTCCCCAGTCGAGCAGGGCCACCGGCGCCGCCGGCAGCGCCCCGGCCAGCACGCCGGTGACCGCAGCGGTGGCCCTGGATCCGGTCGCCCGGTCCGCGAGGAGCACCACCGACAGCGGCCACACCCCCGCCGCCACGACGAGGGCGAGGGCGTTGGTGGCGACCACCGGGCCGGCGCCGGTGAGCGCGGCGACGAGGGAGGCCGCGCCGTGCCAGGCGGCGGGGTAGAAGCCGTCGGCGCCGCCGCCGAGCACCCGGCGCAGGTGCAGGGAGGACGCGTCGCCGGTCTCCTGGATGAACGCCACGGCGTTGACGTGGAAGACCACGTCGTAGGCCTGCGAGATCGTCGCGGGGGTGGTGATCGCGCTGAGCACCTGCGCGGCCAGGGCTCCGGCGCCGACGGCTGCGCCCGCCAGCGGCCACCCCCACCGGCCCACCCGCGGCAGCGCCGTGCGGTGGCGGGCGCCGGGCGTCTCGGGGCCGGGCGCGGGGTGCGCGGTGGGGTGCGGACCTGCGGAGGCCGGTGGCAGAGCCGGGGGGACGAGGTGCTCCGCGGTGCGTGAGCGGCTCGTCGCCCACCGGGCGAGCGCCCGGTGGGCGAGCACGGCGACCACCGCGGCCGCGGTGGCGACGGCGGGCACGAGCGGGCCCCAGGCGACCCCGAGGCCGCCGGCGACCACGGCCGAGACGGCGACCAGCACGACCGAGACCGGCGGTGCGGCGCCGAGCAGCACCAGGGCGCGCAACCCCATCGCGAGCCCGACGGCCAGGCCGGGGAGCAGGAGGACGGCTGCGGCGGCGGCGGTGGCGGTCAGGGCGGCGGGGTCGAGCCACGCCGCCACGTCGATCTCCGTCCCTGCCGTCTCGCCCGCGCCGAGCGGTCACCGGCCGTGGTCGACGCTAGCTCGCCGACCTCCGGGGGGAGGGGAGTTCGCGGACGTGTCGACGGTGTGGCGCCCC
>JARICT010000097.1 GCA_029257185.1 Quadrisphaera sp.
GTTCGTCGGCAAGCTCACCGTCGCCTCCGCGGCGTGGGACGGCGGCTCCGCGTGGCTGGCGGTGGTGCTGCTCGCCAACACCGTGGCCAGCCTCTTCTACTACCTGCGGTGGGTCCGGCCGGTGTTCTCGGCAGCCGCCGACGACGCTGAGCCCGACGGCGGTGCGGCGGCGCTCCCCTGGGCAGCCGGCGCCGCGATCGTCGCCGCGGCGGCCAGCGTGGTGGTCGGGCTGGGCGCTGGCGCGGTGCTGACCGTCGTGGCCGGGCCGCTGGTGCGCTGAGGCCACCGGGCGTCGGGCACACTGCCCGCCATGCGCGACATCGACGTCCACGCCCGTTCCCTCGAGCCGCTCGAGCCGCTGCTCGAACCGGGACGCTGGGATGAGCTGCGCGAGCGGGCGTCCGCGGTGCGCGACCTCATGGACGGGCGCACGGTGTGGAACGTCAGCGCCACCGCGACCGGGGGCGGCGTAGCCGAGATGCTGCAGTCCCTGCTCGGGGGCGTGGTCGAGGCGGGCATCGACGCCCGGTGGCTGGTGCTCGAGGCGGAGGACGACTTCTTCGTGCTCACCAAGCGGATCCACAACCACCTCCACGGCTCACCGGGCGACGGCGGAGCCCTCGGGGAGGACGAGCGCACCCTCTACGACGAGGCGCTCGCGAGCGAGGCCTCCTCCCTGGCCGAGCGGCTGAGCCCCGGCGACGTGGTGCTGCTCCACGACCCGCAGACCGCCGGCCTGGTCGGCGCCGTGCTCGAGGCCGGGGCCGTGCCGGTGTGGCGCTGCCACATCGGGCTGGACGAGGACGACGAGCACACCGACGCCGCGTGGGCCTTCCTGCGCCCCGACGTCGAGCGGGCGGCGGCGATCGTCCTCTCCCGCGCGCAGTACGCCCAGGACTGGATGGAGCCGGAGAAGACCGTCGTCATCGCCCCCGCCATCGACCCGTTCGCGGTCAAGAACGTGGTCCTCGACGACGCGGTGGTGCAGGACGTGCTGGTGCGGGCAGGCATCCTCGCGGGCTCGGCGTCGTCCGACGCCGCCGCGGAGGTCGACGTCGGCGCCGAGAAGCCGGTGAGGGTGGAGCGCCGCGCTGACGTCCTGCGCGAGGGCGACCCGTGGGAGCCGGGCACGCCGATGGTCGTGCAGGTCTCCCGCTGGGACCGGCTCAAGGACATGCAGGGACTGCTCGAGCTCTTCGCGGAGCGGGTCGTCGGCTCGTCGGGCGGCGCGGACGAGGCGTGCCTCGCGCTGGTCGGCCCGTCCGTCGAGGGGGTGAGCGACGACCCCGAGGGCGCGCAGGTGCTGCAGGAGTGCCGGGACGCCTGGCACGCGCTGGCGCCCGAGCAGCGCCGCCGGTGCGCGCTGGTCTCCCTGCCCATGGACGACGTCGACGAGAACGCCGTCATGGTGGGCGCCCTGCAGCGCCATGCCGCCGTGGTGGTGCAGAAGAGCCTGGTCGAGGGGTTCGGGCTCACCGTCGCCGAGGCGATGTGGAAGTCCCGACCCGTCGTCGCCTCGTCCGTCGGGGGCATCGCCGACCAGGTCGAGGACGGGGTCTCGGGCCGGCTGGTCCCGCCGCGCGAGCACGAGCAGGTGGCCGCTGCGCTGCGCGAGGTGCTCGGCGGGTCGACGGGCCGCGGCGCTGACGCCGAGCAGCTCGGCGAGGCGGCCCGGGAGCGGGTCCGCGACCGCTTCCTGCCCGATCGTCAGCTGCTGGAGTGGGCGCGGCTCGTCGAGCGCTTGGCGTGAGGCAGCGGGCCTGACCGGTCGGGCCTGACCTGCAGCGGCAGCCCGCCTGCTCGCCCACCAGCGTCAGGACCAGTCCGTCACCTTCGCGAGGAGGTCGTCGGTGGACCACTGCGGGTTGGCGATGGCGCGGCGGATGGTCATGAGCGGTCGCTGCGGGTCCATGTCCTCGACGTCGAGCTGGAACGCCGACGTGAGGCCCGCGTCGTCGAGGTGGCTGAAGGCGTCGGTGCCCCACACCCCGAACGGGTAGGCGAACGTGGTGACCGGGTGCCCGACGATGCTCTCGATCTCCGTCGTCGGCTCCTCGATCTGGGTGCGCCAGTCGTCACCGGCGTACTCGTCGACGCGGTGGTGGTCCCAGGTGTGGACGCCGACAGGCATGCCGGCGGCATCCAGCTCGCGCACCTGGTCGGTGCTCATGAACCGGTCGTTGCCGAAGACGACGGTCATGAGGAAGTACGTGCCGGTGAAGCCGCGCTCCTGCATCGCCGGCAGGGCGATGGTGTAGCCGTCGATCACCGAGTCGTCGTAGGTGAGCATCACCGGCTTCTCGGGCAGCTCCGCCCCGGTGGTGAGGTAGGCGAGGAGCTGCTCCGGGTCGATCGTGGAGAAGCCGCCGTCCTTCAGGGCGTCCATCTGGGAGATGAAGGTGGCCGGCGGCATGATGTATTGACGGTCGACGGCGCTGTCGGCCGAGGTCTGCTCGCGGATCTGGTGGTAGCAGAGGATCGGTACCTGCGGGCGGGCGATGATGCTCGCCGGGTCGGCCTGCAGGTCGATCGTCGGCGTGGGGCTGGGCTCCGGCGGCGCGCTGCTGCTCGGCTCCGACGGTTCCGGCGACGCCGTGCCGCTCGCGGCGGGCTCCGGGCTCGTGCTGCTGCACCCCGCCAGCAGGGCCACGGACCCCCCGGCGAGGAGGGTTCGGCGGGAGAAGGACGAGCGGGGGAGCGGGGTCACGACACGTGAGCGTACGGGCCAAAAAGGTGATCTTGCGGTAGGCGGGATGCCGCCGGACTAAGTCCAGTTGACTCAGTCGGGTTCCGGGAGCATCCTCAGCAGATGACGCACACGGTCAACGTGCACGAGGCCAAGACCCATCTGTCGCGCCTCCTGGCGGAGGTGGAGGCGGGCGGCGACGTGGTCATCGGTCGTGCCGGTCGTCCCATCGCGCGTCTTGTCCCGTTCCGTTCGGCTCCGCGCCGTCGTTCGCCCGGAGCGTGGAAGGGCAAGGGTTGGATCGCCGATGATTTCGACGACCTGCCGGACGAGGTGGCGGCGTCGCTCGAGGCCGACCTGACGTGAAGGTCCTGCTGGACTCCCATGTCCTGCTGTGGTGGCTCTTCGACGATGCCCGGTTGACTGATCCGGCTCGTGAGGTGATCGCGGACGGCGCTGACGAGGTGATCGTCTCGGCGGCGAGCGTCTGGGAGATCGGCATCAAGCGTGCCCTCGGGAAGCTCGTCGCGCCGGACGATCTTCCCGAGCAGGTCCAGGAAGCAGGGTTCAGCGGCTGGCCAGTGACCCTCGACGACGCCAGGGCCGCGGCGAACCTGCCACGTCACCACGGTGATCCGTTCGACCGCATGCTCGTCGCACAGGCCCGGGGCCGAGGTGCGGTGCTCATGTCCGCTGATCGACGTTTGGACGACTACGACGTCAACCTGCACCGGTTGTAGTCGCCGGTCACGAGTGCGGGGGTGACTTCCCGGCCGCGTCCAGCAGGGCTCGACCCGCGGGCGTCCCCGTCCAGTGGGTCGAGACCTCGTGCCAGCGGCGATCGGGGAACCAGGCGATGGCACGGTCGGCCGTGCCGGCGCCGGCGATCCACAGGTGGGTGATGCCGATGGGCAAGCTCGGATCGGCCGGCGGAAGATGCACGGCTCCTCGCTGAGCCAGGACGAAGAACGCCGCCGGGGCGGTCCCGGCGTCCGTCCACACGAACGCATGGCGCTCGTCGGCAGGACCAGCCTTGGTCAGCGTGTCGGCGACGTCACCGTTGCCCTGGAGAAACTCCACGATCCACTCCTGAAGGTCCTCGGAGGTGGCACTGCCGCTGTCGCCTGTCGAGCGGACCGTCACCTCGCCCGGCGTTCCGTGGCCACGTGGACTCGCGTATGCCAAGCCCTTGCCGCACCTCATCGCCGAAGCGCCCGCCCCTCGCTCGTCCTCACCGGCGGCGGTCTCGGCCTCACGCAGGAGGCGGGGAAGCCATCGATCGAGGTGCTTGATCTTCACGTGGTGCTCCACGTGGATCACCCACGGCCAGTGCAGCCCGTCGACGTGGAGGCTGTTGCCCTGGTCGACCCTCTTCCGCTGCTCGAGGTGGTCGCCCTCGATGGACCTCACCACCTCCAGCCATCCGTGCCGGCCATCGGTGTAGGTGATGCTGGCGTCCGGCATGCTGTTCCTCGAGCCGTCGTCATGGCGCTCGACACGCGCGTCGAGGTGCGCCGCCGCGATGTCGCGAGCCAGCGTCTCCATCGTCCTCTCCGGCTGGGGCACGCCGATCAGGATGTCAGCTGGGGGAGCTCGGCGCCGTAGGCTGATGATGTCGGACGGAGGAGCCGTGGAGACTGCTGGACTCGAGGTCAGGGTGCGCATCGACGACCTGCCCGAGGAAGAGACCGGGCCGAAGCACGAGATCATCGACGGGACGCTGATCGTGACCCCCTTCGCCGGAGTGCCTCACCAGAGCCTGGTCGCGCGGATCACCTTCGCTCTCATGTCTGCAGCCCCTGACGGCCTCATCGCGTACCCCGGCGTCAACGTCCGCCACGAGCGCGATGGCGAGGCAGACCTGCTCATCCCCGACGTCGCGGTCGCCGTCGCCGGCACCATGGACCCGACGTATGTCGCTCCGGCCGACGTGCTGCTGGCGATCGAGGTCGTCTCGCCCAGCAGCCGGACGATGGACACGATCACCAAGCCGGCCACCTACGCGTCGTGGGGTGTCCCCGCGTACCTCGTCGTCACGCCGAGCCCCGGGGGCAGCGCCACGCTGACCTGGCACGGCGACACGTCGGCGATCACGTGGGCGGTCGAGGCGCTGG
>JARICT010000100.1 GCA_029257185.1 Quadrisphaera sp.
GACGACGAAGCCGCCGAGGGTGTCGAACGGGCCGTCGGGCAGCACCAGCGCCGTCTGCTCGGTGATCTCCAGGCGGTGCAGCAGCCCGTCCACCTCCACGGCGCCGGTCAGCGGCCTCAGCGCCTCGCTCGGGTCGGCGGCGTCGTCGTACTCGTCCTCGATCTCCCCGACCAGCTCCTCCACGAGGTCCTCGAGGGTGACGATCCCGTCGGTGCCGCCGTACTCGTCGGTCACCACAGCGAGGTGGCTGCGCACGCGCCGCATCTCGGTCAGCGCCGGCAGGAGGGTGACGGTGCCCGGCAGCCGGGTGACCGAGCGGGTGAGGTCGGAGAGCGTGCCCCCGAAGTCCTTGCGCGCTGCGCTGAGCACGTCGCGGACGTGGACGAAGCCGACGATGTCGTCGGAGGACTCCCCCGTGACCGGGTACCGGGAGTGGGGCTGGTCCTCGACGGCGTCGGCGACCACCCCCACGTCGAGGTCGGCCCGCAGGAACGCGACCTCCGTGCGGGGGATCATCACCTCGGACAGGCGCCGGCCCGCGGCCTCGAAGACGTCGGTGAGCACCGTGCGCTCGTCGTTGCCGAGCTGGCCCGACGTGGAGACCATGTCGCGCAGCTCCTCCTCGGAGACCTCCTCGGCCGCGGCGTTCGGGTTGAGCCCGATGAGGCGCACCACCAGGTCGGTCGAGACGCCCAGGAACCACACCACGGGGCGGGTGATCGAGGCGATGCGGTCCAGCACCGGCGAGACGAGCAGCGCGACGCCCTCGGTGCGCTGGAGCGCCACCCGCTTGGGCACCAGCTCACCGAGGACGAGGGAGAGGTAGGAGACGAGGACGGTGATGACCACGAGCGCCGCGCCGCTCGCGAGCGCGAGCGGCACCCCCACGTCGGCGAGCACCGGCGCCAGCGGCCCGGCGAGCTGGGCGCCGCCGTAGGCGGAGGCGAAGAAGCCGGCGAGCGTCACCCCGATCTGCACCGACGACAGGAAGCGGTTGGTGTTCCCGCGCAGACGGACCACCGCCGCGCCGCGCCGCCCCCGCGACCCGAGGCTGCGGATCTGGGACTCCCGCAGCGAGACGACGGCGAGCTCGGACATCGAGAAGAAGCCGCCCACCAGGACGAAGACCAGGACCAGGACGATCGACAACCACACGGGCACGGCGCAAGGGTGTCAGGCCCTCGTGGTCGCCGCGGGCGGTCCGCCGCCCTCAGCGCACGAGCCGGCTGAGCCTCCGGTCCGCGAGGGGCTTCCCGCCCGTCTGGCAGGTGGCGCAGTACTGCAGGGAGCGGTCGGCGAAGACGACCTCGCGCACCACGTCCCCGCACACCGGGCAGGCCTCGCCGGTGCGCCCGTGCACGGCCGTCCCGGCGCGCTTCGCGTCCTTCAGCGCGGAGGCGGGCCGACCGGCGCACGCCTCGACGGCGCGCCCCAGCACGCCCTTCACCGCGGCGTGCAGCCCGGCCACGGCGTCCTCGTCGAGCGTGGCGGCCACCGCGAACGGGGAGAGCCTCGCGGCGTGCAGGATCTCGTCGCTCCAGGCGTTCCCGATCCCGGCGACGACGCCCTGGTCGCGCAGCACGCCCTTGACCTGGCCGCGCCGCCCCGCGAGCACGGCGGCGAGCGCGGCGACGTCGAAGGAGTCGTCCAGCGGGTCGGGTCCGAGCGTGGCGATCGCCGGGATGCTGCGCGGGTCCCGCACGACGTGGACGGCGAGCCCCTTGCGGGTCCCGGCCTCGGTGAGGTCGAAGCCCGGCAGCCGGCCGGGGATGGCTCCGGGGCGGTCGGGGGCTCCCGCGTCGCCCGCGTCGCCCGCGTCGTCCAAGCGGACGCGCAGCGCGACGGGGCCGCGGCCGGGCTTGGGCGGGGCGGCGGGCAGGGCCTCGGACCAGCGCAGCCAGCCGGCGCGCGCGAGGTGGACCACGAGGTGCAGGCCGTCCACGTCCACGTCGATCCACTTCCCGTGGCGCTCCACGGCCGTGACGGTGCCCCCGGCCAGCGCGGTCGGGGGCGGGTCGAAGGTCTTCAGCACGGCGACGGAGGCGATCTCCACCGCGGCCACGACCCCGCCGACCGCACGCTCGCGCAGGAAGCCCACCAGGGCGTCGACCTCGGGAAGCTCGGGCACCCTTCGAGCATGCCGCAGCCCCGCCGCCCTGACCAGCGACCGTCGCCGGACCCACGGGCGGATGCCCGTCCGATGCCCTCGAGCGGGGAGTCGGTGCACGCGACACGCCGCAGGTCGCCGCGCCAGGTCCCCGTTCGAGAGCTCGATCGCCGGGACGACGGGCCCCCGGAGGCACGTCGTCACCCCGGCGCGCGCGTCCCGCCCGGGCCGGTGGCCGCCAGCGGCGGCCCGACGTGGCGCTCCAACCACGCGTTCCACCGGCCCACCGTGCGCCAGGCGGCCGCCACCTCGTCGAGGCACGCCGCATCCTCCAGCCACGGGCCCGGCTCCCGGTCCTGACCCACCACCAGGTGCTTGCGCCGCAGGACGTCGATGCGGGGGTGGTCCCTGCTCCACCCCCGCGGCGCCGTCTTCAGCGCGTCCTCCTCCAGGGGGGAGAAACCCTGCTCGTCCAGCTCGGCCAGCAGCGCGTCCATCCCTGCCGCGCGGCGCTCGTCGTCCTGCAGGTCGCGGAAGCGGCGCAGCTGGTCCTTCGAGGGCATGTACGTCCCGCCGGCCAGGTCGACGCCCCCGGGGGAGATCGAGAAGTAGTGGATGCCCGCGCCCGCCCCGCCCATCAGCGAGACGCTGGTCTTGTAGGGCGACTTGTCCTTCGAGAACCGCACGTCACGGTGCGGGCGGAAGACCTTGACCGGGCCGAACTCCTCGTCGAGCGCCGCAGCCAGGGCCTTGGCGGGCTCCGCGACCTGCCTGTCGTAGACCGGCTGGTGCGCTTCCCAGTAGGCGCGCGAGTTGTCGGCGACCAAGCCCTCGTAGAAGTCGAGCAGGTCCGGGCCGAAGCCCTCGAACGCCTCCGGCGCCGTCGTCGCCATGCCCCGTCCCTCCGTCGTGGTCGTCGTCGTGGTCGTGCCGCCCGTGACCGCCGTCGACCGCCGTCGACCGCCGCGACGGCACGATGCACCCGTGCCCTCCGCCAGTGTCGTCCTCCCCCACGACGGCCTGCTCGCCGCCGAGCCGCTGCGCCGCTTCCTCGCCGCCCACGTCGTCCCCGGGCTCGAGCGGCGCGACGCGGCCAGCGGGACCCACCTCCGCGCGGTGCCGCACTCCGGGACCGCGACGGTGGTCGAGGTGGGGGTGGGCGACGACGGCGCGGTGGGCGCACGGGCGCTCGCCGGCCCCGACGGCCCCGACGGCTGGGTCGCCCCGGTGCGCCGCTGGCTGGGGCTGGACGCCGACGTGGTGGCCGCCGAGGCAGCGCTGTCCGGCGACCCGGTGATCGGTCCGATGGTCGCCGCACGCCCCGGGCTGCGGGTGCCGGGCACGGTCGACGGTGCGGAGACCGCGGTGATGGCGGTGGTCGGCCAGCAGGTCTCCCTGGCCGCGGCCTGCACCTTCGCCGGCCGGCTCGTGGAGGCCTACGGCGAGCCGGTCGAGCACGGCGGGCGGGCCGGCCACGGACTCCGGCTGTTCCCGGCTCCCGAGGTCCTGGCGGCCGCCGGCCCGGCGCAGATCAGGGCCGCGACGGGACTGACCGGCGCCCGCTCGGCCACGGTGGCAGCCCTGGCGGGGGTGCTGGCCCTGGGGCTGGACCTCTCGCCGGGGCAGGACGAGAGCGCGCGGGCGGCCGTGCGGGCCCGGCTGCTCGCGGTCCCAGGCATCGGCCCGTGGACCGCGGACTACGTGGCGCTGCGGGCGCTGGGCGAGCCGGACGCGTTCCTGCCCGGAGACCTGGTGGCCAAGCGGGCGCTCGGGGTGCGGACCACCCGCGAGGCCGAGGCCGCGTCGCAGGGTTGGCGGCCCTGGCGCGCCCACGCGCTGCTGCACCTGTGGACCACCGCGGTGTTCGCCTGAGCGGGGACCTCCTGAGCGGGCCGGCGGGCGCGATCGCTGCGTCCTCGTCGCGACACGACAGCCCGGGGTGCGCGCCGCACCGGCGATGCGCTAGGACTTCTGCATGCACGAGCGCGCCGGACAGACGGCCCAGCCCCAGGACCTGGTCGACCTCGACGCCCTCATGGCGGCGTACACCGACATCAGCCCGGACCCGAGCGAGCCCGCGCAGCGGGTGGCGTTCGGCACCAGCGGCCATCGCGGGTCGAGCCTGGACGGCGCCTTCAACGAGGCCCACATCCTCGCCACCACCCAGGCGATCGTGGAGTACCGCGCGTCCCAGGGCATCGGCGGGCCTCTGGTCATGGGCCGCGACACCCACGCCCTCTTGCTCCCGGCCTTCCAGACCGCCCTGCAGGTGCTCGCCGCGAACGACGTGACCGTGCTCGTCGACAGCCGCGACAGCTGGACGCCCACCCCGGCGGTGAGCCACGCCATCTTGGCCCTGAACTCCGAGGGCGGGCGCGGTCAGGCGGACGGCATCGTGGTCACCCCCAGCCACAACCCCCCGCGCGACGGCGGCTTCAAGTACAACCCGCCGTCCGGCGGCCCTGCGGGCTCCGACGCGACCGGCGCCATCGCCGCCCGCGCCAACGAGCTGCTGGAGGCGGGACTGGACGGGGTGCGGCGCGTCAGCGACGAGAGGGCCCGCAGCCACGCCGGCTCCTACGACTTCCTGGGCCGCTACGTCGACGACCTGCCGTCCGTCCTCGACCTCGACGCGATCCGCGCCGCCGGCGTGCGCATCGGCGCCGACCCGCTCGGGGGCGCGAGCGTCGAGTACTGGGGTGAGATCGCCGAGCGCCACCGCCTCGACCTCACCGTCATCAACCCCGAGGTGGACCCGCGGTTCTCCTTCATGCCGCTGGACGCCGACGGCAAGATCCGCATGGACTGCTCCTCCCCGTCGGTGATGGGAGGCGTCGTCGCCACCATGTCCGGCGGGGCCCCCTACGACATCGCCACGGGCAACGACGCCGACTCCGACCGCCACGGCATCGTCACGCCCGACGGCGGCCTCATGAACCCCAACCACTTCCTGGCGGTGGCGATCAGCTACCTGTTCGCCCACCGCAGCGAGTGGCGCAAGGACGTCGCGGTGGGCAAGACGCTGGTCTCCTCCTCGATGATCGACCGCGTCGTGGCCGCCCTCGGGCGCCGCCTCCTCGAGGTCCCCGTCGGCTTCAAGCACTTCGTGCCGGGCCTGCTCGACGGCTCGGTGGGCTTCGGCGGCGAGGAGAGCGCCGGCGCCTCGTTCCTGCGCCACGACGGCACCACGTGGACGACGGACAAGGACGGGCTGATCCTGGGGCTGCTCGCCAGCGAGATCCAGGCGGTCACCGGCGAGAGCCCGTCGCAGCTCTACGCCCACCTGGTGGCCCAGCACGGCGACCCCGCCTACGCCCGCGTGGACGCGCCGGCCGATCGCGAGCAGAAGGCACGCCTCGCCGCGCTCAGCCCCGACGACGT
The DNA here is from genome assembly GCA_029257185.1 of Quadrisphaera sp. Classification (GTDB taxonomy): domain Bacteria; phylum Actinomycetota; class Actinomycetes; order Actinomycetales; family Quadrisphaeraceae; genus CADCUY01. The sequence continues at coordinate 5,489 of JARICT010000100.1, forward strand.
GAGCGCCGACACCCTGGCCGGCGAGCCGATCACCGACGTCCTCACGAAGGCGCCGGGCAACGGCGAGGCCGTCGGCGGGCTCAAGGTGGTCACCGAGAACGCGTGGTTCGCGGCGCGCCCGTCGGGCACCGAAGACGTCTACAAGATCTACGCAGAGTCGTTCAAGGGCGCCGACCACCTGGCCCAGGTGCAGGACGCCGCCCGCGAGGTGGTCGGCGCCGCCCTGGAGGGCTGAACCCGGACCTGAGCCAGGAACGGGCCTCCGCGGTCTCTCACGGGGTGGCGTCGACGGAACCAGCGGTGCCAGCGCCGCGCTCTCCGGTGCCTTGCTCTCGAGCGGCGGTGATGACCCGCTCCAAGAGCACGTCCACCCCGTAGGGCCGGGTGTAGGTCAGGATCGACTCCACGGTGGTGGCGACGTGCCCCCACGGCTCGCGTCGGACCGCGGCAGCGATGCGCCGCCACTCGGGGAGGCCCCCGCGCTCCATGGCGGTCTCGAGCGCCTCTGTCGGCCAGGTCTCGACCGGGTCGTCCACGCGGGCGTCGACGTTGCGGAAGGCCAGGTCGCTGCTGCTCGCGCCACCGGCCGCCCGGGCGCTCACGAGGCGTCCAGCATCGCCGTCGCCAGGGCGGCGCAGAGCGCCCGCACGTCGTCCCAGCGGTGCCACCGCGACGCCAGGCCCTTGTAGCGAGGGAGCTCGGGGATGACGGTGGTGTCCGCGGGCCGCGGGTCGGAGAGCTGGCGCACCAGCTGGTCCACCACCCCTCCCCGGCTCCCGGCCGCGGCGCGCTGGTCCTCGTAGAAGCGGTCGATCTCCAGCAGCACCTGGGCGGCGTGCTCGATCCCGGCGCGCTCGCTGAGGGCAGCGACGTCGAGGAAGTCACGCACGCGGTTGCGAGCGGTGATCAGGTAGGCCTTGACCCGCAGCGTCTCGTCGGGGGTCGGGACCCGCAGCGTCGCGCCCGACGGCAGCACCACCTCGGCGACGTCGAGCGGACGCCGGCGCCGCAGCTGTCGGACGCCCGCCTCGACGTCACCCAGCCGCCCCAGGATGATCTTGTGGGGCGTGACGCGGTGGGTCACCCACCCGTCGGTGGCCTCGACCGCCTCCAGCACCGCGTCGAAGCGGTCGCGGAGGTCGGTGAGCACGTGATCGTGGTCGAAGGACAGGCGGTGCCCGGCATACCAGGCTGCGGCGCTGCCGCCGACCAGGACCGCGTCGGGAACAGCCTCCTGGAGGCGGGCCGCGGACTCCAGGACGTGGAGGAGCAGCGCGTCTCGCCCTCCCGCCTCGTCCGCGTCCACCCGTCAAGGATAGGAGCGCTGATCTCGGCGGTCGGCGGTCGAGCGCGGGTGAGCGGCCCGGGGCGCGTGCGTCGTGCCACCGCGGGTGCGCAGCGGCGAGCTGGCCTCGCGGACCAGCAGCGCGTCGGGCACGAGGGTTCGAGCTTGAGCCGGGTTCATCCCGAAGACGTCCTCGGCGGCGATCATGACGTCTCGACGCGTGCCAGCGGGGCGCCGGCGTGCACCGCTGCGCCGACCTCGACGGCGCCTCTGACCAAGCGCCCGGCCCGGTGGGCAGCCACGGTGGTCTCCATCTTCATCGCCTCGAGGGAGGCGACGCCCTGCCCCTCGGCGACGTCCTCGCCGTCATCGACGAGCCAGGCGACGAGGTTCCCCGCCGACGGGCTGAGGAGCGCCGCCGGGTCGGCGCCGTCCGCCGACGAGGCCGGGTCAGACCCCGCGGAGCCGGTCTGGCCAGAGGACCCCCACGCCCCCGGACCCTCGAGCACCAGGTCCACCGGGAGGCCCAGCACCACGCGCCGCCCGTCGACCTCGACGGCCACCCGGCGCAGCGGCACCTGCTCGGCGGCCAGCTCGTCGGCGGGCTCGGGCAGCGGCTGCGGTGCCAGCCGCGCCGCCAGGTGCTCCTCCACCCAGCCGGTGTGCACGCCCAGGACGCCGCCGGGCGCGGTGAACGCCTCGTCCTCCAGCACCGCTCGGTGGGCCGGGATCGCGGTGGGCACGCCCTCGACCACCATCTCGTCCAGAGCTCGCACCGCGCGGGCGATCGCGTGGTCGCGGTCCTCGCCGACCACCACCAGCTTGGCGATCAGCGAGTCGAACGCGGGGCCGACGACGGAGCCCTCCTCCACGCCGGAGTCCACGCGCACGCCGGGCCCGGACGGCGTCCGCCAGGTCGTCACCGTCCCGGTGGCCGGCAGGAACCCCCGCCCGGGGTCCTCCGCGGTGATGCGCAGCTCGATGGCGTGCCCCCGTGACGGCGGGTCCTCGCGAAGCGGCACCTCGCCGCCGGCGGCGATGGCCAGCTGGGCGCGCACCAGGTCGATCCCCGAGGTCTCCTCGGTGACCGTGTGCTCCACCTGCAGGCGGGTGTTGACCTCCAGGAACGAGAGCGTGCCGTCGGCGCCGAGCAGGAACTCCACGGTGCCGGCGCCGACGTACCGGGCGCGGGCGCACACCGCGCGGGCCCCCTCCCGCAGCGCGTGGCCCTGCTCGTCGGTGAGGAACGGGGCGGGAGCCTCCTCGACGAGCTTCTGGTTCCGCCGCTGCACCGAGCAGTCCCGGGTGCCGACCACCACCACGCGGGAGGCGTCGGCGAGGACCTGGACCTCGACGTGGCGGGGAGCGTCCAGCCAGCGCTCGACGAAGCACTCGCCGCGCCCGAACGCCGCCACCGCCTCGCGGACCGCGGCCTCGAGGGCCGGTCCGATCTCATCGTGGGCCCGCACCACCTCCAGGCCGCGACCGCCCCCGCCGAACGCGGCCTTGATGGCGACGGGGAACCCGTGCTGCTCGGCGAAGGCGTGCACCTCGTCGGCGCCGGCCACCGGCGACGTGGTCCCCGGGGCCATGGGCGCGCCGACCTCCGCGGCGAGGCGGCGGGCGCTGACCTTGTCGCCGAGCAGGCGCATCACCGCCGGCGGCGGCCCCACCCAGACCAGGCCGGCCGCGACCACGGAGACAGCGAGGTCGGCGCTCTCGGAGAGGAAGCCGTAGCCCGGGTGCAGCGCGTCGGCGCCGGCGTCCCGGGCGGTGCGCAGCAGCGCGTCGGCGTCGAGGTAGGCGCGGGCGCCTGCGCTGCCCAGCGCCCTGGCCTCGTCGGCGGCGCGCACGTGGAGGGCGCCGGCGTCGTCGTCGGAGTACACCGCGACGCTGCGCAGCCCGGCCTCCGCGCAGGCGCGGGCGATCCGCACGGCGATCTCCCCGCGGTTGGCGATCAGGACGGTGCGCATGACCCCTCAGCTCTCCTCGTCGACGGTGAACCGCACCCGGTCTCCGGGGCGCAGCTGCCCGACGCGGTCGAGGTGGGCGTCGGTGACGACGGCCACCACCGGATACCCGCCGGTGACGGGGTGGTCGGCGGCGAAGAGCACGAGGTCGCCGTCGGGGGATGCCTGCAGCGAGCCCGCGGCGATCCCCTCGGTCGGCAGCTCGCCGCCCCGGCTGCGCTCCAGGGGGCGTTCGGCGCTCAGGCGCAGCCCCACCCGGTCGCTGCGGGCGCCGACCGTCCAGCCCTGGTCGACCAGCGAGCGCACCGCGGCGGGCGTGAACCAGTCGTCGCGGGGCCCGAGGACCACGGCCAGCGCGGGCGGCTCGGCCAGCGGGAGAGGCTCGGGAAGCTCCGGGACGACGACCTCGCGCACGGCCCCCGCCTCGCCGGCGCCCACGACGAGGACGTCGCCGGCCGCGAGGGCCGCGGGGCCGAGCCCGGAGAGGGTGTCGGTGCAGCGGCTGCCCAGCACGGGCGCCACGTCCAGGCCGCCGCGGACGGCGAGGTAGGAACGCAGGCCGCTCGTCGGCCGACCGAGCTCGAGCACCTCCCCGTCGCGCAGCGCGAGCGCCACCCCGTGCTCCCGCTCGCGCCGCACGCCGTCCCGGCTGGTCGCGGTGAGCCCCGCGCGGGCGCCGGCCACCGCGAGCACCACCTCGCCGCGGGCCACCACCCTCAGACCGCCCACCACCTCCAGGGCCGCGGTCCACGCGGGGTTGCCGACGGTGGTGTTCGCGGCGACCAGGGCGCTGCGGTCCATCGGTCCCGAGGCGGGGACGCCGGCGCCGGCTCGCCCGGGACGCCCGGCGTCCACCACGAGGGTCTGCAGACCCACCGCGGCGACCTCCACGGCGGCGCCCCCGGGAGCCGGACCGCGCACGCCGTCCGCCGCGGCCGCGCCGGCTCGCGGATCGGCGACCTCGCCGGGCCCACCAGCCTCGTCCGCCTCACCACGGAACACGTCGTCCACCCCGTCAGCGGTCTCGGGGAGGCGCGCGACCGCGACGAAGCGCACGGTGTCGCCGGGGGCGAGCAGTGCCGGCGGGGTGCGCTCGGCGTCCCACAGCCGCGCCGCGGTCCGCCCGACCAGCTGCCACCCGCCCGGTGAGGAGCGCGGGTAGATCCCGCTGTGGCGTCCCGCCAGCCCCACGGCGCCGGCGGGCACCCGCGGGCGCGAGGACTGCCGCCGTGCCACCTCCAGCGCCGGGTCGCCGCCGACCAGGTAGGCGAAGCCGGGCGCGAACCCGCCGAAGCCGACGGTCCAGGGGGTGCCCGTGTGGGCCGCCACGACCCCGTCATCCCCGAGGCCGGTCATGACGGCGACCTCCTGGAGGTCCTCCCCGTCGTAGGCCACCTCGACGACGTGCTCGACCGCCGGGCCGGTGGGCGCTGCGTGCCCGATCTCGCCCAGCAGCTCCCCGACGCGGCGGGCCGCCACGCCCCGGCGCACCGGTCGGTCGAGCACCACCAGGATCGAGCGCGCACCGCACACCGCGTCGACCTGACCGGGCAGGGGGCGGGCGGAGAGGAGCGCGGCCACCGCGGCGGCCTGCGCGGTGCTCTCGAGGTCGACGACGAGCGCTCGGTCCCCCGCGGGGCGCACCGTCGGGGTGCTCACGCGAAGGCCACGACGTCGACGCCGGCGCCGGCGAGGCGCTCGCGCACCGCGGCGGCCATGGCGACCGCGCCGGGCGAGTCGCCGTGCAGGCACACCGAGGCCGCGTCGACGGCCACGTCCTCGCCCTCGACGGTGGTGAGCACGCCCTCGGTGACGGCGCGCAGCACCCGCGACGCCACCTCGTCGGGATCGTGGAGCACGGCGCCGTCGCGGCGGCGGTCCACGAGCGTGGCGGGCCCGCCGTCCGTGGCGCTGGTGTACCCCCGGTCGGCGAAGAGCTCCGGGACCGCGACCAGGCCGGCCGCGGTGGCCCGCTCCAGCAGCACCGACCCGGGCAGCCCCAGCAGCGGCAGGTCGGCGTCGTCGGCGAGCACCGCCGCCACCACCGCCTCCGCCTGCTCCCGGTGGTGGACCACGGCGTTGTAGAGGGCGCCGTGCGGCTTGACGTAGCGCACCGCTGTCCCCGACGCCCGGCACAGCGCTCCCAGGGCGCCGATCTGGTAGAGGACGTCGGCGGCGAGGTCGTCGGGCGCCACGTCGAGGAAGCGCCGGCCGAACCCGGCCAGGTCGCGGTACCCGACCTGCGCGCCGACGCTCACGCCGCGCTCGGCCGCGAGAGCGCAGGTGCGGCGCAGGGTCAGCGGATCACCCGCGTGGAACCCGCAGGCGACGTTGGCGCTGGTGACGCTCCGCATCACGCCCTCGTCGTCGCCGAGCACCCAGCGGCCGAAGGACTCCCCGACGTCGGCGTTGAGGTCGATCGAGCGCCGCGGGCCCGTCGGCGCGGGGTCGGGGAGGTCGGCGGCGGGTCGCTCGTCCACGGTGTCCTCCTCGTCGCGTCCGGTCCGCGCTCGCCCCAGCTCGTCGCTGCGCACCCGGTGACCGGGACGGTAGGCACCTCGGAGCGGTGTGACAAGGCACGGTCCTGCCAGATCGTCCGCGGGGTGGGCCGCGGTCTCGTCGGGGCGCTACGTTCGCCCGGACGCACCCGACGCACCCGACGCACCCGACGCACCCGACGCCCCGACCGGAAGGCCCCCGATGACCGCCCACGCCCTGCCGTCCCCCTCCGCTCCCGGGCTGGTGCTCGCCGACGCCTGGGCGTCCACCCGCGCGCGCAGCGCCGCGCTCGTGGTGGGCGGTACGGCGGTGACCGCCCTGATGGCCCAGCTGACGGTCCTCGTGCCCGGCTCCCCGGTACCGATCACCGGGCTGACGCTGGCGCTCGTGGTGGTCGCGGCCTCCCTCGGGCCGGTGCGCGGCCTCGCCTCGATGGGGCTGTACCTCGCGGCCGGGCTGGTGGGCCTGCCGTTCTTCGCCGACGGCGGGAGCGGGTTCGCCGTGGCGTTCGGCGCGACGGGCGGCTACCTCCTCGCCCTCCTGCCGGCCGCCTGGCTCATCGGGCTGGCGGCGCAGCACGGCGCGGACCGCCGCGTCGGGCCGGCGCTGGTGCTGTTCCTCGCCGCCCAGGGCCTGGTCTTCGCGATCGGGGTGCCGTGGCTGGCGGCGGTGACCGGGATGAACGCCTCGCAGGCGCTGGCCGCCGGGCTGTACCCGTTCGTCCTCGGCGGCGTCGTCAAGTCCGTGGTCGCCGCGCTCGCCGTGCCCGCCGTCTGGCGTCTCGTGGCGCGGGGCGACGCGGGGCGCTGAGCCCGCCCCCGGCGCGACCTCCGCGCGATCCCGGCGCGACCCCGGCACGGCTCCCGCTGCTGTGACCGGGGACGCCCAGCCGCGCTGGCCGAGCGCCCAGCACGGCTGGACGTCCCCGGTCGCACCACGACAGACCCCCAGCGCGGCTGGGCGTCCCCGATCGCACCACGGCGGGTCCCCAGCACGGCTGGGCGTCCCCGGAGCGAGAGGGACGGCCGGCGCGGCGCGCGGTCCCCCGGCTCCGTCGGCCGCGGCGACCTGGCAGGGTTGACGGCTCCAACGGGGCGAGCGGGAGGGGCGGCGGTGTCGGGCGAGCACGGCGCACGGAGCACGGAGCGGGCCGACGACGGCGCAGCAGGTCACGGCATCGCCGAGGAGATCATGGCCGAGCAGAGCCACGTGGACCTCGCCTACCGCCGTCTCGACGAGGCGCGGGAGCTCGCGGGGCAGCGCCTCGACGAGGTCCGCCGCACCTCGGGAGGCACGCCGGCGGCACGCAGCGAGCGTGACGCCTTCGCCATGCTCTACGAGGACCGCCTGGTCTCGCTGCGCGCCGTCGAGGACCGGCTGGTGTTCGGGCGCATGGACAGCCGCCCGATCGTCGCCGACGACCAGGACCAGGACCAGGACCGCGACCAGGACCACGACCATGGCCAGGACCACGGCCAGGACGGCGGGCTCGGTCCCGACCGTCTCGAGACGCTCTACATCGGCCGCACCGGGCTCTCCGACGACCGCCAGCGCACCCTGCTCACCGACTGGCGGGCTCCGGCGGTGGAGCCCTTCTACCGCGCCACCGCCGCCGACCCCGGCCGCGTGGTCCGCCGGCGCCACCTGAGCCTGCGGGGGCGGCGCGTCACCGCCCTCGAGGACGACGTGCTCACCACCGACGGCCTCGACGGCGGCGCCGTGGTCGCCGGCGGCGGAGCGCTGATGGCCGCGGTCGACGCCGCCCGCACCGGCCAGATGCGCGACATCGTCGCGACCCTCCAGGCCGAGCAGGACGAGGTGGTCCGCGCCCCCATGAACCAGGTGCTCGTGGTGCAGGGCGGCCCGGGCACGGGGAAGACCGCCGTCGCGCTGCACCGCGCGGCGTACCTCCTGTACGCCCACCGCGACCGCATCGCCCGCTCCGGGGTGCTCATCGTCGGGCCCAACGCGGCGTTCCTGCGCTACATCGACCAGGTGCTCCCGTCCCTGGGCGAGACCGGCGTGGTGATGTCCACCCTCGGCGGCCTCTACCCGGGCGTCCGTGCCACCACCTCCGACGGCGACGAGGCCGCCCGCCTCAAGGGCGAGGTGCGCAGCGCCGCTCTCGTGGCCGCCGCGGTCCGGCTGCGCCAGCGCATCCCCGCACGCCCGGTGCGGGTCGACGTCGGTGGCGTCGGCCCGCAGGGGTCCCGTCAGCTCCAGCTGCGCCCGGCGGCCGTGCGCGCCGCCCGTGACGCCGCCCGCGCCACCGGAGCGGACCACAACACCGCCCGCACCACGTTCGTCAAGCGCCTGCTGTCCGAGCTCGTCCGCCAGACCGCCGCGGCGTCGGGGGTGCGCCGCGAGGACCTGGACCCCGAGGTCCGCCGCGACATCGAGGGCGAGCTGCGGGAGTCGGTCGCGGTGCGACGCGAGATCAACCTGCTGTGGATGCCGCTGGACCCCGTCGGCGTGCTCACCGACCTGTGGGCCCGGCCCGAGCGCCTCGCCGCTGCGGCCCGGCTCGCCGAGGAGCGGCACCCAGGTCGCGGCCGAGCCCCGGTCACCCCGTGGAGCGACGCGGAGCTGGCGTCGCTGCACCGTGAGCGCGGCGCGGCGCTGACCGTCGACGACGTCCCGCTGCTCGACGAGCTGGCCGAGGTCGTCGGCGACCCCGTCTCGCGCAGCGGGGCCGACGCGGCCGCGCGCGCCGACGCGGAGCGCCGCTCGCGCCTGGCGTACGCCGGGGCGGTCATCGAGAGCCACGCCACGGACGACACCGAGTCCCTCGAGGGGATGGCCGCCGGCCTCATGGACGCCGAGGACCTCGCCGACCGGTGGGACGTCGGCGGTGTCGGCGCCACCGTCGCCGAGCGCGCCGCCGCCGACCGCTCGTGGACCTACGGCCACGTGGTGGTCGACGAGGCCCAGGAGCTCTCGGCGATGGCGTGGCGGGTGCTCGCCCGCCGGTGCCCGTCCCGCTCGATGACGGTGGTCGGCGACCTCGCGCAGACGTCGTCGGTGGCCGGCGCCGTGCGCGGCGGCGGCTGGGAGGAGGCCCTGAGCCCGGTGCTCGCGGGGACCACGGGCTCCGGCCTCGACCTCGGGCGGCCCTGGCACCTCGCCCAGCTGACGGTGAACTACCGCACGCCCCGCCAGGTCATGGACCTGGCCGGGGCCGCGCTGCGGGCGGCCGGCGTCGACGCCCCCGTGCCCAGCTCGGTGCGTGACGCCACCACCGAGCCGGTGGCCGTCACCGCGCCCGGCCCCGTGGGCGGAGAGTGCTGGACCGCCGAGGTCGTCGACGCCGCCGCCGCAGCGCTGGCGCGCCGCGGCGAGGGGACGGTGGCGGTGGTCTGCCCGCCGGGGCTGCGCCCGCACCTGGCGCGGGCCCTGCGCGGCGACCCGCGCACCGCTGACGCCGCGGCCCCGACCACCCGCAGCGGCCCCACCACGAGCGCGGTGCACCTCACCGACGTGGCCGGCGTCAAGGGCCTGGAGTTCGACGAGGTGGTGCTCGTGGAGCCGGCCACGATCGTCGCCGCGGGCTCGCGGGGCATCAACGACCTCTACGTCGCGATGACCCGCCCCACGCAGCGCCTCGTCGTGGTGACGTCGCAGCCGCTGCCCGCGGGGCTCGAGGCGCTGCGGCCGGAGGTCCCGCCTGCCGGGTGAGATCGGCACGGACCTGTCGGAGGCCGAGCGGGCGCCGCCCCCGGCTGGGAAGGTGCTCCGGTGAGCACCGTCCGCCGCGAGGTCACCGCCAGCCTGCGCAGGCTCTCGCCGCCGGCGCTGGTCCGCGCCGCCCGCCAGCGGTGGCGCAAGGGTGGCCCCGCCGGTCTGGCGTGGGCGCTGCGGCTGACCGGCGCCGCGGTGACGTCCTTCGTCGTCGCGTCGGCCGTCCTGCCCGGTGCGGCGCCGTTGACGGCGCCGTTGACGACCATGCTGGTGGTCCAGCTCACCCCCGTCGCGCTGCTGGCCTCGGGCGCCGACCGCATCGTCGCCGTCGTCTCGGGCGTGCTGGTCGCGGTGGTGGTCTCCTCGCAGCTGCCGCTGTCGTGGTGGAGCCTGGCGATCGTCATCGGCACGTCCATCCTCGTCGGCCAGCTGCTGCGGCTGAAGAACAACCTCATCGAGGTGGCGATCAGCGCGATGCTCGTCCTCGGTGCCGGCTCGCTGGGGTCCACCGCGACGGCGTGGGACCGCATCGCCGAGACGCTCATCGGCGCGTCCGTCGGCATCCTCGTGACGCTCGCGCTGCCGCCGCGCATCGCCAGCGGCGCCGCGGGGTCCGCCCTCGAGGGGATGGCCGACCGCCTCGCCGACCTCCTGCGACGCTCCGCCGACACGTTCTGGTCCGCACCGTCGATCGAGCAGGCGGCCGGCGAGTGGCTGGGCGCCGCGCGCCAGATCAACCACGACGTCCCGGTCGTCGGCGCCGCGGTGCTGCGCGCGGAGGAGGGGCGCCGCTACAACCTGCGGGCGCTCACCGCCGTCGATGCCGGGCCGGGGCTGCGCGAGGGCATCGAGACCTTGGAGACCACCGCCATCACGGTGCGCGGCATGTACCGCGCGCTGCGCGACTCCAGCGCCGGCCTGGACCTGCCGGACCACGGCGGCGAGCGGCCCCCCGAGGAGGCCGACGGCGAGGGCGTCGAGCAGGCCGACGGCTCGGACGACCTCGTCGCGATGGTCCGGAGCGCGGCGGCGCTCGCGCTGGACGACATGGCCAGCGCCGTCCAGTCGTTCGGGGACGTGGTCGTGGCCGACGTGCGGCGCCGTGACGGCGAGGCCACGCGTGCCCGGCTCGACGCGGCCCTGGAGGGCCTGCGCGAGGCACAGGCGCGCCTGACCGACCTCGTCCTCGCTGACGACGCCCGGTTCTCGGCGCTGAACTCCACGCTGCTGCAGGCCGCCGACCGCATGCTCGTCGAGCTGAGCCCCCAGCGCCGCGACTCCAGCCTGGCGCAGCACCAGCCGCGCGGTCTCCCGGCCCGGATCGAGCGGCGCCGCACCGATCGCTCGGACGGTCCATCAAGTTCTCCCGAGCGATGACCGACCATCGAGGGATGAGCGCGCCCGACCCTTCTCCTCCCGCGCTCGATCGTGACCTGCTGGCCGACGCCCGGCCGTCTGCGCTCTCCCGGTTCCTCTGGCGCGCGCGGACCCACGCCGCCCGCGCGGCGCGCCGCCACCTCCCCACGCCCGTGCTGCACCGCGTGGAGCCCTTCGTGCGCGCGCAGGAGCGCCGCTGGTGGCGCGGCGGGCGCGACGGCGTCAGCTGGGCGGTGCGCGTGGCGGGAGCCGCCGCGGCCGCCTACCTCGTCGCGCGCCTGCTGCTGCCGGGGTCCACCCCGCTGGTCGCCGCCCTCACCGCCCTGCTCGTCGTGCAGCTGACACCGGTCTCGCTGCTGACCAACGGCGCGCTGCGCATCGTCGCGGTCGTCTCCGGGGTGGCCATCGCCGCGGTCTTCGCCGCCACCGTCTCGCTGACCTGGTGGTCCCTCGCGCTGGCCGTGGTCGCCGCAGCCCTCCTCGGTCAGGCCCTCCGCCTCGGTGACAACGTCATCGAGGTGCCGATCAGCACCCTGCTGGTCCTCACCGCCGGGCAGTTCGGCTACGGCAGCGCGGCCTCCCACCGCATCGTCGAGTCCCTCCTGGGCGCCGCCGTGGGGATCCTCATCACGATGGTCGTGCCGCCGCGCATCGTCAGCGACGACGCCGGCAAGGCCGTGGCCGAGGTGGCCGACGCGGTCTCCGACCTGCTCCTGCGCTCCTCGTGGGAGCTCACGGAGAGCGAGGACGTGCCGGCGAGCGCCCGCGGCTGGGTCGGCGAGGCCCGCGCCGTGTCCCGATGGGTGCCCGGCGCCGTGACGGCCGTCGACACCGCGATGGAGAGCCGCCGGCTCAACCTCCGCGCCCTCGCCCTCGCCGACACCGGCCCCGGCCTGCGCCAGGGCGTGGTGGCGATCGAAGCCAGCCTCGTCACCGTGCGCAGCACCTACCGGTCACTGCTGGACGTCGTCGACGGCACCACGTGGGACTCCGACGAGCTGAGCGAGGAGGTGAAGCTCTCCACAGCCCTGGTGCTCCACGAGGCGTCGGTGGCCGTCGGGGCGTTCGGTGACCTCGTCGCGGCGCAGGCGCGGCGACCCGACGTCGGCAGGCCCGCCCGTCTGGGCCGGCCGGCCTCCCGTCAGCGCCGCCGCGCCGAGCGCCGGGCCGCTGCTGGCCCGACCGGAGCCGCTCCCGAGGCGCTGCGCGAGCGCGAGGCGATGCGGGTGGGCCTGTCCGGCCTGCGCGACGCGCGCGTGAGGCTCACCGAGCTGGTGCTCGTCGACCGCTCCGACTTCGCGGAGCTCAACGTCACGCTGCTCGCCTGCGTGCGGCGTCTCCTCGTCGAGCTCGACCTCGACCACCGCGACCGGGTGATGTCCACGCCCCCGGGGCGGGCGCTGCCGCGCCTCGTGGAGCGGCGCGCCGAGGGCCGGGGCGTCGCGCCGGTACCGGACCGGCGCGCCGAGGCCGGGGAGACGGCGCCGACGGCGGAGGCCGGTCCGCCGGAGGCGACCGGCGGACCGGGCGTCGACGCCGGCGGACCGGTGGTCCCCGACGCGAGAGACGGTGCAGCGGTCGGCGGTGCAGCGGTCGGCGGGAGGTCCACGGTCAGGGCCGCGATCCGCCGGAGGGCTCCAGCCCGCCGCCGGACCGGCTGGCGGCTCAGTCCTCCAGGGGCATCAGGACCCACAGGACCAGGTACACCAGGACCTGCGTCCCGGGAAGGATGAGCGAGGCGATGAACAATCCCCTCACCAGCGTCCTGCTGACGCCGAAGCGCTGGGCGATCCCGGCGCAGACACCGGCGATGATCCTGTGGGAGCGGGGGCGAGCGAGCATCTGACCACCCTGGCAGCACCCGGGGGCCGTGTCACCCCGGCGCCCCCGGTGCGACCACGGCGCGCCGCACCTCGACGACCCGCCTAGGGTTCGCCTCGATGATGGCTTTGCTCGCGGTGCACCTCGTGGCGGCCGGCCTCGCGGTCCCCGCGGTCCGGCGCTGGGGCGCGCGCGGGGTCCTCGCCACCGCGCTGGCCCCGCTCGCCGTCGTGGTGTGGCTGGTGACCGTGGTGGCGCGCGACGGCGTCGGCGCCACGCGCGAGCAGGAGCTGGCGTGGGTGCCCGAGCTCGGGCTCACCCTCGCCCTGCGCCTCGACACGCTCTCGGTCGTGCTCACGGCCGTCGTCGCCGGCATCGGCGCCCTGGTGCTGGTGTACTCCTCGGGCTACCTCACCGTCGAGGCGCCGCCCGGCACCGACGAGGCCGCGGTGCAGACCCGCACCCGCACCCGCACCACGTGGATGCTCGTCGCGTTCGCCGCGGTGATGCTGGTGCTCGTCCTCGCCGACGACCTCCTGCTGCTGTACGTCGCGTGGGAGCTGACGACCGTGCTCTCGTGGCTGCTGGTGGGAGGGGAGGGCCGCAGCCGTGAGGAGCGGCGGCCCGCCCTCCAGGCCCTGCTGGTCACCACCTTCGGCGGCCTGGCCATGCTCGTGGGGTTCGTCGTGCTGTGGCACCTGAGCGGCACGACCCGGCTGTCCGCGATCCTCGCCGACCCTCCCCCCGCGAGCGGCCTGCTCACCGCCGCCGCCGTCCTGGTGCTGGTCGGGGCGGTCACCAAGTCCGCCCTCGTCCCGGTGACCGCCTGGCTTCCCGGCGCCATGGTCGCGCCCACGCCCGTCAGCGCATACCTCCACGCCGCCGCGATGGTCAAGGCCGGCGTCTACCTCGTCGCCCGCTTCAGCCCGCTGTTCGCCGACGTCCCCGCGTGGCGGGTGCTGGCGGTCACGCTCGGGTGCCTCACCATGCTCGTCGGCGGGTGGCGGGCGCTGCGCCAGACCGACCTCAAGCTCGTCCTCGCGCAGGGGACGGTGAGCCAGCTCGGCTTCATGATCGCCCTCTTCGGGGCGGGCGGGCGCACCGCGGCGATCGCCGGCACGGGCATGCTCCTCGCGCACGCCCTGTTCAAGTCCACGCTCTTCCTCGTCGTGGGCGCGATCGACCACAGCGCGGGGACCCGGGACCTGCGCCGGCTCTCCGGGCTCGCCCGCCGCACCCCGTGGCTGCTCGCAGCCGCGGTGGCAGCAGCGGCCTCGATGGCCGGGGTCCCGCCGCTGCTCGGCTTCGTCACCAAGGAGTCGGCGTTCGAGGCCTTCACCCTCGGCCTGGCCGAGGGCTCACCGCCCGGGACGGGCGTGGACGTCCTCGTGGCCGTGGTCCTCGTGGTCGGCTCCGCCCTGACCGTGGCCTACAGCGCACGCTTCGTCTGGGGGGCCTTCGCCACCCGCCCGCTCGAGTCGCCCACCCCCTGGGAGCGCCCGAGCCCGGCGCTCGTGGTGCCCCCGGTGATCACCGGGGCGATCTGCCTGGTCGCGGGGCTCGCGCCGTCGGCGGTGGACGCCGCCGCCACCGGCGTCGCCGCCACCGCGGCCGACCGGGCGGGCCTCGGCGAGGGCGTCCCGGCCGCCGAGGGCTACCACCTCGCGCTGTGGCACGGGTTCGGCCTCCCGCTGCTGGCCTCCGCGCTGGCGCTGGCCGGCGGCGCGGCGCTGTTCCTGGCGCGCGACCCGGTCGCCAGGGCGGGGACGGCCCTGGCCGCGCAGCGGCTGCTCGCCGCGGTCGCGCCGGGCGCCGTCTACCAGCGGGGTCTGAGGCGGCTGCTGAGCACGGCGGCGTCGATCACCAAGGCCACCCAGCGCGGCTCGCTGCCGCAGTACCTCGCGGGCATCTTCACCGTGCTGGTCCTCGGTCCGGGTGGGGTGCTCCTGGCCGGCCTCGACCAGTCGTGGCCGAGCCGCTGGCGGCTGTGGGACGACCCGCTGCAGGCGGTGGCCGGCGCGGCCGTGATCGCCGCCTCCGTGGGTGCCGCGCTCACGGGGCACCGGCGGGCCGCGGTGCTCATGGTCGGCGCCAGCGGCTACGGGCTCGCCGCGCTGTTCGCGCTCGGCGGCGCGCCGGACCTCGCGCTGACGCAGGTGCTCGTGGAGACCCTCACGCTCGTCGCCTTCGTGCTCGTGCTGCGCCGCCTCCCCGTCCGCTTCGACGCCGTGCCCGCCGGGTCAGCGCCACGGATGCGGCGCGCCGTCCGCCTCGCCGTCGCCGCGGCGGCCGGAGCCGTCCTCGCCCTCGCGTCGGTCGTCGCGATCGCGGCGCGCACCGCCACGCCCGTCTCGGAGCGCTTCGCGCGGCTGGCGGTCGAGCTCGGTGGCGGGGAGAACGTCGTCAACGTCACGCTCGTCGACATCCGGGCGTGGGACACCCTCGGTGAGATCACCGTGATCGTCGTCGCCGCGACCGGGGTGGCGAGCCTGGTCTTCCTCCGCTCGCGGAGCGGCGCCGCGCCGCGGGTCCAGGACATCGGCCCGGGCGAGGGCGCGGGGGTGGGGGACTCGGTGCTCGCCCTCGACGGCAAGCGGGACCTCGTCGCCGGCCCCCGGTCGGTCAGCCACGGGAACTGGCTCCCTGCGGTCAACACCCTGCCGACCGAGCGGCGGTCCGTGGTGCTCGAGCTGGTGGCGCGCGTGATCTTCCCGGTCGTCCTGGTCCTGTCGGTCTACCTGCTCTTCTCCGGTCACGACCACGTCGGTGGTGGCTTCTCCGGCGGCCTCGTCGCGGGGCTCGCCCTGGTGCTGCGCTACGTGGCGGGGGGGCGCTTCGAGCTCGGCGAGGCGCTGCGGGTCCCTCCCGGGGTGCTGCTCGGGACCGGCCTCACGTTCGCCGTCCTGGCCGCGGTGGTGCCGATGCTGACGGGCTTGACCGTTCTCGAGAGCGTGATCCTGCGCGCCGACGTCCCCCTGCTCGGCGACCTCAAGGCGGTGACCTCCACCGGGTTCGACGTCGGGGTCTACCTCATCGTCATCGGGCTCGTGCTCGACGTCCTGCGCAGCCTGGGAGCAGAGGTCGACCGCGTCGGCGCCCGCGACCAGGCCGAGGCCGAGCAGGTGCGGGCATGACCCCCACCGTCGTCCTGCCGCTCGTGATCGGCGTGGTCGTGGCGGCCGGCGTCTACCTCATGACCTCGCGCCACCTCAGCCGCGTGGTGGTCGGGGTGGTGCTCGTCGGCAACGGCGTCAACCTGCTGATCCTCTCCGCCGCCGGGCCCGCCGGGCGCGCCCCCATCGAGGGCTCCGGCGCCGGCGAGATGAGCGACCCTCTCCCCCAGGCCATGGTCCTCACCGCCATCGTCATCACGCTCGCGATCACGACGTTCCTGCTGGCCGTCGTGTACCGCCGCAGCCGGCTCTCGGGGGACGACGTCATCGAGGACGACGACGACGACCTCCGCGTCCGCGGGGACGCCGGCCTGTGAGCGTCGACGCCGGCGTCACCGCCCTCATCCCCCTGCCGGTGCTGCTGCCCCTGCTGGGGGCAGCGGTGACGCTCCTCGCCGCTCGCTCACCAGCCGTCCAGCGCGGGGTGAGCGTCGTGGCGCTGACCGGGGTGCTGGGGTGCGCGGTGGCCCTGATGGTGGTCACCGGGCGCGACGGCGCGCAGGTGGTCACCGTGGGGGCCTGGCCGACCGGCGTCGGCATCGCCCTGGTCGCCGACCGGCTCTCGTCGCTGATGCTGGCGACCTCGGCCACCGTGACCCTGCTGGTCATGCTGTTCTCCGTCGGCCAGGGAGCAGCGGCCGACCGGGAGGCGGACACCGGCGGGGCCGACGGTCCCGGCACCCAGCGGCTGCCGATCTCGGTGTACCACCCGACGTTCCTCGTGCTCTCCGCCGGCGTCTCCATCGCCTTCCTCGCCGGTGACCTGTTCAACCTGTTCGTCGGCTTCGAGGTCCTCCTGGCGGCGAGCTACGTGCTGCTCACCCTCGGCGGCACGGGCCCCCGCGTCGCCGCGGGGACCACCTACGTCCTCGTGGCGCTGGCGTCGTCGTTCATCTTCCTCGCCGGGGTGGGGCTGGTCTACGCCGCCACCGGCACCCTGGCCATGGCGGACCTCCCGGCGCGCCTGGCGACGCTGCCCGCACCGGTAGCCCTCGCCCTGCAGCTGGTGCTGCTCGTGGCCTTCGGCATCAAGGCGGCGATCTTCCCGCTCTCGGCGTGGCTGCCCGACAGCTACCCCACGGCGCCGGCACCCGTCACGGCGATCTTCGCGGGCCTGCTCACCAAGGTGGGCGTCTACGCGATCTTCCGGACGCGCACGCTGCTCTTCCCCGGCGGCAGCGCCGGCGACGGGACGGACGCGCTCAGCATGGTGCTCCTCGTCCTCGCGCTGGCCACGATGGTCGTCGGGGCGCTGGGGGCCATCGTCCAGAGCGACCTCAAGCGGGTGCTCTCGTTCACCCTCGTGAGCCACATCGGCTACATGATCTTCGGGATAGCCCTGGGCAGCCAGCTCGGGCTCTCGGGTGCGATCTTCTACGTGGTCCACCACATCGTGATCCAGACCGCGCTCTTCCTGGTCTCCGGGCTCGTCGAGGCGCGGGCCGGCACCACGAGCGTCGAGCGTCTCGGCGGGCTGGCAGCCGCCGCGCCGTGGCTCGGGCTCCTGTACCTCATCCCGGCGCTCAACCTCGCGGGGATCCCGCCGTTCTCCGGGTTCGTCGGCAAGCTGGTGCTGCTGCGGGCCGGCGTCGACGAGGGGGGGCTGCTCCCCTGGGCCCTCGTCGTCGGCGCCGTGGTCACCGCGCTGCTCACCCTGCTCGCGATGGCCCGGGTGTGGGGCAAGGCGTTCTGGTCCGGCCTCGCCCCCGGGCAGGAGCGTCCCTCCGGCGCCGGCTCGGCCACGGCGACGCGCCGGGTGCCCGCCGGAGCGGTGGTCCCGACCGTCGGCGCCGTGGCCGTCACCCTGGTGCTGACCGTCGGCGCGGGGCCCCTCTACGCCTACGCGTCCGCCACGGCGTCGGACGTGCTGGGTGACGGCTACCGCGCCGCCGTGGCGCAGAGCGGGCAGGACGCCTCCACCGTGCGAGAGGAGAAGACGCCGTGAGCCATGAGCTGACGCGCGGGAAGCCCGCCACCGTCTCGTGGATCCCGCGACGGCACGAGCTGCCGATGCTCACCCTGATGGTCGTGGTCTACCTCGGGCTGCTCGGCTCGCTGTCGCTGGAGGCGATCGTCAGCGCCGTGGTGGTGGCGCTGGTGCTGCGGGTGGTCCTCCCGCTGCCCATGCTGCCGCGCGACGGCGAGCCGCACCCGGTGGGGCTGCTGCGCCTCGGCGCCCGGGTGGTCTACGAGCTGGTCGTCTCCAGCGCCCAGGTCGCCTGGCTCGCGCTGCGCCCCGGGCCCCCGCCGGCCACGAGCGTCGTGGCGATCCGGCTGCGGACCGACTCGGACCTGCTGGCGGTCGTGACGTCGATGATCATCACGCTGCTGCCGGGCAGCCTGCTCGTGGACCTCGACGTGCCGACCGCGACCCTGTACGTCCACGCCCTCGGCGCCAGCCACCCCGAGGCCTCGGCCCGCAAGCAGGCTGCCGCGATCGAGCACCTGGTCGCCGAGGCGTTCGGCTCGCCGGCCGACCGGCAGCTCTGCAGGCAGACCGCATGACCGTCCTGGGGGTGGCGGGCGTGGTCTCGCTGGCGATCATCGGCGTGGGGGCGGTGCTGACGCTGGTCCGCCTGGTCCGGGGACCGGGCAGCCCGGACCGCGCGGTCGCCTCCGACGTCCTGGTCAGCCTGCTCATGGCCGGGCTGCTGGTGCACATGACCGTCAACGGCAGCGACACCTTCGTGCCGGTGCTGCTCGTCCTGGCGCTGCTCGGCTTCGTCAGCTCGTCCACCATCGCCCGCTTCCTGAGCCCCAGCGACCGGGAGGGCGAGTGAGCACGCTCGAGACGGTCCTGGACGTCGTCTCCGCGCTGTGCCTGGTGCTCGGGGCCGTGCTCTCGCTCTCGGCCGGGGTGGGGCTCGTGCGCTTCCCCGACCTCATCTCGCGCATGCACGCCGGCGCCAAGCCGCAGGTGCTCGGGCTGCTCCTGATGCTGCTCGGCGCGCTGCTGCAGGTGGGGTGGTCGGCGGTCCCCGAGATGCTGCTCGTCGCGGCCTTCCAGGTGGTGACCGTCCCGGTGGCCACCCACCTGCTGGCCCGGGCGTCCTTCCGCTCGGGGGCCGCGGACCGTTCGCGGCTGGAGGTCGACGACCTCAGCAGCCAGCTCAGACCGCTGGCCCGGCCGTCCGGGACCGCCGGGCCCCAGGGCTCTCCCGTCGAGGGGAGCGCCCCCGACCGGGCCGGAGACGACGGCTCCGGCCCGGTCGACCGCGGTCCCTGAGGAGGCCGGGCGGGGTCAGGGGTGCAGCACGACCTTGGTCCAGCCCTCGTCCCTGGCGTCGAAGTGCTGGTACGCCTCGACGGCCTGGTCGAGACCCAGCTCGTGGCTGACGATGAACCCCGGGTTGGCCCGGCCCGCGATGATGAGGTCGCGCAGCCGCCGGTTGTAGATCTTCACGTCGGCCTGCCCGGTGCCCAGGCTCAGGCCCTTGAACCAGAGCTTCCCGAACGGGAAGCGCAGCCGGCCCTGCTGCATCAGCTCGTCGGGGCCGTGGGGGTCGGCGGGGAGGAAGATGCCCACCCCGCCGATGCCCCCGGTGGCCCGCACGACGTCGACGAGGGTGTCGTAGGTCCCGGCCGGGTGCTCGACGCCCTCGTGGTCGTGCGCCTGCCAGCCGACGGCCTCGACGCCGCGGTCGACGCCGACGCCCTTCGTGGCCTCCATGATCTGCTCGGCGGGGTCGCCCTCGCTGAAGTCGATCGGGGTCGCCCCCACCTTCTCGGCGAGCGCGAGACGGTCGGCGTGCTGGTCGACGACGAAGATCCGGTCGGCGCCCTGGATGCTGGCCGACAGCGCGGCCATGAGCCCCACGGGGCCGGCGCCCATGACGGCGATCGACTCCCCGGGCTCGAGACCGGCGAGGCGGGTGCCGTGCCAGCCGGTGGGGAAGATGTCCGAGAGCATGGTGAAGTCGAGCTCGTGCTCGGTGCCGCCGGGCAGCCGGAGCGCGTTGAAGTCCGCGAACGGCACGCGCAGGTACTCGGCCTGCCCGCCCTGGTACGGCCCCATGTCGGCGAACCCGAAGGCGCCGCCGGGGGTGTCCGAGCCGATCTCCAGGCAGAACCCCGTCTTCTGCGCCTGGCAGTTGCGGCAGTGGCCGCAGCCGATGTTGAACGGCAGCGAGACGCGGTCCCCGACCTTCAGCCGGGTGATGCCGGAGCCGACCTCGGCGACCGTTCCCATGTTCTCGTGGCCGAGGATCCGGCCCGTCTCGAGGTCGGTCCGGCCCTCGTACATGTGCAGGTCCGACCCGCAGACGTTGGCGGACGTGATCTTGACGACGGCGTCGGTGGGAGCCTCGACCTTCGCGTCGGGCACCTCCTCGACGCGGACCTCGTGGGGGCCCTGGTACGTGACTGCACGCATGAACGTTCCTCCTGCGGTACGGCGGGCCGCGGCGGGGGTCTGCACCGCTGGCCCCCTCAGTCCTACCCCTTCGTGCGGTGACCAGCCACCGGGGAGAGAGCCAGGAGGTCAGCGCTCCGTGAGCATGATGCGCGCATCGTCCGCCATGCGCGCCACGCGCTCGTAGCCGTCGCCGGCGTAGAGCGGCACCGGGACGAGGCCGGAGACCGGTTGGACGTCGTCCTGGCCCACACGCCCGCCGAGCAGGACGACGCACACCGAGGTGTCGCGCTGTCTCGAGACCCACAGCAGGCCGTCGGGTGCCATCGGTGAGCCGTGGAGCGCACGAGCCCATGAGGCGGCGGTCGCCACCTCGTCCTGCAGCCGCCGACGAGCGACGCTCTTCTCACCCCGGACGGGGACGTCGTGGAAGACTCTCTCCGAGACCGCGCCCTCGAGGTCCTCCGCGGCGCAGAGCACCGCGACGTGCTGGTCAGCGCCGTCCGGCACGAAGGGGCTGACGCGGCCAGGAGTCAGAGGTGCACCCTGGCTCACGTCGGTGAAGGCATGCCCGTCCCTGTGGGCCGAGTGGACCCTGACCAGCCGGGTGCCAGCGTCGTAGGTGCGGATCGGCGGATCCGTGTCCTCCGATCCCGGGGGCGGAGGACACGTCGCCGGTGGCTGTGGTGGCGCGCTCACCCCGGGGTGTCGGCGACCGCCGAGCGGACGGCGTCCAGCACGTCGTCCGGCGACTCACCGAGCAGGTCGACAGGGCGTGCGCCGTCCAGCCAGGCATTGCTCGACGTGAACCACAGCGCCAGGTCCCAGCCCTGGAGTCGATCACCCGCAGCATCGATGACCCGCAGCATCGATGACCTGCGCGATGACGGGCCGTGTCCGGCCCGCGCGGCGAGCTGGGTCGACGTCAGGACGCCGTACCTCTCGGCGAGCTCGAGGCGAGCCTCGGCGTTCCGGTGGGCCTGCAGCACGCTGCCCCGCGGCATGACGCTGCTCAGCGGCGGCATCAGCTGCTCCACCAGAGCAGCCACCCTGCCCCGCCCCGCAGCCGTCAGCTCGGTCCCGAGGACCACCGGCTCCCCGGCTGCGCACGAGGTCGACCCCTGCGCCGCCACGTCGCGCTCGTCAGAGGTCGTCCCCGCATCGAGCCGCAGCAGGGTCGCCGCCGTCTCGCGACCCATGTCGTGTCCCTCCATCGTGCAGAGGTGATCGACCGATGAGATCGACGGCATGGATGAGGGCACCTCACTCGACTCGCGCGCTCACCTCGCTCGACACCGCGGGCGGAGCGTGTCCACGGCTATCCGCCCACCAGGGGTGCAGGAGCAGCCCCAGCGCCTCGTGCGTCGGTGGAGACCAGGTGAAGCCGGGCAACAGCGCGTCGCGGTGTCAGGGCCGGATCGGCGCCAGGCGGCTCTGACGCCCACCAGAGTCCTGCCGGGCGGCGCACCGTCCGCCGTCGCAGGACGCCGCGAGCCAGCGCGAACGGGGACCTGGTGCGTCCGACACGCCGTCAGGCGACGCGCCAGGCCCCCGCTCGACGGGCTGAGGGCGCGGACGTCTCGCGCGGCGACGACCACGGCGGGCCGCCGTGCGCTCAGGCCGGGGCGGCCCAGCCGTCGTAGAAGCTCGCCGTGCGGCGCAGACCCTCGTCGATGCCCACACCCGGTTCCCACCGCAGCGCGGCGCGGGTCTCGCGCAGGTCGAACCAGTGGGCGGTGCCGAGCTGCTCGGCGAGGAACCGGGTCAGCGGCGGCTCGTCGTCGGCGACCGACGAGCCGACGCGCCGCAGCACCGCCCAGACGCCCTCGGCGAGCGCGCCCGCCGCCCAGGCGAGCGGGAAGGGGACGCTGCGCGTGGGGACCTGCCCGCCGCCCGCCAGGGCGATGCGCGAGATCAGCTCGCCGACCGGGCGCGGCTGTCCCGAGGTGACGACGAACGCCCGGCCGGCCACGGCCCGGTCCCCCTCGAGGGCCCGGTCCAGTGCCGCGATCACCGCGCTCACCGCGTCGTCGCTGTACGTGGAGTCAACCAGGGGCGCCCCGTCACCGACCAGCGGCATGCGCCCGGTGAGCGAGCGCTGGGCGACCCGCTCGACCAGCTGGGTGTCCCCCGGTCCCCACATGAGGTGCGGGCGCACCGCGACGGTGGTGAAGCCCGGCCCGTCCGCCTCCAGGGCGGCGACCTCCCCTGCGGCCTTGGTGCGGGCGTAGGCCCCCCGGGCGTGGTCCGGGGAGGCGGGGCCGGCGCCCTCGCCCACGATGGAGGAGCCGGTGTGGGCGACCGACGGGGACGACACCTGGACGAAGGCCCGCGCCCCCGCGCCGCGGGCGGCGGCCACCAGGGCGGCGGTCCCGGTCGCGTTCACGCGGGCGAAGTCGGCCTCAGCCCCGGTGAAGCCGACCTTCGCGGCGCAGTGCACCACGGCGCCGGCGCCCCGGACGGCCTCTTCGAGCGCCCCCTGGTCGGTGACCGATCCGCAGACCTCACGGACACCGTCGACCCCGCTGGAGCGGCGCTGGAGCGTCGTCACGTCGTCGCCGCGCTCGATCAGGCGCGCCGCCACGGTGCCCCCCAGCAGCCCGGAGGCGCCGGTGACGAGAACCCTCACGGGGCGCTCCGGGCGCTCGTGCGCCCGGCCAGGACGCCCTCGGCCCAGGCGGCGACGCGGGCACGGTCGATCTTGGAGCGGTGACGGATGTCGGTGGGCAGCGCGGACGTGACGAGGACCGCGGACACGTCCACGGGCTGCGCGGCGGTGCGCACCTGCGTGGCGAGACCGAGCGGCGCCGGGCCGGGGGCCGCGGGGCGGCGGTCGTCACGGGCGTCGTCACCGCGCACCTCGACCACCACGACGCACACCTGGGCACCGCGCGGACCCACGCCCACGAGCGCCGCGCGCGCCACGGCGGGCAGCTCCTGGACGCGCTGCTCGACACCGACCGGCGTCACGACGCCGCCGGCGGTGAGGACCACGTGGGCGAGGCGGCCCTCGACCCACAGCCTCCCGGACTCGTCGAGGTGCCCGACGTCGCCCGTGCGGTGCCACCCGGCGTCGACCGCGGAGGCCCGCTCGACGTCCCACAGCTGGTCGTAGCGGTCCTTGACGTGGGGGGCGCTGACGGCCACCTCACCGGTGACGCCCGCCTGCGTCGTCAGCGCGCCGCTCGGGCGCCCGCCGACGTCCAGGGGGGCCACGGCCACCGTCGCGCCGGGCACGGCGGACCCGACCAGCACGCCCTCGCCGGTCCCCGCCTCCAGCAGCTCCTCGAGCGAGACGTCCGTCGTCGGCAGGGCCTCGGTCATCCCGTAGGGCGTGCGGGCGGTGGCACCGGGCACCAGCGCCGCCGCGGCTGCCAGGACCGACGGGTCGACGGGGGCCCCGGCGGAGAGCAGCACCTCCACGCCGTCGAGCGCCGCGCTCTGGCGGGCGTCGAGGTCGCCGGCGGTCGCGACGACGTTGGCCAGCGCTGCCGGTGAGGCGAAGACCCCCTTGGCGCCCACCGCGGCCACCGCGTTCGCGAGCGCGGGGGCGGTCAGCGTCGCGGGCTTCGTGACGTCGGTCTCCGGCACCGCCGAGGTGGCTCCCAGCGCCGGGCCGAGCAGGGCGAACGGGGCGAAGGCGGCCACGAGCGGCCGGCCCTCGTCGACGCGGGCGACCGCTCCGAAGGTGTCGCGCATGGCGGCCATGCGCTCGTGCGTGTAGACGACGCCCTTGGCGGGCCCCGTGGAGCCCGAGGTGAAGATGACCACGGCGTCGTCCCCGGCGGGCGGCCCGGTGTCGTGGTGGCCGAGCACGGACTCTGCGCGTCCGGAGTCACGGGCTGCGGTCAGCGTCTCGCGGCCGAGCGCCTCGATGGCGGTGAGCTCGGTCGCGGACGACAGGGCGAGCGCAGCGCGGCGCACGAGGGGCCCGCCCGGTGAGGAGCCGACGGCGACGCGTCGTCCCGGCCACCCGAGGACCCACGCGACGCCGACGGCCGGGTGCACGGCGGCGAGGTGGCTCGGGGCGGCGCCGCGGATCGCCCGGGTCAGGCCCTTCAGGCCGAGCCCCGCGTCGGCCACCACGCCCACGAGCCCGAGGCGCAGGGAGGCGTACAGGAGCACGGTGAGCTCGACGCCGGGCGGCACCAGGAGGCTGATGCGCTCGCCCGGCCTGGCGCCGTGGGCGAGCAGGCCGGCGGCGGTCTCGTCGACGCGGCGCGCCAGGGCGGCCCAGGTGATGGTGTCCGGCGGCGCGTCGGGGCGCAGCTGCACCACGGCCAGCTCGTCGCGGCCCGGTCCTGCGGCCCGCTCGTAGAGCCCGGCGACCATGGGACGGTAGGGGCGCTCAGCCGGTCCCGGCTGCGGCGGGGCAGCCCTGGGCCGGGCAGGGCGGGCGGCGACGCGCTCCGTCAGCCAGCGCGTGACGATGCCCGCGACGTCGGCCTCCTCCACCACGAGGTGCCCGGCGCTCTCCACGCGGTGCACGTCACCGTGGGGCAGGCGCGCGCGCAGGTCGTCGAGGTAGCGCTGGCCGAAGACCGGGTCGCGGGCGCCCCAGACCACGAGGGAGGGCACCGCGCCCCCCTGCCCGTCGGGACCCGGTCGGCCCGACCCCATGGCGGACAGCCCGGCCGCCACCTCGTCCAGCGCGGGTCGGCTCGGGTGGTCGAGCGTCGCGGGGATGTCGGAGACGAACGCACCGACGCCCACCCGGTCCGCGGCGCTGCGGTAGGGGGCGAGGTAGGCGCGGCGCACGGCGGGGCTCAGGCGCACGCCGGAGCCGGAGGCCCGCGGGGAGGCGAGCATCGCCCGCACGAACCCGGCGGTGGTCTCGGTGACGAGCCGGTGCACCCCCGGGGCGCGGACCGCCTGCAGCACCGGCGGCGGGGGCTCGGTGGCCCGGTGGTGGACGGCGGTGTTCGTCAGCACCACGCCGGCGACGTGCTGCCCGCGCTCACGGACCCGGCCGGCCCAGCCGGCGCTGACGATCCCGCCCCAGTCGTGACCGAGCGAGACGAGCGGGGCGCCGGGGGCGCCGCGACCGGTCAGCCCGAGGACGTCGGTCGCCCGCAGGAGGTCGTCGATGCGCCGCTCCAGGCGACGCCGCGTGCCGGTGCGCTCCGAGAACCCCATGTCGAGCTGGTCGACGGCGACCACGCGCCACCCGGCGGCGGCGGCGCGGGCGACGACCGAGCGCCACAGGTAGGACCACGTGGGGTTGCCGTGCACGGCGAGGACCGTGCCGACGGGCTCGCCGACCACCGACGTGGCCCCGTCCAGGAGGTGCCACCGCCGCGTCACCCCGTCGGCGTCCGCCACGTCGACCCACCGGTGCCAGGCCGGGTCGACGCCGGGCAGCTCGGGCAGGTCGGGCCGCCGCGACGTCGCAGGGTGGGCATCCGCGCTGGCGGTCACCAGACGATCTCGCAGAGCGAGGTGTTGAGCCCGGAGCCGACCCCCATGCACAGCACCCGGTCGCCGGGGACCAGCGAGGACACCTGCTGGGCCAGCGTGATGGGCAGCGCGGCGGCCGCGACGTTGCCGAGCGAGGGCAGCGTCATCGGCACGCGGACCTTGTCGAGCGCGTCGAGGCCGAGGCGACCCAGCAGCGCCGTCGTGTGGGGAACGGACACCTGGTGGAGGACGTAGCGGGCCACGCCGGTGGTCCAGCGCCAGTCCTCCTTGGCCTCGTCCCAGGCGTCGGCGATGAGGGAGACCCCCGCCTCCAGCATCCCGGCGGTGTCGGTGGTCATCTTCCCCTGCACGGCGTGGCACAGGTCGTGGTGCTCGGTGCCCGACCGCGCCACGCCGCCCACGAGGCGGTGGCCACCGGGATGGTCGTCGGAGCGGCCGAGGACCGCGGCGGCGGCGCCCGAGCCGAGGGTGAGCGTGGCGAACTCGTTGAGGTACTCGGCCCGCGTGATGTCCCCGTCGCGCAGGCGGTCCAGGGTGGCGCGCTGGGTGGCGCGCACGTCCTCGCTGGCCACGATGAGGGCGTACTCCACCTGCCCGGAGTCGATCATCGAGGCGGCCACCTGCATGCCGTTGACGAACCCGAGACAGGCGTTGGTGATGTCGAAGTTCATCGTCGAGGTGGGCAGCCCCAGCAGGTGGTGGACGTCCACGGAGACCGCCGGCTCGAGGTAGTCCCGCGAGACCGACGTGTTGATCACCACGCCGATGGAGGCCGGGTCCACCCCGGCCTCGGACATCGCCTTGGAGCCGGCCATGGCCGCGCCCTCGGCGAGCGAGGTCCCGTCGGCCCACCACCGCCGCTCCTTGACGCCGGCGACCCGCTGGACGAGCCCGCGGGCCAGCCGGAGCCGCTTCAGGGTGCCGGCCACCGCGTCGTCCATCTCCGCCGACGTGACGACGACGGGCGCCTCCTCGGCGGCGATGGACAGCAGAGAGGTGTTGGCCACGCGATAGGCGGTGTTGCCGCTCACTAGATCCTCGATCCTGGACGTCCGGTGCGCGCGACGGTGCCCGAGAGGGCGGGCAGGGGCGCTGTGCACCTCAGGTTACTGGCACGAGGCGATGATCGTCCCCGCCCGCGCCCAGCACCGCCCCGTTGGAGCACCCGGGGTGACGTCCGCTCACTTGAGCCCGCTGCGCGCCATCCCCTCGACGAAGAAGCGCTGGAAGATCCCGAAGACCACGAGCATCGGGATGACCGAGAGCAGCGACATCGCCATGAGCGGTCCGTAGTCGCGACCGAACTGGCTCTGCAGGTACAGCAGCCCGATCGGCAGCGTGTACTGGCTGGTGTCCTGCAGGACGATCAGCGGCCACACGAACTCGTTCCACCGCCACATGAACGTGAAGATCACCAGGACGGCGATGAGCGGCTTGCTGAGCGGAAGGGCGATCGAGAAGAACGTCCGCCAGGCACCGGCCCCGTCGACGCGGGCCGCCTCGAGCAGCTCGTCGGGCAGCGAGGAGAAGAACTGGCGCGAGAGGAAGAGCCCGAACGCCTCCGCGAGCCGCGGGAGGACTACCCCGGCGGAGGTGTTCACGATGTCCAGCCCGATGGCGATCTGGAACTGGGCGATCATCACCACCTGAACCGGCACCATGAGCGTGGAGATGATCGCCAGGAACAGCACGTTCTTCAGCGGGAAGTCGAGCTTGGCGAAGGCGTACCCGGCCGCGAGGTTGATGAGGATGGTCAGCACGACGGACCCCGCCGCGATCACCAGGGAGTTGCCGAACCACCGCAGGAACGGGTACTCCTCCAGCGGCGCGACGAAGTTCTCCCACCGGAAGGCCTGGGGGTAGAGCGCGGCGTCGCTCGCGTAGATCTGGGCCGGCGTGGACAGCGCGGTGACCAGCATCCAGTAGAGCGGGAAAATGAGGACGGCCGCGATGACGATGCCGAGCGTCAGGCGCCAGGCGCCCGAGCGCCGCTGGTCGCGCTGGCGCGACGGCGCCTTCTTCGAGCGCGTGGGCGTGGGGGTGCCCCCGGCCGCCCGGGTGCGGGCGCCGCCGGGGGTGGTCACCGCCTCCTGGGCGCGCGGCGCGTCGAGCGTGCTCATGCCAGGTCCCTCCTCTTGCCCGCTCGCCACTGCACGAGGGTCAGCACCAGGACGATGACGTAGAGCACCACTCCCAGCGCCGCCGCGTACCCCTTGCGCTGCTGCTCGAAGCCCTCGGTGTAGGCGTAGTTCACGAGCAGGGTGGTCGCGTTCGCCGGCCCGCCGCCGGTCATGACGATGACGAGGTCGAAGACCTGGAACGTGGAGATGATGAGGTAGACCAGCAGGAAGAACGTGGTCGGCGCGAGGATCGGCCAGGTGATCGACCGGGTGGTGCGCCAGCGCGAGGCACCGTCGAGCGCGGAGGCCTCGTACACCTCCGACGGGATGCCCTGCAGACCGGCGAGGTAGACCACCATGACGAACCCGAGCGTCGACCAGATCGACATGATGATGATCGAGACCATCGCCGCGGGTCCCGACGTCTGCCACGGCACCGCCGGGAGCCCCAGGTCGGTGAGGATGCGGTTGGCCACGCCGAAGTTCTCGTTGAAGATCCAGCGCGCGACGATGCCCGCGGCCGCCGCGGAGACCACCACCGGCACGTAGAACAGGGCCCGCAGCAGCGCCCGCGCCGGCATCGCGCGGTTCAGCAGCAGCGCCAGGCCCAGCCCGCCGGCCAGCGAGAGGGGAACGGTGGCGAGCGCGAAGATCCCGGTGTTGCCCAGCGAGCGCCAGAACAGCGGGTCGGAGGCGATCTGGGCGTAGTTCGCCCCGCCGTTGGGCTGCGCGTCCCCGAAACCGCTGTACCGGGTGAAGGAGTAGTACAGCGTCATCACCAGCGGCGCGAACATGAAGACGCTGAAGACGATCACGGCAGGCGTGACGAACGTCAGCCCGACGAGCGCCTCCCCGCGGTGGCGCTTGCGCGCCTTCGTGGCCCCCGGAGCCCCCTCGAGCGCCGTGGCCGAACCGAGCATGGCCACGGCTCAGGCCTTGAGGTTCGCGATGTCAGCGGCGAGCTTGTCCACCGTCTCCTGCGGTGACTGGCCGGAGGAGAAGCACTTCTCCAGCTCCTGCTGCAGCGCCTGGTTCACCCCCGAGAAGGTCGCGGACGTGCAGGTCTCCACGAGCGGCTCGGGGATGGTCGTGGCCTGGGCCACGAACACCGGCATGAGGTCGGGGCGCACCGCGTACTCGAGCTCGTCTGCCTCCACGTCCCTGCGGGTGGGCAGCACGGTCGTGGCCTGGCAGAAGTCGATCATGTTCTGCTTCGAGGCGAGGAAGGCCGCGAACTCGGCCGCCTTCTCGGCGTTCGGCGCGTTCTCCGGCACGACGACGGCGTTGCCGCCCAGGTCGGTGGCCGCGGCGGAGTCCTTCGGGAGGAACGTCGCGCCGAACTCGAAGTCCTTCACCGAGTCGCTCAGGGCGGGCAGGAGGAAGTCGCCGGCGTAGATGGTGGAGAGCTTGCCGGTGGGGAAGACGTCGTCGGGGTAGTTGGCCGCCTGCACCAGCAGGGACGGGTCGTGCAGGCCCTTCGTGTAGAGACCCTGGGCGTAGGTCATGGCCTTCAGCCCGGCGTCGGAGTCGATCGTCACCTCACCGCCGGTGGGCCCCCCGGGGCCGTAGGTCGACCCGCCGGCCTGCGAGAGGAAGCTCAGCCACCGGAACGCCCCGGCCGCCTGCCAGTTGACCGCGGTGGGGTAGCCCGGCAGGTTCGCGCCCTTGAGCTGCTCGAGCACCTGGGTCCACTCGTCCCACGTCCACGCGGCGTCCAGGGTGGTGGGCACGTCGGAGATGCCGGCCTGGGCGAAGTGGTCCTGGTGGTAGAGGACGGCGGAGCAGTCGGTGTGGTGCGGCACGCCCACGGGCTTGCCGTCGGCCTGCACAGCCGCCCACAGGGCCGGGTTGAAGCTGTCCGCGAACCCCGAGGGCAGGGCCGAGGAGATGTCGGCGAGCGCGCCCACCCCGGTGTAGCGGCCGATGTCGGTGTAGGAGACGCGGAACAGGTCCGGGGCGTTGTTCGACTGCAGCAGCGAGTCGACCTTGGAGAGGACCTGGCTGTACGGCTGGACCTGCAGCTCCACCTTCGTGCCGTCCTCGGCCTCGAAGGCGTCGGCGATCTTCTGGAAGGCCGCGACCTCGGCGTCTGCGCCCCACAGGACCATCGTCAGGGAGTCGCTGCCGGAGCCCCCGGAGGACCCGGACGAGCCGCCGCAGGCGCTCAGCGCGGTCCCGGTCAGGGCAGCAGCTCCCCCGACGCCCACCGCGGAGAGGAAAGAGCGCCGGCTGGGGCGCGGAGGAGTGGGCACGGGGCCTCCTGGTGCGGCGAGGGGCGACGCTGCGGCGGTGCTGCGAGCCCGGACGGGTCGGTGCTTGCCCGATGCTGGGTCCGGGCACCCCGGGTGACGTCACCCGGCTGACAGATCATGCGCCCGATCTCCGCGCGGCGCACCTCAGGGTGCCTGCCCCGCTCCGCCTGGTCACCCACGCCGCTTCCCCGGGTCACCCCGCGGCGATGGCCTCCAGGTCCCGGGACATGGCTGCGGCCTCCGTCACGGCGGCGCCCATGGCGCTCTCGGCCGCCGCGGTCGAGGCGCTCTGCTCCTCGACCGCGGCGGCGATCGTGGCCTGGCTGTCGACGACGTCGGCCACCAGCTCCTGCAGGCCGGCGAGCTCCGTGCCGGTCGTCGCGACGTCGGCCAGCACCACGTCGACGACGGAGCGGATCCGCTCGGTGGCCCGGGCGGTCTCCAGGGCCAGCTCCTTCACCTCGCCCGCCACGACGGCGAACCCGAGACCGGCCTCACCGGCGCGCGCCGACTCGATGGTCGCGTTCAGCGCCAGGAGGTTCGTCTGGTCGGCGATGCTGGAGATGGACCGGGCGATCTGGTCGATCTCCCCGGTGGTCGTGGTGAGGCGCTGGACGGTGGACGCGCTCTGCGAGGACCGCTCGCTGGCGCTGCGGGCGGTGGTGGCGGCCTGCGCGGCCGCGGTGGCGATCTGGTCGATGGCGGCCCGCAGGCCGGCGATGTCGCCGGTGGCGCCCTCGACGCACCGGTCCAGCCGGGACCCGGCGCTGCGCAGGTCCGCGAGGCGCAGCGCCAGCTCCTCGGCGCGCTGCTCGCGCTCCGCGCTCTCGGCAGCCGCCCGTGCTGCCACCGCGGCCCTGGACTCCGCCAGCTCGCGCTCCGCCTCCAGCTGTTCCGCGCGATGGGCGGCGGCGCGGGTGGACTCCTGCGCGCGGCGCCCCTCGGCGTCCTCGGTGACCTTCCAGCCGTAGGCCAGGGCGGCGCCCTCGACGAGGAGGAAGGCGGCGTGGAGCAGGGAGAACGCGATGGGGTTCGCGCGTGCCGCGGGGCTCGAGAAGATCATCTCCGGCATCGTGAGGCTCATGCCGACGTGGTGGACGCCCACGTACGCCACGGCGAGCAGGAACGGGGTCCACGACTGGTAGAGGGCGACCATGGCGAGCAGCACGTAGAACCAGATGTGCACGTCCGTGAGCCCTCCGGACAGCATCACGGCGATGCCGGCGCCCTCCATGAGCCCCAGCGCGACGGCGCCGGCCCGCACCGGCTGGCTCGGGAGCACCATCGCCACGGCCACGGCGAGGCCCATGGCGAGCAGGCCTCCGACGATCATGAAGCCCCCCCGGCCCGCCATCGCGGTCCAGGAGGTGAGGACGACGACGTGGAGCGCCAGCACGGACACCAGCAGGCGGTGGCGGGAGGCGAACGACGCCTCGTCCAGGGGAACTCCGCGGGGGACCCACGCGAAGCGGGCAGGGGTCGAGGTCGTGGTCACGCAGCCTCATCGGCACGGGGGCGACCACGGTTGAACCTCGGGGGACCGGCCGGTCTGCCGTGACGACAGGGAAGAGCGTCTGGTCCTCGGCCGGCTCCGGGGAGCCACCACGGTGCGCAAGGGGGGACTTGAACCCCCACGCCCTCTCGAGCACACGGACCTGAACCGTGCGCGTCTGCCAATTCCGCCACTTGCGCGTGGAGGAGAAACGTACCACCGGCAGCGCCCGTCGCCGCGGGGCCGGCACCCCCGCGGGCGCAGGCATCGCCCGCGCGGCCCCCGCGGGATCTCGGCGACCCCTACCATCGACCCGTCAGGCGGTCAGCGGTCACACCACGTCATCGGCGGGTGGGCAGCGGACCACGGGAAGACACGGGAGGGAGTGGTCGTGGGAGTGCTCGACCGGTTCGAGCGCGGAGTCGAGCGCGTGGTCAACGGAGCGTTCGCCCGCGCCTTCAAGTCCGAGGTGCAGCCCGTGGAGCTGGCGTCCGCGCTGCGGCGCGAGGCCGACACCACGGCGGCCGTGGTGGGCCCCGACCGCACGCTGGTGCCGAACGCCTACACGGTGGAGCTCGGGCCCTCCGACCACGAGCGGCTGGGGTCCTGGGGGGACCAGCTCTCGGGCGAGCTGAGCACCGCGCTCACCGACCACGCCCGCAGCCAGCGGTACTCCTTCCCCGGCCCGGTCACGATCTCCCTCAGCCGCGACGAGGAGCTCGCCACCGGCGTCTTCCGCGTGCGCAGCGCCAGGGTCCGGGGCGGCATCGCCCCCGGCACCACCGCCAACGCCACCGTCTCCCACCCCGTGCTGGACATCGACGGTCGCCGCTACCAGCTGACCTCGAGGATCACGTCCATCGGTCGCGACGCCGCGTGCGAGGTGGTCCTCGACGACCCCGGCGCCTCGCGGCGCCACGCGGAGCTCAAGGTCGACGGCGAGCGCATCCTCGTCCGGGACCTGGGGTCGACCAACGGCACCTCCGTGGACGGGCAGCGGTTGGGGGACCGCTCACGCGTGGCGCAGGTCGGTGACGGGTCGGTGATCTCCATCGGGTCGACCACCATCACCGTCCACTCCCGTGGCGCTCACGCCCAGGCCGCCGAGGACGAGGCATGGTGACCGTCGTGGGATCCAGCACCGGTCGACCGGCCGCGACGTGAGCCAGCTGACGGTCACCGCGCTGCAGCTGGGTCTCCTCGTGGCCCTGTGGGTCTTCGTCGCCGCCGTGGTCGTCGTCCTGCGCCGTGACCTCTACGGGACCCGCGTGCTCTCCCGTCCTCGCTCCGCGGGCGGCCCGGGCCCGGGACATGCGGCCCCGCCGGCCGCCGCGGTGGGGTCGGGGCGCGGGGCAACCTCGCAGCCCGCCGCGGCGGCGCCCCCGCGCCGGCTGGTGGTCACCGAGGGGCCCCTGCGCGGCACCGCCCTGGACCTCGGCCGCGCCCCCGTGCTCATCGGCCGCTCGCCGGAGTGCTCCCTCGTGCTCGACGACGACTACGCGTCCTCGCGCCACGCCCGTCTGAGCCCTACCGGGTCGCCCCCGGGCGCGACGTGGCGCCTGGAGGACCTCGGCTCCACCAACGGCACGCTCCTGGCCCGCGCCCCGCGGGCGCCCTCCGAGCCGTTGGAGGGGTCCTCGCCCGTCGGCGCGGGCGCCGTCGTCCGCATCGGGCGCACCACCATCGAGCTGCAGGGTTAGCCGGCCGTGCCCTTCACGCTGCGCTCGGTGGCCGCCTCCCACGTCGGGCTGGTCCGCCGCAACAACCAGGACTCCGGGTACGCCGGCGACGACCTGCTCGTGGTCGCCGACGGCAT
The DNA here is from genome assembly GCA_029257185.1 of Quadrisphaera sp. Taxonomy (GTDB): domain Bacteria; phylum Actinomycetota; class Actinomycetes; order Actinomycetales; family Quadrisphaeraceae; genus CADCUY01. Next base: position 38,741 of record JARICT010000100.1, read on the forward strand.
GGGCGGTCACGCCGGGGGCGACGTGGCGTCGTCGATCGCGGTCGCGGCCCTCGTGGGCCTGGACTCCGAGGCGGCCGGCCCGGACGCCCTGCAGCAGCTGTCGCGAGCCATCACCGGCGCCCAGGACACCATCATGGCGGCGGTCCGCGAGGAGCCGGCCCTCAAGGGCATGGGCACCACGGTGACCGCGGTCCTGCGCAGCGGTGACCGCCTGGTCCTCGCGCACATCGGTGACTCCCGCGCCTACCTCCTGCGCCACGGCGAGCTGACACAGGTCACGACCGACCACACGTTCGTCCAGATGCTCGTGGACGAGGGGCGCATCTCCCCCGAGGAGGCCGAGAACCACCCGCAGCGGTCGGTGATCATGCGCGTGCTCGGCGACGTCGACGCCGAGGTCGAGCTCGACACGTCCGTCCGTGCCGCGGCGGCCGGCGACCGGTGGCTCCTGTGCTCCGACGGGCTCTCGGGGCCGGTCAGCGACGAGACCATCGCCGAGACGATGAGCGAGCGCGCCGACCTCGCGGAGTGCGCCCGCGTGCTCGTCGACCTCGCGCTGCGCGCCGGCGGCCCCGACAACATCACGTGCGTCATGGCCGACGTCGTCGACGACCGCTCCAGCGGCACGCCGCGCCCGCCGTCGGTCGTGGGCGCCGCAGCGGTCGACCGCTCGCGCGACGGGGAGAAGGACGCCAGCACCGCGGCCACCCGCGCGGCCGCGCTGATCCACAGCAGCCCCACGCAGCCCATCCCGACGTCGGCCGGCGGCGCCCCGGGCCAGGGGGAGAACGCCGCCCCGACGAGCACAGGACCGGGCGGGGGAACGAGCGCAGGACCGGCAGCAGCACCGGCGCGAGGCCCGGGCGGGGCGCAGCGCACCGCCGTCGGCGACCCGGGGGCGAGGCGTTCCACGGAGCCCGCGGCGGCGCAGCAGGAGGAGCCGGCGCTGCGCCCGCGGGGCCGGCGCCGCGGGCGGCGCAGCGGGGCCCGCTGGCTCGTGGCGCTGGTGGTCGCCGTCGTCGTCCTCGGCGGGGGCACGCTCGCGGTGCGGGCCTGGCTGGACCGCCAGTACTTCGTCGGCGCGGCGGGCGGCGACGTGGCCATCTACACCGGGCTCCCCCAGGACGTCGGCCCGGTGACGCTCTCGCAGGTGGTCCAGCGGTCCTCCACGGCCGTCGTCGACCTCCCCCCGATCTACCGCCAGCGCGTCCAGGAGTCGATCTCCGCCCGTGACCTGCGGGACGCCCGGCGCATCGTCGCCGACCTCGAGGACTCCGGCGCGGCCGCCGCACCCCCGGAGGAACCCGCGCCCGCCCCCGCGCAGGGCGCGACGCCGGAGGCGGGGGGCTGATGTCGACCGTCACCACGCTCACCCCCCGCAGCGGGCGCACCACCGAGCTCGGGCTCCTCGCCGTGGCCGTCGGCATCAGCGTCCTCGCCTACGGCATGGTCACGGTCACCACGGACGCCACCTGGTCGTCGGGCCTGGGGCGCCACGCCGCGCTGCTGGGGGCGCTGGGGCTCGGCGCCCACGTGGTGGTGCGCTGGCGCGCCTCCTACGCCGACCCGCTGATCCTCCCCGTCGCCCTGCTGCTCAACGGGCTGGGGCTGGCCCTGATCCACGGGATCGACGCCGCCCGCGCCACCGCGGGGGCCCCCGGCGAGGCCTTCGGCCCCAAGCAGCAGGTGTGGACGGTCATCGGCGTGGTGCTGGCGGCGGCCGTCGTCATCGCCCTGCGCGACCACCGGTTCCTGCGCCGGTACACGTTCACGGCGATGGTGGCCGGCCTCGCCCTCCTGCTGCTGCCGCTGGTCCCCGGGCTCGGCGTGACCATCAACGGCGCCTCGATCTGGATCCGCGTCGGGCCGCTGTCCTTCCAGCCCGGCGAGCTCACCAAGATCGTGCTCGCGGTCTTCTTCGCCGGCTACCTCGTGACCGCCCGCGACACCCTCTCCCTCGTCGGCCCGAAGGTGCTCGGCATCCGCTTCCCCCGGCCGAGGGACCTCGGTCCGATCCTGCTCGCGTGGGCGGCGAGCGTGGTCGTCCTCGTCGCCCAGCGCGACCTCGGGACGTCGCTGCTGTTCTTCGGCCTGTTCGTCGCCATGCTCTACGTCGCCACCGAGCGCGTCTCGTGGATCGCCATCGGCCTGACGCTCTTCGTCGGCGGCGCGGTGATCGCCGCGACGACGATCAGCCACGTCACCGGCCGCGTCGACGCCTGGCTCCACCCCTTCGACCCCGAGGTCTACGACCGGGACTTCGGCGGCAGCTACCAGCTGGTCCAGGGCCTGTTCGGGTTCGCCAGCGGGGGACTGACCGGCCAGGGGGTCGGCGGCGGGCGCCCCACCATCGTGCCGTTCGCCGAGTCGGACTTCATCCTCGCCACCGCCGGTGAGCAGCTGGGCCTGACCGGCGTCATGGCCGTCCTCGTGCTGTATCTCGTCCTCGTCGAGCGGGCGCTGCGGACCGCCATCGGCGTGCGCGACGGCTTCGGGAAGCTGCTGTCGTCCGGCCTCGGCTTCGTCGTGGCGCTGCAGTGCTTCGTCGTCGCCGGCGGGGTCCTGCGGGTCATCCCCCTGACCGGGCTGACCATGCCGTTCCTCGCCTACGGCGGCTCCTCGCTGCTCGCGAACTGGATCATCGTGGCGCTCCTGCTGCGCATGTCCGACGCCGCCCGGCGCCCCGCGCCGAGCCCGCTCGCCCCCGGCCCGGCCGACGGCGAGCGCCCGGACCCGCTGACCGCCCGGGACGAGGTCTCGGCGAACGAGACCCAGGTGGTGCGGCTGTGAACGGCCCCGTGCGCCGCCTCGGGATCGTCGTCGGCGCCCTCTTCTCGGTCCTGCTGCTGGCGGCGACCTACGTCCAGTTCGTCTCGGCGCCGGCGCTGCGGGCCGACGGGCGCAACTCCCGCACCTTCTACGAGCAGTTCGGGCGCGATCGCGGCCCCATCACCGTGGCCGGTGAGCCCGTCGCGCAGTCCGAGCCGGTGAAGGACCCGTACCAGTACCAGCGCTCGTACCCCGGCGGGCGGCTCTACGCCCACACCACCGGGTACTACTCCGTGGTGGCCGGGGCCACCGGGCTGGAGTCCGCGGAGGACGCGCTGCTCTCGGGAACCTCCGACGAGCTGTTCTACCGGCGGCTGTCGGACCTCCTCACCGGCCGCAAGCCGTCGGGGGCCGTGGTGGAGACGACGCTCGACCCCGCCGTCCAGCGGGCGGCCGCCGACGCCCTGGGCGACCAGCGCGGCGCCGCGGTCGCCCTCGACCCCCGCACCGGGGACGTCCTCGCGATGGTCTCCACGCCGCAGTACGACCCCGGCCCCCTCGCCAGCCACGACACCGGCGCGGCCACCGCAGCGCGGCAACGCCTCCTCGACGACCCCTCCCGCCCCCTGGACAACCGGGCGATCGCCTCGCGCCAGTACCCCCCGGGCTCGGTGTTCAAGCTGGTGACCGCGGCCGCGGCGCTCGAGAACGGCTGGACGGCCTCGAGCCAGCTGGACGCCCCCGACGAGCTCACCCTGCCCCAGACCACCCAGCCCCTGCCGAACTCCGGGGGCGCCTCGTGCTCCCCCAGCGGCCGGCAGAGCCTGGCCGACGCCCTGCGCGTCTCGTGCAACACCGCCTTCGCGTCGCTGGGCCTCGAGCTCGGCGAGGACAAGCTCACCGCACAGGCCGACGCGTTCGGCTTCGGCACCGACCTGGAGATCCCCCTGACCGTCACACCGTCCACCGTGCCCACCGGCACGAACCCCCCGCAGCTCGCCCAGTCCGCCATCGGGCAGTTCGACGTGCGGGTCACCCCGATGCAGATCGCCATGGTCTCGGCCGGCATCGCCAACGGCGGCGTCGTCATGACGCCGCAGCTCATCGACTCGGTGCGCGGCGAGGACCTCGAGGTGCTGTCCTCGCCGCGCCCGCAGCGGCTGGGCCGGGCGGTCAGCGGCGACACCGCCGAGAGCCTCACGCAGATGATGGAGGGTGTCGTCGAGGACGGCACCGGCACCGCCGCCCAGATCTCCGGGGTGGCCGTCGCCGGCAAGAGCGGGACCGCCGAGCAGGCCGCCGACGACCCGCCGCACGCCTGGTTCACCGCGTTCGCGCCCGCCGACGACCCGAAGATCGTCGTCGCCGTCGTGGTGGAGGACGGCGGGAACAGCGCGAGCCAGGCGTCGGGGGGCCGCACCGCCGCACCGATCGCCCGACGCATGATCACCGCGCGCCTGGACGCGCTCGAGCAGCAGGAGGAGAGCTCATGAGGGGCCTGGGCCCGGACACCGTCCTCGGGGGCCGCTACCGGCTGACCTCCCTGGTCGCCGTGGGCGGCATGGGCGAGGTCTGGCGCACGCTGGACGACCTGCTGGACCGCGTCGTGGCCGTCAAGGTGCTCAAGCCCGAGTTCGCGGCCGACGCCGGGTTCCTGGACCGCTTCCGCACCGAGGCGCGCAACAGCGCCCGCCTGTCCCACCCGAACATCGCCACCCTCTACGACTACGGCGAGGACGACGACCGCGCCTACCTCGTCATGGAGCTGGTCCCCGGAGCGCCGCTCTCGGACCTGATCTCCCAGGACGGCCCGCTCGACGTCCCCGTGGCCGCGGCGATCACCGCGCAGACGGCGCGCGGCCTCGCGGCGGCGCACCGGGCCGGCCTGGTGCACCGCGACGTCAAGCCCGGGAACCTCCTGGTGACCCCCGAGGGCACGGTCAAGATCACCGACTTCGGCATCTCGCGAGCCACCTCGCAGTCCCCGGTGACCGCGACGGGCGAGGTGATGGGCACGGCGTCCTACCTGGCGCCCGAGCAGGCCATCGGCCGGCGCGACATCGGGCCGGCCACCGACCTCTACGCCCTCGGCGTGGTGCTGCACGAGATGCTCAGCGGTGCCCGGCCCTTCGGGGGCGACAGCCAGGTGGCGATCGCCCTGGCCCAGGTCAACCAGGCGCCGCCGCCGCTGCCCGCCTCGGTCGGCGGAGGGGCTGACGCCCTCGTGGCCTCGCTGCTCGTCAAGGACCCCGAGAACCGACCCTCGGACGCCGCGGGCGTCGCCGCGGTGGCCGACCGCCTCGCGGCCGGTGACGACGCGGGGGCGCTGGCACGGCTGCGCGGGATCATCCCCGCCGCGGCCGGCGCGGCCACGGCTGCCTCGACCACGGTCATGCCGGCCGGGGAGGGCACCACCCGCGCCATGCCGGCAGCGGTCGGCGGCGGCGTCGACCCCACCGAGATGGTCGCCGCGCCGATGACCGGCGCGACCGCGGCCCCGCTGCGGGGCGCCGGGGTGGGCGACCGTGACCCGGCGCCCGGGGGCGGCGGGCGCCCGCCGCGCCGGATGAGCACCCCGCTGATCGGTCTCATCGCGGTGCTCGCGATCGTCCTGCTCGCCGCGGTCGTCGGCATCTTCACCCGCCTCGGCGACGGCACGCCGACGCCCGAGCCGGAGGTCTCCGAGACCACGACCTCGGAGACGGCGCCGGAGAGCGAGACGCCGACTCCGGACGAGACGCCGACGACGCCCGCGCCGACGAGCGACGCGCCGAGCACGCCTCCTCCGACGACCACCACGCCCGAGCGGACACCTGCGCCGGGCGGCGGCGAGACCCGCCCCACCCAGCCCGCACCGGAGACGACGGCGCCGCCGAGGACCACGGCGCCCCCCGCGGCGCCCGAGCCGCCCCCGGACGAGGGTGAGGCCCCCGGCGCGGGCGCCGACGGGGGCGACGGGTGAGCACCCCGCACCCCGCCGGCTGCTCGCTCCGAGCGTGCCGCGAGGGTGCACCGGGGCCCGCCGGTGACGGGTCGCGCCGTGCGCGGGGCTCCCGGGCGGCTACCGTCGGGGACGGACCCAGCGACCTCGAGGACGGAACCAGGTGAATCCCGGCAACGATCTCCCGCGCATGCTGGGCGACCGCTACGAGGTCGGGGAGGTCCTCGGCCGCGGCGGCATGGCCGAGGTGCACCTGTGCCGCGACCACCGCCTCGAGCGGCTCGTCGCGGTGAAGATGCTGCGCAGCGACATGGCGCGCGACCCGGTGTTCCAGGCGAGGTTCCGCCGCGAGGCCCACTCGTCCGCTGCCCTGAACCACCCCAACGTCGTCGCCGTCTACGACACCGGCGAGGACTCCTTCACCGACGCCTCGGGCCACACGGCGCGCCTGCCCTACATCGTCATGGAGCACGTCGAGGGCCGAACCGTCAAGGACATCCTCGGCTCGGCGGCCGCCACCTCGAGCGGCGAGGCGGACGACGAGGGCGGCGGGGCGCGCCGCGGCCGCGGCACGTCCCGCAGCACGTCCCCGACGGCCACCGCCGAGATCGGCGTGGGGCTCGGCACCGCTGAGGCTGCCGAGATCACCTCGGGTGTGCTCACGGCGCTGGACTACAGCCACCGCCAGGGGATCGTCCACCGCGACATCAAGCCCGCCAACGTCATGGTCACGCCCGACGGGGTGGTCAAGGTCATGGACTTCGGCATCGCCAGAGCGATGTCCGACGCCTCCGCGACGATGACGCAGACGTCCGCGGTGATCGGCACCGCCCAGTACCTCTCCCCGGAGCAGGCTCGCGGGGAGAGCGTCGACCAGCGCACCGACCTGTACTCCACCGGCTGCCTGCTCTACGAGCTCCTCACCGGCAGACCTCCCTTCGTCGGCGACTCGCCGGTGTCGGTGGCTTACCAGCACGTGCGCGAGCAGCCCGACCCCCCGTCGACGTGGGACGCCACGATCAGCCCCGCGATGGACCGCGTGGTGCTGCACGCCCTGGCCAAGGACCGTGACGACCGCTACGCCTCGGCCGGCGACTTCCGCCGCGACCTGCTGGCCGCCGCGGGGGGTCAGGACGTCGCGGCGCCGACGGTCGCCCAGTCGGCCGAGGCGACCCGCGTCATGAACGCCGGCGCCACCCGGGTGCTCGGTGCCGCGGGAGCTGCGGGAGCCGGCTACGCCCTCGGCAGCGCCGACGGCGACAGCACCACCGCCTACCCCGCGGCGGAGGACCCGTCCGCCACCGGCTCCACCGCGTCGCACCGTCTCGACGAGGCCGGCGCCGCTCCGTCGGTGCCCCGCAAGCCGCGCAAGGGCCCGATCGTCGCCGTGGTCCTCGCCATCCTGCTCGCGCTCGGGCTGCTGGCGGCGGTCCTGGCCACCCTCTACCTCCCGCGGACGCCCGACGAGCCGGCCCCGGTCCCCGTGCCGTCGGTGGTCGGCCAGAGCGAGGGGGCTGCCCGGACGTCGTTGACGGACGCAGGTCTCGTGGTGGCGGTCGACGAGGAGAGCGACGACACCGTCCCCGAGGGGGACGTCTCCGCGCAGGACCCCGAGGCCGGCGAGGAGGTGGCGGTCGACAGCACGGTGACCCTCACGGTCTCCACCGGCCCGGAGGACGTGAGCATCCCCGACGTGAGCGGCCGGAGCGAGAGCCAGGCCACGATCCTGCTGAACGAGGCCGGGCTGACCGTCGGGGACACCTCTCGGGAGTCCAGCGGCGAGGTCGACGCCGGGGAGGTGGTCCGGACCGACCCCGGCGAGGGCGAGGTGGTCCCGCCGGGCACCGAGGTCACGCTCGTCGTCTCGAGCGGGAACTCCGACGTGCCGGACGTCGTGGGGTCCACGCAGGTCGAGGCCGCCAACCGCCTCGGTGAGCAGGGCTTCAGGATCGACATCGTCGAGCAGCCCACCGAGGACGCCGAGCCCGGCACCGTCATCGGCCAGGATCCGCCCGGGGGCGCCCAGGCGACCCCCGGCGCGACCGTCACCGTCACCGTCGCGACCGCGCCACCGCCGCCCCCGCCGGAGCCGACCGCGACGCCGACCGACGGGTCCGAGGGGTCGTCGTCGCCCAGCAGCTCGAAGTCCTCGAGCGGGTCGAAGTCCTCCAGCAGCTCCAAGTCCTCCAGCAGCTCCAAGAAGCCGGGGCCCACGTCCGGCGGCTGAGCGCCCCGGTCAGCGGGAGAGCAGCGGGGCCATGCCCTCGGAGCGCGCCACCGCGCCGTCGTCGCCCGCCATCGCGAGCCAGTTCGCGAGCAGCCGGTGGCCACCCTGCGTGAGCACCGACTCGGGGTGGAACTGCACCCCGTGCAGCGGGAGCGTCCGGTGGCGCAGGCCCATCACCACGCCGCGCTCGGTGGCGGCGGTGACGGTGAGGTCGTCGGGCACGGTGCCGGCGACCACGGCCAGGGAGTGGTAGCGGGTGGCGGTGAACGGGGTGGGGAGGCCGTCCAGCACCCCGCCACCGCCGTGCTCCACCGCAGAGGTCTTGCCGTGGAGCAGCTCCTCGGCGTGCGTGACGGTGGCCCCGTAGACCTCGGCGAGCACCTGGTGGCCGAGGCACACCCCCAGCAGGGGCGTCGACGTCTGCGCGGCGCGGCGCACCAGGTCGGCGCTCACGCCGGCCTCCGCGGGCGTGCCGGGGCCCGGAGAGAGCAGCACGGCGTCCGCCTCGTCGGCCGCCTCGGCGCCGACCGCGTCGTTGCGCACCACGTGGCAGTCGGCCCCGAGCTGGGTGAGGTACCCGACGATCGTGTACACGAAGCTGTCGTAGTTGTCGACGACGAGGACCTTGAGGCTCACACCGCCATCGTCCCACCGGCGGGCGGTCGGCCGGCCCGGGCTCCTCGGTGGCCCCGCTCCGGCCGCAGGTCTTCGCCCGCACCAGCGCGCATCGCCAGGTCGCCCGCACCCTTTACCCCGGTCCCCTCCACCTGCGACGGCCGTGGCCACCCACCCTTGCCTCGGCCACGCACCACGACCTCGGTGATCATGAAGCATCCGCCCCCGATCACGGTGATCATGGGGCATCCGCACCCCGATCACGGTGATCATGGGACATCCGCCCCTCTGCACCATGAAAGAGGGCTGATCCTTCATGATCACCGGGCTGGGGGCGGCTGGAGGGGCTGGGGGCGGCGGGCTGAGGGGACCGGGGACCTCGTGCGCCCGACACGCCGCGCCACACCACACCAAGCCCCCGCTCGCGCGACCAGGACCACACCAGATCCCCGCTCGCGCGACCAGACCCGCACCAAGCCCCCGCTCGCGCGACCAGGACCACACCAGATCCCCGCTCGTGCGACCAGACCCGCACCAAGCCCCCGCTCGCGCGACCAGGACCACACCGGGTCCCCGATGGACGTGCCGGCCCACCGACTCGTCCGCGCCCCCACCCCCGCCACGGTGACCATGAAGCTCTAGCCCACCCCTGATCGGTGATCATGCAACTTCGGCCCCCTGACGCCACCAGAAAGGGCCGATCCGCCATGATCACCGCGGTAGTTCCCCAGACCTCAACCCACGGTGCCGTCATTGGTGGGCAGGATGCCCGCGACAGCGGGGAACACCGCGGTGAAGAGCACGGCCACCAGCAGGAGCGCGAGGACCACCGCCGTCGTCACCCTCAGCCACAGGGGTCCGGGCAGCGCTCGCCACAGCCAGCCGTACACGCCCGCCTCAGCCCTGGGCCCGGGCCGGCGCCGCGGCAGGCTCCAGGGCCTGGGGGGCGCCCTGCTCGCGCGGGGTCTGCGCCACCAGGTCGGCGTGCACCACGTAGCGCAGCCGGGCGGAGAACCTCGGGTGGCACGCCGTCAGCGTCAGGGCCCCGGCGGTCGGGGCGTCGCCCGGCTCGCCGGGGACGGGCGCGATGACGTCGACGCGGTCCGGCGTCACGATCTCGTGGCCGCTCACGCGGTAGGAGAACCAGCCCTGCAGCGTCTCCACGACGACGGGGTCGCCGGCGACCAGCTCGTCGATCCGGGACAGCGGGGCCCCGTAGGTGGTGCGGTGCCCGGCCAGGGCGAGGTTCCCGATCTCCCCGGGCATCGCCGTCCCGTCGTAGCGCCCCAGCACCCCCCGGTCGAGGACGGACCCCCGGTCGGTCCCCTCCAGGGCCGCCACCGACCACCCCGGCCCGAAGCGGGGGACGTGGACGAGCCCGACGGCGTCCCCGCTCGGCGGAGCCTGCGTCCTCACGGGATCCCCACCGCCCGAGGTCGTCGCCCGCTCCGTCGCTCCCGCGAAGGCCCCGGCCGACGCGAAGCGGGCCTCGACGGCGTCGGACGTCGCCGCGGACGCGGCACCGGCGGTGACGTCGGTCCACACGAGCTGCCACCCCAGGAAGAGGAGCACCAGCGTTCCGGCCGTCAGGAGCAGCTCGCCGAGCACCGAGCGGGGCGTGGCGCGGCGGTTCACGCGCCGGGGGCGCTGGCGTGGTCCAGCTCCAGCGGTCCCTCCCACGCCGGCACGGTCAGCGAGCTCTCCTCGGAGAGCTCCCACCCGAGCCCGAGGGCCTGGAACGCCCGGTAGTCCTGGACGCTGGCGTCGCCGTCCAGCGCAGCCGTCAGGGCCGCCGGGTCACCGACCGCCCGCACCTCGTAGGGCGGGGCGTAGAGCCGTCCCTGGAGGCGCAGCGTGCTGCCCACGCACCGCACCGCCGACGTCGCGATGAGGGGCTGGTCCATGAGGGACACCGCCGTGGCCCCGCCCGCCCACAGCGCGTTGACCACCGCCTGCAGGTCCTCCTGGTGCACGAGCAGGAGGTCGGGGTCGACGTCGACGACGGTCCCGGGCGGCGCGTCGTCGAGCACCACCCTCACGCCCTGCCCGCTCGCGCCGGCGACGGCAGCGGCGGCGCCGAGGTCCTGGGCTCGCGCGGCCAGGGCGCGCGCGACGGGATCGCCGGCGTCGGACGAGAGGGCGTCGACCTGCTGGCGCAGGGCCTCGACGTCAGCGGTCCGCGCCTGCACGCGCCGCTCCTCCTGGGCCACCAGCGTCGGGAGGTCGGCAGCGTCGGCGCGGAGCTGCTCCCCGTCGGCGGCGCGCGCGGACGTGGCGAACAGGGCCCCGGCGAGGGCGAACGTCACGAGCGTGCCGATCGCCGCGGGGCCCCCGGCGCGCGGCGTCCGGGCCGGCGCCGACCTCGGGGCCGGCGAGACCGTTCCCGGCTCGTCCACGGGTCCGCCCCCTTCGCCTCGCGCTCCACCCGGCGGGACCTGCGCGCGCCGGCTGCGCGCGCCGCTGCAGCGGCCCCTCACCGCTACGCTAGGCGATGTCCGGACGGCCACGGCTCATCCAGCGGTCCGTGGCCCCGCGCCCCTGATGGGGGGCGCCGGTCGACACGCTCGCCCAGGAGGACCCGTGCCCGTCTCGAAGCGCCGCCCCTCACGGCGGTCCTCGGCGTCGACCGCTCCCCGTGCAGCCCAGACCCCGTCGTCGACGCGCCGCGAACCCTCCGTCAGCTCCGCGGGGCTCAACCCCGTCCCGGGGCAGGGCACGACGGGGCGGACCGGCATGAGCCTGGCGAGCGCGGACGGCGTGCCGCCGACTCCTCGCTGGTGGGTTCCCACGATGCTCGCCCTGATGATCGCCGGGCTCCTGTGGATCGTCGTCTTCTACCTCAGCGGCGCCCAGGCCTACCCCGTGCCGCCGATCGGCAGCTGGAACCTCGCCGTCGGTTTCGGGCTCATCATCGTCGGGTTCGGCATGACCACGCGCTGGCGCTGACGACCCCCTTCCTCCTCTGTCCCCAGGCGCTGTCCACACTGTGGAGGAGTCTGTTATTCACTGAACCCGGAGCGTGACGAACCGGCGTCGGTCTTCGCCGAGAGGCGAGGCTCCGTCGTCCCAGGGCCGACCCAGGGGGTCACCCGGGCAGGAAGCCGCGCGCCGAGAGCCACAGCCACGACGCCACCACGAGGACCACCACCACGGCAGCAGTCCCGCCGACCTGCACGGCCGTGCGGCGGCGCAGGCCCGCCGCGTCACGGGAGCTCTGCGGCGCCGGTGCGTAGGCCATGATCGCTCCCACCGCCGCACCGACCACGAAGCCGCCCAGGTGGGCCTGCCAGGCGATGCCGGGCACGACGAAACCCAGCACCGCGTTGATCCCGACGATGACGAGGGTCTGGCGCAGGTCCAGCCTCAGCCGGCGCTGCAGCACCAGCAGGGCGCCGAACAGCCCGAACACCGCGCCGGACGCCCCGACGGTCCCCGGCTGGACCGGGGTCCACAGGAGCAGGTAGCCCACCGATCCCCCGAGCGCCGCCACCAGGTACAGCGCCGTGAAGCGGGCCCGGCCCAGCGCCGCCTCGAGCGACGGGCCGGTGAGGTACAGGACGTACATGTTGAACGCGACGTGGAGGAAGCTGCCCGGTGAGTGCAGGAACGCCGCGGAGACGAAGCGCCACGGCTGCACCCCGCCGAGCGGCGGGTAGAACAGCAGGTCGTTCGTGACGGACCGCCCTCCGGCGAGCTGCAGCAGGTACACGCCGACGCAGATCCCGATGAGGGTCAGGGTGACCACCGGCCGGCCCGCTCGGGCGCGCCCCCCGAAGGTGGTCCGGACCACGGGCGCGGCGCTGGCGGCGGCGGCCACGCAGTCGACGCACTGGACGCCCACCGCAGCCTCGCGCTGGCACTGCGGGCACGCGGGGCGCCCGCACCGCTGGCAGCGGACGGAGGACTCGCGTCCGGGGTGGCGCGGGCACACCGGCGGCGCCGGGGAAGGCCCCGGCGCCGCCGGCGTGTCCGGGGGCTCGGGAACGCTCAGGCGATCTCCACCGACTCGATGACGACGTCGTCCTTCGGCTTGTCCTGGGCGCCGGTCGGCACGGCGACGATGGCGTCGACGACCTTGCGGCTCTCGTCGTCGGCCACCTCCCCGAAGATGGTGTGCTTGCCGTGCAGCCAGGGGGTGGCCCCGACGGTGATGAAGAACTGCGAGCCGTTGGTGCCCTTGCCGCCGCGCTTGCCCGCGTTGGCCATCGCCAGTTTGTAGGGCTCCGCGAAGGTGAGCTCGGGGTGGATCTCGTCGTCGAAGGCGTAGCCGGGGCCGCCGGTGCCGTTCCCGACCGGGTCGCCGCCCTGGACCATGAAGCCCGGGATGATCCGGTGGAACGTCAGACCGTCGAAGAAGGGCTCGTGGGAGGCCTGCCCGGTCTTCGGGTCCGTCCACTCCTTCTCCCCCGTCGCCAGGCCCGTGAAGTTCGCGACCGTCTTCGGCGCCTGGTGCTCGAAGAGGGTCACCCGGACGTCGCCGTGGTTCGTGTGCAGGGTTGCTTCCATGGCGGCATCCTTTCACCCCTGCCCGGCCTCGACGGGGCCTCCCCGCTGGCGGGAAGGCACCGCACCGGTGCGGGACGGGCGTCGTCCCCGGGTGCCGGGTGGCCAGCGCGCTCGGGATCGCGGCATGATGGTAGGAGACAGCACCGTCTGGTGCGCCGCGACCGAGGAGGCAGCCCCGCTGCCCGTGAGGAGGACGAGTGTCGGTCATCAGCCGTCGTTCGAAGCGCAAGACCAAGAGGGCTCTCGCCCGGCACGGCGTGAAGGGCGCAGCCGCTGCGGCGCCCGTCGTGCTGACCGCGGGGGCCAAGGCCCAGCACGCCAAGCGGCAGGCGGAGCGCCACGCCTCCCACCTGGCTGACGAGGTCAGGAACCGCGGCTCGGCCCTCGGGTCGCAGGCCGCCGGGCAGTGGAAGGACCGCGCCGCTCCCGCCCTGTCGAAGGCCGCCTCGGACGCGAGCAGCTCCGCGGCCGCGGCACGGGACTGGGCGGCACCGCGCCTCGCCGAGGCCGGCGAGATGTCGCGCGCACAGCTGACGCAGGCCTACGGCCGCGGCGTCGAGGCCGCGGCACCGAAGGTCGAGCACGCCGCGGGCGTCCTGGCCCCGAAGGTCGACCACGCGCGGGACCGCATCGTGGACGACTTCCTGCCCCGCCTGGTGGACAGCGTGTCCGCCGCGGCGGCGACGGCGTCGGACAAGCTCTCCGACGCCACCGACGCGGCGGCCTCCGCCAGCCGCAGCGCCCTGTCCACCGCCGAGGGCAACGCCAAGGACGCCACGAGGACCGGCACGAAGGCCAAGCGCCAGGGCAAGGGCAAGGCGGTCGCGCTCCGCGGGAAGGTCGAGGTCCAGCAGCGCCGGTCCGGCGTCAAGACCTTCTTCCTCGTCACCACCGTGGTCGGCGCTGCCGCCGCGGCCGGGTACGCCGTGTGGAGGGCGAGGACGCCCAGCGACCCGTGGGTCCCCGCCACCGGCGGCGACCAGACGCGCCTGTCGCACCCGGGCCAGGGCAGCGGGGTCGGCTCCGGCGGTCTCGCCAGCTCCTCCTCCGACGTCAACACGCCGGCACCGGACGGCAGGACGGCGCCTCCGGACGAGAGCGGGAAGACCGAGAGCACGGGGGGGACCACGCCGGCGACGGGCACCACCGCGACCACGGGTACCGGCACCTCCACCGGGTCCGCGGTCCCCCCGCGCAGCAACCCGCCGAAGGCGCCCGGGTCGACGTCCCGCGAGGAGAGCAGGGCCGCTGATCCCGAGACGGCGCGCGCCCGCGACATCAAGGCGTCGGGTGAGGCCTCCGAGGTGACCGAGACGGTCGTCCGTCCGGCACCGCGGGACAAGGACGCCGACCCCGCCTACGGGAAGCCTGCCACCTCGTCCACGCAGGGCGACTCCGGCCGGCCCGCCGGCGGCGCGGGGAACAAGCCCGGTGACGCCAAGCCCGCGGGGGCGACCTCGCCCGCGCAGGAGGGCACCGGGACGTCCCCGGAGGACAGGAAGTCCGGCACGGCCAACAGCTGACCCGACACCGCACGACGAAGGCCCCGATCCCAGGAGGATCGGGGCCTTCGTCAGGTGGGCTCGGGCGTGCCGGGAAGGATCGGTGGAGACGAGGGGACTCGAACCCCTAACCCCCTGCTTGCAAAGCAGGTGCGCTACCAATTGCGCCACGCCCCCGGGCCGGACGGGGAGAGAGTGGGCCTGGGAGGACTTGAACCTCCGACCTCTTCCTTATCAGGGAAGCGCTCTAACCGACTGAGCTACAGGCCCGTGGCGTCCTGGTCGTGCCAGCACGGGAGTCGTCAGACTACACGCCGGGAGTGGTCGCCAGCGTGCCCCCCGACGACGATCAGTCGTCCGTGAGCGTGAGCCGGACGCCTCCCACCAGCGCGCCGCAGATGTTGTACAGCACCGCACCCAGCGTCGCGAGCAGCGTCAGCAGCACCACGTCGACCACGGCCACGACGACCGTCAGCGACAGCACCCGGGAGAGGCCCACGAAGTCCATGAGGTCGAAGCTCGACTCGGTGCCCACGACCTCGCGGATCACGCTGTTGACCGACGCGAAGACGCCGATGCCGTCGAGCACGGCCCACAGCACGGCCACGGCCACCACGAGGACCACGCCCAGGGCGACGGAGAGGAGGAAGGCGATCCTCAGCACGGTCCACGCGTTGACGTGGGCGACCGTCAGCCGCACCTGTCGGGGACCGACCTCCCCACCGGTGGACGCCGAGCCGGCGTCCGCCCCGGCGTCCGCGCGGGGCGAGGACCCGGCCACCCCGGCGCTCGGGCGCGTGGCCCGAGGGTCCCGCGTGACGCCTGCCGTGCCGCCCGGCCCGGCTGCCCCACGGCCCTGGCCCTGCGGGGAGGCAGGAGGCCTGTCCGCGGTGGTCGTGGGGGCACCGGGACGATCCTCTGCAGCGTTCGACGTCGTGCTCACGTGACCCCTCCATCGCGGTGGCTCGGACGAGCGGGGCGGCCGTCGTCGTCTCCTGTGGCCCTAGTCGGGCTCGCCCTCGGACGCCTGGTCCGCGGGCGGGGTCGACGCTAGCTCATCCTCCGCGCCGATCTCCGCTGCGACGACCCGTTCGACGTTCCGCGCGATGCCGATCACGGCGTCCCCGCGCTTCACGTCGGCGAACGAGACACCCGTCGTGTTGCGCCCCGTGGCGCGCACGCCGGCGACCGGCGAGCGCACCACCTTGCCGCTGGACATCACCACGAGCACCTCGTCCGTGTCGCCCACGAGCAGCGCGCCGACCAGGTCGCCGCCCCGCTCGGAGATCCGGGCCACGCGGATGCCGTAGCCGCCGCGCCCCTGGACCCGGTACTCCGAGACCGGGGAGCGCTTGGCGAGGCCGTTCGCGGAGACGACGAACACGTCCTCCGCGGTGGTCTCGCGCACCACGTCCATCACGAGCAGCTCGTCACCCTCGCGGAACTTCATGCCGTTGACCCCGGCGGTCGCCCTGCCCATCGGCCGCAGCGCCTCGTCGGTCGCGGTGAAGCGCACCGACTGGCCGGCGCGGGAGACCAGCAGGAGGTCGTCGTCGTCGGAGACCAGGCGGGCGGCGACGAGCTCGTCACCCTCCCGCAGGTTGATCGCCACGACCCCGCCGGTGCGGGGGGAGTCGTAGTCGGCCAGACGCGACTTCTTGACCAGACCGCCGCGCGTGGCCAGCACCAGGAAGGGAGCCTGCCCGTAGTCCCGCAGCGCCATGACCTGGGCGATGGTCTCGCCGGGCTGGAAGGCGAGGAGGTTGGCGACGTGCTGCCCCCTGGCGTCACGGCCGCCCTCCGGCAGCTCGTAGGCCTTCGCCCGGTAGACGCGCCCGAACGAGGTGAAGAACAGGAGCCAGTGGTGGGTGGTCGTGGCGACGAACGTGCCCACCACGTCGTCGGCGCGCAGCGCCGCACCCCTCACGCCCTTGCCGCCGCGGCGCTGGCTGCGGTAGGCGTCCACCCGCGTGCGCTTGGCGTACCCGCCGGAGGTGATGGTGACCACCACGTCCTCGGTGGGGATGAGGTCCTCCATGGACATGTCGCCCTCGAAGGGCTGGATGCGCGTGCGGCGCTCGTCGCCGTACCTCTCGGCGATCGCCACGAGCTCCTCACCCACGATCGTGCGCTGGCGCGGCGGCGAGGCGAGGATGTCCTCGTAGTCGGCGATCTCGCCGAGGAGGCGCTCGTACTCGTCGAGGATCCGCTGGCGCTCCAGCGCGGCGAGCTGGCGGAGCTGGAGGTTGAGGATCGCCGAGGCCTGGGTCTCGTCGACGTCGAGCAGGCCCATGAGGCCGGTGCGCGCGTCGTCGGCCGTCGCCGAGGCGCGGATGAGGGCGATGACCTCGTCGAGGGCGTCCAGAGCCTTGAGGTAGCCCTGCAGGATGTGGGCGCGGTCGCGCGCCTTGCGCAGCCGGAACGCGGTGCGCCGCACGATCACGTCGATCTGGTGGGCGATCCAGTGCTTGACGAACCCGTCGAGGCTCAGCGTGCGCGGCACCCCGTCGACCAGCGCCAGCATGTTGGCGCTGAAGTTGTCCTGCAGCGGGGTGTGCTTGTAGAGGTTGTTCAGCACCACCTTGGCGACCGCGTCGCGCCGCAGCACGATGACGAGGCGCTGACCGGTCTTGCCGGACGTCTCGTCGCGCACGTCCGCCACGCCGGACAGGCGCCCGTCGCGGACGAGGTCCGCGATCTTCTGCGCGAGGTTGTCCGGGTTGACCTGGTAGGGCAGCTCCGAGACCACCAGGCACTGCCGGTTCTGGATCTCCTCGACCTCGACGACGGCGCGCATCGTGATGCTGCCCCGCCCGGTGCGGTACATGTCCTCGATGCCCGAGCGCCCCATGATGAGGCCGTGGGTCGGGAAGTCCGGCCCCTGCACGCGGGCGATCAGCGCCTCGAGGAGGGTCGCGTCGTCGGCCTCCGGGTGCTCGAGGGCCCAGCGCACCCCGTCGGCGATCTCCCGCAGGTTGTGCGGCGGGATGTTCGTCGCCATGCCCACCGCGATGCCCACCGAGCCGTTGACCAGCAGGTTGGGGAAGCGGGACGGCAGGACGTCCGGCTCGAGGGACTTGCCGTCGTAGTTGGGCGAGAAGTCGACCGTGTCCTGGTCGATGTCGCGCACCATCTCCATGGCGAGCGGGGCCATCCGGCACTCGGTGTAGCGCGGGGCGGCGGCCGGGTCGTTGCCCGGGGAGCCGAAGTTGCCCTGGCCGTCGACGAGGGGGTAGCGCAGCGACCAGTCCTGGGCCAGGCGCACCAGGGCGTCGTAGATCGCCGTGTCGCCGTGGGGGTGGTACTGGCCCATGACGTCGCCGACCACGCGGGCGCACTTGTTGTACCCGCGGTCGGGGCGGTACCCGCCGTCGTACATGGCGTAGAGCACCCGGCGGTGGACCGGCTTGAGGCCGTCGCGGACGTCGGGCAGGGCCCGGCTGACGATGACCGACATCGCGTAGTCGAGGTAGGACCGCTGCATCTCCAGCTGGAGGTCCACCTGGTCGACCCGGTCGTCAGAGGCACCGCCTCCGTCAGCGTCGACGACGGTGGTGCTGGGCGGCTCAGACATCGAGGAACCTCACGTCACGGGCGTTGCGCTGGATGAAGGTGCGGCGGGACTCCACGTCCTCGCCCATGAGCACCGAGAAGATCGCGTCGGCGCCCGCGGCGTCGTCGAGGGTCACCTGGCGCAGGGTGCGGTGGGCGCGGTCCATCGTCGTCTTCGCCAGCTCGTCCCAGTTCATCTCCCCCAGGCCCTTGTAGCGCTGCACGCCGTTCTCCTTGGGGAGGCGGCCGCCAGCCGCCGTGACGTCCTCGATGACCGCGTCGCGCTCCCGGTCGGAGTAGACGAAGTCGTGCTCGCGGTTCGACCACTTGATGCGGTACAGCGGCGGCTGCGCGAGGTAGACGTGACCGGCCTCCACGAGCGGGCGCATGTACCGGAAGAGCAGCGTGAGCAGCAGCGTGGTGATGTGCTGGCCGTCCACGTCGGCGTCCGCCATCAGGACGATCTTGTGGTACCTCAGCTTCTCGAGCGTGAACTCCTCGCCGATGCCGGTGCCGAACGCGGTGATGAGCGCCTGGACCTCCTGGTTGCCCAGCGCCTTGTCCAGGCGGGCCCGCTCGACGTTGAGGATCTTCCCGCGGATCGGGAGGATCGCCTGCGTCTCCGGGTCGCGCCCGCGCACGGCGGAGCCACCGGCGGAGTCGCCCTCCACGATGAAGACCTCGCACCGCGCGGGGTCGTTCGACTGGCAGTCCTTGAGCTTGCCGGGCATGCCGCCGGACTCCAGCAGGCCCTTGCGCCGGGTGGCGTCCCGGGCCTTGCGCGCTGCCATCCTCGCGTGCGCCGACCCGATGGCCTTGCGGACCACGTCCTTGGCCTCGCGGGGGTTGCGGGCGAACCAGTCGTTCAGCTGCTCGGTGGTGACCCGCTGCACGAAGCCCTTGACCTCGGTGTTGCCGAGCTTGGTCTTCGTCTGGCCCTCGAACTGCGGCTCGCCGAGCTTGACGGACACCACGGCCGTGAGACCCTCGCGCACGTCCTCGCCGGTCAGCGACTCGTCCGTCTCGCGGAGCAGCTTCTCGGCGCGGGCGTACCGGTTCACGAGCGAGGTCATCGCGGCGCGGAAGCCCTCCTCGTGGGTGCCGCCCTCGTGGGTGTTGATGGTGTTGGCGTAGGTGTGGACGCTCTCGGAGTACGAGCCGGTCCACTGCATCGCCACCTCCAGGCTCATCATCCGCTCGGTGTCCTCGGTCTCGAAGTCGATGACGTGGGGGTGCACCGCCTCGGCCTTCTTGGAGGAGTTGAGGTGCTCGACGTAGTCGACGAGGCCCCGCTGGTAGCAGTAGGTCACCGAGCGGTCCTCGGCGTCGGACCTCTCGTCCGCGACCGCCATCTCCCTGTCGCCGACCGGCTCCCCGGAGGACTCCTCCGGCCGGGAGCGCGGGCGCTCGTCGGTGAGCGAGATGGACAGGCCCTTGTTGAGGAACGCGTACTGCTGCAGGCGCGAGCGCAGCGTCTCGTAGTCGAGGTGCGTGGTCTCGAAGATGTCCGCGCTCGGCCAGAACGTCACCGTGGTGCCGGAGCGGTCGGTCTCCTCCCCGGTCTCGAGGGGGGCCTGGGGGACGCCCAGGTGGTAGCGCTGACGGTGCACCCGGCCCTGGCGGGCGATCTCGACGTCGAGGCGCGAGGAGAGGGCGTTGACGACGGAGACGCCCACGCCGTGCAGGCCGCCGGACACGGAGTACCCCCCGCCGCCGAACTTGCCGCCGGCGTGCAGGACGGTGAGGACCACCTCGACGGCGGGCTTCTTCTCGACGGGGTGCTCGTCCACGGGGATGCCGCGCCCGTCGTCGGCGACGCGCACGCCCCCGTCGGCCTGGAGCCTGACGTCGATGCTGGTGGCGTGGCCGGCGAGGGCCTCGTCCACGGAGTTGTCGACCACCTCGTAGACGAGGTGGTGCAGGCCGCGGGCACCGGTGGAACCGATGTACATCCCCGGCCGCTTGCGCACGGCCTCCAGACCCTCGAGCACGGTGATGTTGGCGGCGTCGTACCCGTCGTGACCGCCGCCTCGTCCTCCCGGCGACGCGCTGGGGGCCGACGCCGGGGCGCCCACGACGGCTGCCGCGGCGCTGCCCCCGTCGGGAGCCTCCACCGCGTCCGGCGCCGTGGAGGGGTCGGTCCGCAGCTCGGTGCGGGGATCGGTGCTGGGGTCGGTGCTGGGATCTGGGCCGGCGTCCGGCGGCGGCGGCGCGGTAGCGTCGTCGGTGCCGCCGGGGGGGCTGGTGGGGGGCTGCGTCACGGGTCTCCTTCTCGCGGCGGCCTCGCCGGCCGACCAGGGGAGCACTCTACCGTGGACGGGTGGCCGGATCCCCCGTGCCGGCGTTCTGCGCGCCGCCAGGGCACCGTGGACCGACGAGCACGCTCATCGTGTGCAGGGGTACGCGACCGGGGCCGACGGCGCGGCAGGGGCGGTGATCACCCGTACGTGTCGCGGGGGCCACGACCGTCGCTGACGATCCGGGGGCCGCTGCGCCACGAGGGGGCCGACGGGCCGCGCACCACCAGGCGCGTCACGACGTCCCCGCCCAGCTCCTCCGCGAGGCGCCTCAGCAGCAGCGGCGCGAGCAGCCTCACCTGCGTCGCCCACGCGGTGGAGTCGGCGCGCACCGTGAGCACCCCGTCCTCGAAACGCTCGGGGCCGCAGTGCGCGGACAGCTCGGGGCCCACCACCTGCGGCCAGCGGCCCAGCACCCCGCCGACGGCCACCGGGCGCTGCCACCCCCGCTCGGACACCAGGCGCCCGAGGCTCCCGCCCAGGGCCTGCGGGTCGCGGCCGTCCGGCCGTGCCCCCGAGGACGGCCCGGAGGAGGAGCCCGTCGAGGACCGGAGCAGCCTGCTCCTGCGGGTGGAGGCCGGCCCCGGCGCCGCGCTGCCCGGGGTCCCGGTCTGGAACCCGCGGTCGCCGGCGGCGGTCCGGGCGCGGTTCAGCGCCGTGCGGGCCGCGTCGGCGCCGGCGTCGCCCGATTCCTCCCCGGTGCCGTCACCGCTCCCGGCACCGGACGGGTCAGCGCTCTGCGCCATCGCGGTGCACCTGCCCGCCGGCGACGCGCAGCACCCTCCCCGAGAGCTCGGGGGGCACGTCCTCGTCGACCGCCGCGGTCACCAGCACCTGCTCCGCCCCGGCCACCAGCCGTGCCAGACGGCGACGGCGCCCCACGTCCAGCTCGGCGAAGACGTCGTCGAGGACCAGCACGGGGTCGTCGGTGGGCTCCTCCCCGCGCGCGGACGGCGCCGAGACGTCGGCGCCGCGCATCAGCGCCCAGCTCGCCAGGCGCAGGGCCAGGGCGAAGGACCACGACTCACCGTGGCTCGCGTAGCCCCGTGCCGGCCGGTCGTGGAGGTCGAGCACGAGGTCGTCCCGGTGGGGGCCGACCAGGGTGGTCCCCCGCTCCAGCTCCGCGAGGCGCACCTCGTCGAGCTGGGCGGCCATCGCCGCGGCCAGCTCGGCCCTGCCGGGCAGGGGCCCGCCCCCGACCACGTCCAGGGCGTCCACGGAGGGGACCGAGCAGCGATAGCCCAGCGTCGCCGCGGGGCCCGCCGTCGGAGGGCCCGCCGTCGAGAGGTCCGCCGACGCCGCCTCTCCCTCGACCGGGCCGCCGGGCTCCACCGGGTCCGCGACGACGGCGTCGTAGGCCCCGCTGACGTGCGGCGCCAGGCGGCGCACGAGGTGGAGGCGGGCGTGGAGCAGCTCTGCGCCCGCCGCCGCGAGGTGCTCGTCCCACACGGCGAGGGTCCCGGTCACGTCGTCGGCCGGCCGCTCGCCGCCCCGCCGGGCCCCGCCCCGACCGGCCCTCGCCGAGCGAAGGAGCGCGCTGCGCTGGCGGAGCACCTTCTCGTAGTCCGCCCGCACCCCGGCGAGCCGCGGGGCCAGGGCGACGAGCACCTCGTCGAGGAAGCGCCGGCGTCCGTCAGGGTCACCCTTGACCAGCGCCAGGTCCTCCGGCGCGAAGAGGACCGTCCTCAGCACGCCCAGCACCTCGCGGGGACGGGGGACGGGGCTGCGGTTCAGCCGGGCACGGTTGGCCCGCTTCGGGACGATCTCCAGCTCGACCAGCTGCTCGCGCCCGTCCCGCTCGACGGCGACCCTCACGATCGCCCGCTCGGCCCCCTCCCTCACCAGCGGCCCGTCGGTGGACACCCGGTGGCTGCCGAGGCTCGCCACGTAGCCCAGGGCCTCGACCAGGTTGGTCTTGCCCTGCCCGTTGCGGCCCACGATCGTCGTGACCCCGGCGTGGCGGTCGACCTCCACGCCGGCGTAGGAGCGGAAGTCCGTCAGCGACAGGTGGGTGACGTGCACGTGATCGGTGGTCCGGCCGCCCTCACCGGGCCGCGGCGTCGCCGGTGCCCGAGGTGGGCCCCGTCTTCCCGCCCGCCGCGGCGTCGCCGGTGCCCGAGCTGGGCCCCGCCACCCCGGCGTCGGCCTCCTGGCGCGCCGGCGCGTCGTCGGAGCCGGGGGCGTCCTCGACGGCGTGCCCGCCGAACTCGTGCCGCAGCGCGGCCACGGCTCGCATCGCCGGGGAGTCGCCCTGGCGCGAGGTGAACCGCGCGTACAGCGCCGCGGTGATCGCCGGCATGGGCACCGCGTTCTCGATGGCCTCCTCCACGGTCCACCGGCCCTCGCCGGAGTCGTGCACGTAGCCCTTGATGTCGTCGAGCTCGTCACCCTCGGACTCGAGGGCCCGGACCATGAGGTCGAGCAGCCAGGAGCGGATGACGGTCCCGCGCGACCACGCCTTGAAGGCACCGTGAACGTCCTCGACGATCGGCTTGGCCGCGAGGAGCTCGTAGCCCTCGGCGTAGGCCTGCATCAGCCCGTACTCGATGCCGTTGTGGACCATCTTCACGTAGTGGCCGGCCCCGGCCTCGCCGGCGTGGACGAAACCCTCTTCGCGCGGGCCCTCGGGCCGCAGCGCGTCGAAGACGGGCATCGCCCGCTCGATCAGCTCCTTGGCCCCGCCGGCCATGAGGCCGTACCCCTCGGTGAGGCCCCACACCCCCCCGGAGACCCCGCAGTCGACGAAGCCGATGCCCTTCTCCTCCAGGTTGGCCGAGTGCTTCTCGTCATCGGTCCACTTGGAGTTGCCGCCGTCGATCACCATGTCGCCGCGCTCGAGCCTCTCGGCGAGGTCGTCGATCACCGAGTCGGTGACCTTGCCCGACGGCACCATGACCCAGACCACCCGCGGCGCTGGCAGTGCCGCGACGAGAGCGTCGGTGTCGGGGACGTCGGAGACGTCCGGGTTGGGGTCGTACCCGGTGACCTCGATACCGGCGTCACGCAGACGGGTCCGCATGTTGCCGCCCATCTTGCCCAGGCCGATGAGTCCGATGTGCACGAGGAGCCTCCTAGTGGTGGGCGGGTCGTCGAAGGGTGCTGCTGGCCGCCTCAGCCCGCCAGGCGGACCGGCATGATCAGGTAGCGGTAGGTGGTGTCGTGGCTGGCGTCCGCCTCGCTCTGCCCGGTGAGGACGGCGGGCTTCGAGGCCTGCGTGAAGGCGAACCGCACGAAGGGCGCCGCTACCGCGCTCAACCCGTCGAGGAGGAAGGCCGGGTTGAAGGCCACCGTGATGTCGTCGCCGTCGAGCTGGGCCTCCAGCGCCTCCGACGCCTGCGCGTCGTCGCCCTGACCCGCCTCGAGGACCACCTGGCCCTCGCTGAACGCCAGGCGTACCGGCGTGTTGCGCTCGGCGACCAGGGCCACCCGCTTCACGGCCTCGGACAGCGCCGCGGTGGCGACGACCGCGCTGACCGGCGACTCCGCGGGGAACAGGGCGCGCACCTTGGGGTAGTCACCGTCCACCAGCTGCGAGGTGGAGCGCCGGCCGCCGGCCTCGAAGCCCGCCATCCCTGCGCCGCGCCGGCCGCCGATGCCCGGCGCCGGGTCGTCCCCGGACAGCGACAGCGTCACGTCCGCGGCGCCGAGCGACTTCGAGACGTCGGAGAGGGTCTTGGCCCTCAGCAGCGCCACCGCGGAGGTCCCGGGGCTCGACGAGCGCCAGGGCACCTCGCGCATCGCCAGCCGGTAGCGGTCGGTGGCGAGCAGGGTCAGCGTGTCGCCCTCGATCTCCAGGCGGACGCCGGTGAGGATCGGCAGCGTCTCGTCCCGGCTGGCCGCGACCGCGACGCGGGAGACCGCGTCCGCGAGCACGTCGCCCGGCAGGGTCCCGACGGCTTCCGGCATCGTCGGCAGGCCGGGGTAGTCCTCGACGGGCATCGTCAGCAGGTTGAACCGCGAGGACCCGCACGTGAGCACCAGCGTGCTCCCCTCGCCCACCACCTCGACGGGCTGGTGGGGCAGCGACCGGGCGATGTCGGCGAGCAGCCGGCCGGAGACGAGCGCGCGACCTGGCTCACCGACCTCGGCCTCGACCTCGGTGCGGGCTGAGACCTCGTAGTCGAAGCACGAGAGCCGGACACCGCCGCCCTCGACCGCCTCGACGAGGATCCCCGCCAGCACCGGGACCGGTGGCCGCTGCGGGAGGGCTCGGGCGGTCCAGCCGACCGCCTCGGCAAAGGCGTCTCGATCTGCTCGGAACCTCACGTCAGCGCCAGCGCTCCGTCCGTCTGTCGGGCCGGGACCCCGCTGCAGCGGGGGAGGCCGGCGGTGTCGGGCCTTCAGGATGTCGGGTCGTCCGTGTCCCCGTGCGCGATGGTCGGACGTGCCCCACCGAGAGGATCGACGAGGCGACCATACCGACCGCGGGGACGGGTGCCGTCCCGTGCACCTCGGCGAACCCTCCGTCGCTCCGCAGAGGACCTCTGCGTCCTCGGTCCGCCGTGCCGCCGGTCCGCGGGCGTCCACATCCCCAGGTGCGGGCCGCGCTGCCATCAGGGGAGGAGAGGGTCTCGTCATCGTCGTCGGCGGTGTGGACGGTGTGGACAGCCGTCGTCCTCGCAGGTCAGAGCACACGTCGACCTGTGGACGACCTGTGGACTGTCGTCCACAGGCACCCCGGTCGTCTGTGGACGACAGAGTCTGTCCACACCGGACCCCCGGACCGTCCACAGGCGGTCCACAGCGCCGACACCCCCTGTCCACAGGAGCTGGGGGTCTGCGCACAGGACGACCGGGTGAGCAGGACGGCGCTCGTCCACAGCCCTCCACAGGGTGGGGACAGTCCCTCCGAGGACGCTCGGGGGGTCAGATGCCCTCTCGGTGGCTCTCGCGCACCCTCGAGGTCAGCTCGCTGACCTCGGTGTAGACGGTGCGGTCCGAGGCCAGGGACTCCCGGACCTTGCGGTTGGCGTGCATGACGGTGGTGTGGTCACGCCCGCCGAACGCCTGCCCGATCTTCGGCAGGGACAGCTGGGTGAGGTTGCGGCAGAGGTACATGGCCACCTGGCGGGCATGAGCCATGCCGCGGGCGCGGGAGGGTCCGCACAGGTCCTCGATCGTGATGCCGAAGTAGTCCACCGTCTGCGCCATGATCGTCGCGACCGAGACGTCGGAGGCGTCGGCGTCGGAGACGAGGTCCTTCAGCACCACCTCCGCGAGGGGGACGTCCACCTCCGCGCGGTTGAGGTTGGCGAAGGCGGTCACCCGGATGAGCGCGCCCTCGAGCTCACGGATGTTCGTGGAGATCTTGCTCGCGATGAACTCCAGCACGTCGTCCGGGGCCAGCAGCCGCTCGCCGACGGCCTTCTTGCGGAGGATGGCGATGCGGGTCTCCAGGTCGGGCGGGTTGATGTCGGTGATGAGGCCCTGCTCGAAGCGGGAGCGCATGCGCTCCTCGAACCCGGACAGCTGCTTCGGCGGCAGGTCCGAGGTGATCACCACCTGCTTCTCCGCGTTGTGCAGGGTGTTGAAGGTGTGGAAGAACTCCTCCTGCGTCTGCTGCTTGTTCGCCAGGAACTGGATGTCGTCGATGAGCAGGACGTCCACGTCGCGGTACCGGCGCTGGAACGCCGACGCCTTGTCGTCACGGATCGAGTTGATGAAGTCGTTGGTGAACTCCTCGGAGTTCACGTACCTGACCTTGACGCCGGGGAAGAGGTGCTGGGCGTAGTCCCCGATGGCGTGGAGCAGGTGGGTCTTGCCGAGGCCGGAGTCGCCGTAGACGAAGAGCGGGTTGTACGCCCGCGCCGGGGCCTCGGCGACGGCGAAGGCCGCAGCGTGGGCGAAGCGGTTGGAGGCCCCGATGACGAAGGTGTCGAACGTGTACTTCGGGTTCAGGCGGGCTGGCTCCACGTCACGGCGGGGCTCCCGCTCACGGCGTGAGCGCTTGGCGGGCGTGAGCGGGCGCGGGTGGGCGAACAGCGCACCGTCCTCGGTGGGCGAGGGTGCGATGTCCCGCGTCCTGGCCTCGGCGGCGTGGGGGGCGTCGGCGCCCTCGACCGGCCGCGGGGCGTCCGGGGCGTCGTCCTCCGTGGTCGACGGCCCGTCGTCCTCGGAGGTCAGCGTCGGATCCACGCTCACCGCCAGGGTCACGGGCCCGCCGAGGCGCAGGGCCAGCGCGTCGACGACGGGGCCGCGGACCTTCTGCTCCAGCACCTCGCGGGTGTAGGCGTCAGGGACCGCGACCAGCGCGGTGCCGTCGAGCAGCCCGATCGGCCGCGTCAGGCGCAGGAACGCCCGCTGCTGCGGTGTCACGCGCACGTCCTCGGCCAGAGCCGCGACGACGGTGTCCCACACGTCCTTCAGGGAGTCCGTCACCTGGTCTCCACCTGGTCTCCTCCACCGCTGTCCTGGCGCGCGGCCGACGGTGGGTCCGTCATCGACGCGAGCGCCCATGATGACTGGCCGCCCACGACACCGTCGACACCCCCGTCCACGGGCTCCCCCCGCCGGCCGGGCACGAGCTCGAGGCCCCGTGCGCCGTGGGGCGGGTTGACTCGCGGAACCGGGCGCCCGTACCGTTGAGCGGTTGCTGCAGCCACGCGGGCACCTGGTCGAGAACGACAGGTGATCCCCCCGCCCTTCCTCCGCGCCATCGTTCCGAGGTCGGCTCCGGCGAAGACCCGTCCGGGACCAGCACGTGGTGCAGGTCGAACAGAGAAGAGCACGCCGTGAGCAAGAGGACGTTCCAGCCCAACACGCGCCGTCGGTCCAAGGTGCACGGGTTCCGCCTGCGGATGCGCACCCGCGCCGGTCGCGCGATCCTCGCGGCCCGCCGTCGCAAGGGTCGCAACGAGATCTCCGCCTGAGCGGCCCGACCGCGGTGGCCGCCGGGAGGCGGCCAGGCGCGACACGACGAGAGACGTGCGACCACCGCCCCGGCGGACGCGCGACCGGGCTGACGAGGAGGGTGAGCGCCGTGCTGGCGGCCGAGAACCGCGTGCGTCGCTCCGCCGACTTCACGTCCGCCGTCCGGCGTGGCTGTCGAGCCGGCGGGCGACGGGTCGTGGTGCACCTCCTCCCGCCCGTCCACGGCGACGAGCACGAGTCACGTGACGCGCCGGTCAAGGGCGGTCTCGTCGTCTCTCGAGCGGTCGGGACCGCCGTGGTGAGGACCTCGGTGAAGCGGCGCCTCCGGCACGTCCTGGCTCCCCTCCTGGACGACCTCGCCCCGGGTTCGCTCGTGGTCCTGCGGGCCACGCCGGCTGCTGCCACGGCCACGAGCGCCGAGCTCGCCGCGGACGTCGAGCGAGGTATCGCCCGGTGCCTGCGCGAACGGGGTGGTCGCCGATGACCAGGGTTCGCGCGGTGGCCCGTGCGGCCGTGCGCGTCCCCGCGCTGCTGCTGGTGATCGTCCTGCGCGGCTACCAGCTCGTGATCTCCCCGATGCTCGGCCCCACCTGTCGCTACGCGCCGTCGTGCTCCTCGTACGCGGTCACCGCCATCCGCCAGCGGGGAGCGGTCGCCGGCTGCTGGCTCGCGGCCCGGCGCCTGCTGCGCTGCCACCCCTGGGCGGCCGGGGGCTGGGACCCGGTGCCCGAGCGTCACCGTGCGCCGTCGAGCGGCACGCCCAGCGCGACCAAGACGACAAGGACCTCGTGATGAGTGCGATCGCCGACTTCTTCCTCAGCATCCTCTACCCGCTCGAGTGGGGGGTCGCGTGGGTGATGGTGCAGTTCCACGCGCTGCTCACCGCCGCCGGGATGGACGCCGTCTCGGGATGGACGTGGAGCCTGTCCATCGTCGGCCTCGTGGTGGTGCTGCGCATCCTGCTGATCCCGCTGTTCGTCAAGCAGATCAAGGCCAGCCGCGGGATGCAGCTGATCCAGCCGGAGATGCGCAAGATCCAGAAGAAGTACAAGGGGAAGACCGACCCGGAGTCGCGGCAGGCGATGTCGCGCGAGAGCATGGAGCTCTACAAGGAGCACGGGACCAACCCCTTCGCCTCCTGCCTGCCGGCGCTGCTCCAGGCGCCGTTCTTCTTCGCGCTGTTCCGGGTGCTCAACTCCGGTATCCGCAACGAGTCGGGCATCGGGCCCCTGACCCCCGAGCTGGCGGCCCAGGCCGGTGAGTCCTCCATCCTCGGGGCGCAGCTGACCGACACCTTCGTGCGGACCCCGGGCTTCGCCGCCAAGGCGCTGACGCTCACGCTGATCATCCTCATGTCGGCCACGATGTTCCTCACGCAGCGCCAGCTGATGATGAAGAACATGCCGGCCTCGGCGCTGGACAACCCCTTCGCGCAGCAGCAGAAGATCCTCCTGTACGCGTTCCCCGTGATCTTCCTCGTCACCGGCATCAACTTCCCGCTCGGCGTGCTCGTCTACTGGCTCACGACCAACCTGTGGACCGGTGCCCAGCAGTTCTACGTGATCCGCCGCATGCCGGCGCCGGGCTCGCTCGCCGAGAAGGCCCTGCAGGAACGCCGCCGGAGGAAGGGCCTGCCGGACCAGACGATGACGCTCAAGGCGAGCGCTGAGGACGAGCCGGACGCCCCGGCGGCGCCGGCGTCCGGCCAACGCGCGCAGCCGAAGCG
The DNA here is from genome assembly GCA_029257185.1 of Quadrisphaera sp. Classification (GTDB taxonomy): domain Bacteria; phylum Actinomycetota; class Actinomycetes; order Actinomycetales; family Quadrisphaeraceae; genus CADCUY01. The sequence goes on from JARICT010000100.1 coordinate 67,746, forward strand.
GAAGAGCCGGGGGCCGCGGCCCCTGGGCGCCGGGGGGACCAGCACCCCTGCCGGTGGGCGGCCGGCCAGCGGTACCCCGCAGCCGGCGCCGGGCACCGCTCCCTCGTCGGGGGGCCAGGCCCCGGTGGAGGGCTCGGCACCAGACTCGTCGAAGGGAGCGACCCCGCCTCGGGCGAGGGGCTCCGAGACGGCGCCGCCGAAGGGGTCGGCCCCCACGAAGAAGTCCCCCGCCGGGTCGACGGCGTCCCCCGGCTCGAAGAACCCCTCCTCGAAGAACCCCGCCGCGAAGAACCCCGGCACACCGGGCGGCTCCGCCGCGTCCCCCGGGTCGGCACCACCGAAGAACCCGAAGGGCTCACCCGGTCCGGGGGGCAAGGGCGGGTCCCGTGGAGGTACCGGCGGTGGCTCACGGCGAGGCAGCCCCAAGGGCAGCGGTGCGCGCCGGTGAGCGTGCTCGTGGTCGATGACATCCTGGGAGCACGATGAGCACGCACGATGAGCAGCCCGAGCCCGTGACCGACCCCTCGCAGGACCCGGAGGACGCAGGGTCCCCGGTCGGTGCGCAGGCAGAACCGGCACCCAGCGCGCCAGGACGGAGCACGCTCGAGCCGAGCGGGCCCGGACCGACCACGCTCGACGCGCCGGGATCCCTGGAGGAGGAGGGGGAGGTCGCCGCCGACTACCTGGAAGAGCTGCTCGACATCATGGACCTCGACGGAGACATCGACATCGACGTCGAGGACGGCCGTGCGGCGGTGTCCGTCGTCGCCGACGGTGACGACACCGAGGCTCCCTCGGCGGACTCGAGCCTCTCGCGGCTGGTGGGTCCTCGGGGTGAGGTGCTGGAGTCGCTGCAGGAGCTGGCCCGCCTGGCGGTGCAGACGCGCACGGGCGAGCGGTCCCGGCTCGTGCTCGACGTGGCCGGGTACCGCGGCGAGCGGCGCGCGCAGCTCCAGGAGTCGGCGGGTCGCGCGGTCGAGGCGGTGCGGAGCTCGGGTGAGAGCGTGCGTCTGGACCCGATGAACCCGTTCGAGCGCAAGGTCGTCCACGACGTGGTCGCCGAGGCCGGGCTGGTCAGCGACAGCGAGGGCGTGGAACCGGCGCGCCGCGTGGTCGTCCACCCCGCGTGAACGTCGGCGAACCGGACGGTGGCGACTCGACAGCGCCCGACCCCGACGGGACGCGGACGGAGCGTGAGCCCGATCCCGAGCCGGAGGCGGTGCGCAGCGCGGAGGCCGTCTTCGGGGACGGCATGCCGCTGGCGAGGCGCTACGCCGACCTCCTGACGGGCTCCGGGACCCAGAGGGGCCTCATCGGGCCCCGTGAGGGCCCGCGGCTCTGGTCGCGACACCTGCTGAACTGCGTGGCCGCAGCCCCGCTGGTGCCCCGAGGAGCGTCCGTGATCGATGTCGGCAGCGGTGCGGGGCTGCCGGGGCTCGTCCTCGCCATCGCCCGGCCGGACCTCAGGGTGACCCTGCTGGAGCCCCTGCTCCGACGCACCACGTGGCTCGACGAGGTGGTGACCGAGCTCGACCTCGACGTGAGGGTGCTCAGAGCACGCGCGCAGGACTGCGCGCTGCGGGCCGACGTCGTGACGGCGCGAGCCGTGGCCCCGCTGGACCGTCTGCTGCCTCTCTGCCTTCCTCTGGTGCGTCCCGGCGGCCAGGTCCTGGCCCTCAAGGGGGACGGCGCCGCAGCAGAGCTGGCCGGGGCCGAGGAGGAGCTGCGGCGCGGCGGCATCTCGGCTGAGGTGGTGGTCACCGGTTCCGGGGCGCAGACGTCCACGGTGGTGCGGGCTAGGGTGCCGGCGGGTCGACCGGGCAGCAGGGCGGCCGGGCGGGGCGAACCGGTCCACGGTGACGCATGTCCAGGGTGAGCGAGATCGAGGAGGACACGGTGGCGACGCGCGCTCTCGGGACGGGCTGCTCAGCATGAGGGAGCGCGCGACGATGCCGACGGTCAGGGAGTCCGTGACCCCCGGTCGCCGGGAGCGCGAGCGGGAGGGGCGCCCGGACGGCCTGGCCCCGGTCCCCGTGGGCGCACCTGCCGCACCGCCGCGACCGGGGACGAGGATCATCGCCGTCGCCAACCAGAAGGGTGGCGTCGGCAAGACGACCACCGCCGTCAACGTGGCGGCGGCGCTCGCTGAGCTGGGGTCCTCGGTGCTCCTCGTCGATGCTGATCCGCAGGGCAACGCCTCGACCGCGCTGGGCATCGACCACCACGCCGACGTCCTGGGCACCTACGACGTGCTCACCGATGCGACTCCCCTGGTCGACGCCATCGTGGAGTGCGCTGACGTGCCCGGTCTGTGGTGCTGTCCAGCCACCGTGGACCTCGCGGGTGCGGAGATCGAGCTCGTGGGCATGAGCGCGCGCGAGTCACAGCTGCGCCGCGCCGTCGACGAGATGGTGACCGCTCGGGCCGACACCGCGGACCGGCCGTTCGACGTGGTGCTCGTGGACTGCCCTCCGAGCCTCGGGCTGATCACCGTGAACGCGCTGACCGCTGCCCGCGAGGTGCTCGTGCCGATCCAGTGCGAGTACTACGCCCTCGAGGGCGTCACACAGCTGCTGCGGAGCATCGCCCTCGTCCGCGAGCGCTACAACGCGGAGCTGGTCGTGTCGTCGATGGTCCTCACCATGTTCGACGGGCGCACCCGGCTGTCGTCACAGGTCGCCGAGGAGGTCCGGGCGCACTTTCCCGAACAGGTGTTCGACCAGACCATCCCGCGGTCGGTGCGCGTCTCCGAGGCGCCGAGCCACGGGCAGACGGTGATGACCTACGACCCCGCCTCGTCCGGTGCCCTCGCCTACCGGGCTGTCGCTGCAGAGCTCGTGGCGCGCTCCGACGCCTGACGGCGGTACGCCCGCGACCGTGCTCGACGGGGCGCTCCGCCGTGAGCTCCCTCGTCCTCGTTCCACGTGAGACCTCGTCGTCGTTCCACGTGAAACCTCGTCATCGTCGTTGCACGTGAGACCTCGTCGTTGCACGTGAGACCTCGTCATCGTCGTTCCACGTGAAACGCCGGTCCGCCTCGCGTCCACCAGGTCTGACCGCTCGCGGCGGACCTGTTCGCCCGTGACCGCGCCACCGCTGCGGCGCCGAGCCACGCACGTCAGGGGACCGATGGTCCGCGTCTCGACGTCGCACGGCATCCTGCTCCCTGGCGCGTGGTCGCGCGCGAACACCACGACGGAGGCACTGCGATGGTTGAACGACGCCGAGGGCTCGGCCGCGGTCTGGGCGCCCTCATCCCCCCCGAACCCCCACAGACGCCGCGTCGGCCGGCTGCGCCGACCGACGTCTTCTTCGCCGAGCAGGTCGCAGCCCCGGACGCCGACGCCTCCGACGACGGACGCCCCCGAGGTCGGCCGGCGGTGGGGTCACCCGCGATCGACGGCGATGGCGCGGCCCCTCCCTCGGCGCGCACGAGCGGAAGGACAGCGAGGCCGGCTCCAGCGACAGCCGCTCCCGTCCCCGCCACAGACCCCGAGGCCCCGGAGAGCCCTGCGGGAGGCGCTGGCACCCCCTCGGGCACGCGGGCCCCGGCGAGCGCTGCTGACGACGGGTCTGCGCCGTCGAGCCGTCCAGCCCCGGACACCGGTGCTCGTCCGTCTCCGGTGTCACGAGGAACGAGCACCGGTACCCGGCGCTCGGTCTACGACGACGTGGCGGTGGAGGACATCAGCCCGAACCCGCGCCAGCCGCGACGGGACTTCGACGAGGCCGCCATGGCGGAGCTCGTCCACAGCGTCCGTGAGATCGGCGTCCTGCAGCCGGTGATCCTCAGACCGGCCGGCCGGCGTGCCGGGGCGGGGTACCAGCTCGTCATGGGCGAACGACGGTGGCGCGCAGCCGTCGAGGCGGGTCTGACGACCATCCCGGCGATCGTGCGTGACACCCCCGACGAGGCGCTCCTCAGGGACGCCCTCCTGGAGAACCTCCACCGCGCAGACCTCAACCCGCTGGAGGAAGCAGCGGCCTACCAGCAGCTGCTCGAGGACTTCGGTTGCACCCACGACGAGCTGGCGTCGCGCCTGGGACGCTCACGTCCCCAGATCTCCAACACGTTGCGGCTCATGCGCCTCCCCTGGGCCGTCCAGCGACGGCTCGCCTCCGGGCTGCTCAGTGCCGGTCACGCCCGAGCGATGGTGGGGCTGGTCGATCCCGACGTCGTCGAGCAGCTGGCCGACAGGGTGGTCGCAGAAGGCCTCTCGGTGCGCGCGACGGAGGAGGCAGCCGCCCGGGCTGCTGGCCGCGCACCAGCCACGACGCAGGCACGGGGAGCCGTCCCAGCCCCCGAGGGCATCGACGACCTCGTAGGTCGCCTGTCGGACCGTCTGGCGACGCGTGTCAGCGTCGCCATGGGCGTACGCCGCAGCAGGCTCGTCGTGGAGTTCGCCGGCGTCGAGGACCTGAACCGGATCCTCGCCTCGATGGTGCCTGACGACCCGGGTGTCGACGGCGCCCCGTCCACGTGACACCAGGAGCCCCGCTCGGTGAGCGCAGCATGTCCGCGCTCTCCCTGGAGACCTTCGATGAGCTTCCCGAGGCGTGCCGCTCGTGCGTGCGCTGGGAGCTGGGTGAGGAGGGCACCTCGTCGGCCGGGGCTGACGCCCGCACGTTCGAGAAGGAGGCGTGGCTCTCCCGGCTGCTCCTCACCTGGCCGGCCGCGGGTCGCGTCGCCTCCATCGGCGACCGGCCGGCGGGCTACGTCCTCGTGGCACCTCCGGAGGCCGTCGCGCGGAGCACGGCCCTGCCGACGTCACCCGTCTCCCGCGACGCGGCGCTCCTGGTCACCGCACGGGTGGCCGACTGGGCGCGCGGCGCAGGCATCGGCCGGATGCTGGTGCAGGGGGTGGCCAAGGACCTGACCCGACGAGGGTTCACCGCGCTGGAGCTCTTCGGCGCTCGGGGGGACACCCGCGCGGGGCACGACGCCGCAGGTGACACGCCGCCGACAGGTACCGACCCCGACGAGCCCGACGAAGCGTGGGGCACGGCCTGCTGGACGTCGTTGACCCCGTGCATCGTGCCGTCGGCCTTCGCGGAAGCCGTGGGCTTCACCGTCGTGGCAGAGCACCCGCACGTGCCTCGGCTGCGCATGGAGCTCAGGTCAGCGCTCGACTGGCGGGAGGACGTCGAAGCGGCCCTGGACCGGCTGTTCCGATCGATGACGCTGACCTCTCGGTGAGGGTCCGCTCAGAGGGGATGGCGTCGGTGCTGCGCCGCGCGAGGTGGACCGCCCCGAGGCGCCACGGTCGAGGTTTCACGTGGAACACCTCGACGGTCGAGATCTTCCGTGGAGCCGCACCGCGGTCGCGGTTGCTCGGGAGACGTCGTCACCCCTCGGTCTCGCCGGACGGAGAGACGACAGAGGCCCCCACCCCGCGGGGTGGAGGCCTCAGCGCGAAGGCGTGACTCAGCCGACGTAGTCGGAGAGCTCCTTGAGCAGCGCCGGCTTGGGGCGGGCGCCGATGATGCTCTTGACGAGCTCACCGCCGGAGAAGACGTTGAGCGCTGGGATCGAGGTGATGCCGTACTGGGCCGTCACCTGGGGGTTCTCGTCGACGTTGACCTTCACGACGTCGAGCGCGGCGCTGTTCTCGGCACCGATCTCGTCGACGATGGGGCTCACCTGGCGACAGGGACCGCACCACGGCGCCCAGAAATCGACGAGCACGGGCTTGTCGGACTGCAGGACCTCGGCGGCGAAGGTAGCGTCGGTGACGTCTCGAGTGGTCATGGTCTCTCCTCGGTGGGTGGGCGTGCCGGTCAGACGATGGATGCGAGCTCAGCGGCCTCGACGGCGGCGATGGGAGCGGACTCCGTCTCGTCGAGCGCCACGAGGTAGCGCTCGGCGTCCAGGGCAGCAGCGCAGCCCGAGGCCGCGGCGGTGATGGCCTGGCGGTACTCGTGGTCGACCACGTCACCGCACGCGAAGACGCCGGGGAGGTTCGTGCGTCCGCTGCGCCCGTCGACGACGACGTAGCCGCCGGCGTCGAGCTCGACCTGGCTGGCGAAGAGCTCGTTGCGCGGGTCGTGGCCGATGGCGACGAAGACGCCGGCCACCTCCAGCGTGCTCTCTTCAGCGGTGTCGCGGTCTCGCAGCGTGATGCCGGTGACCTTGTCCCCGCCGAGCACCTCCGTGACCTCGCTGTTCCACGCAAAACGGATCTTGGGGTTGGCCTCAGCGCGGTCCACCATGATCTTCGAGGCCCGCAACGAACCGCGACGGTGCACGACCGTCACCGATGCTGCGAAGCGGGTGAGGAAAGTCGCCTCCTCCATCGCCGAGTCGCCGCCGCCGATCACGGCGACGTCCTTGTCGCGGAAGAACGCCCCGTCACACGTGGCGCACCACGAGACGCCGTGGCCCGAGAGCCTCTTCTCGCTCTCCAAGCCGATCTCCCGGTAGGCCGAGCCCGTGGACAGGATGACGCTGCGCGCGCGGTACACGTCGCCGTCTCCGGTGGTGACCGTCTTCACCGGTCCTTCCAGCTCAGCGCTCACGGCGTCGTCGTAGACCAGCCGGGCCCCGAACCGCTCGGCCTGCTCCTGCATGTTCTCCATGAGCTCGGGACCCATGAGCCCCTCGGGGAAGCCGGGGAAGTTCTCGACGTCCGTGGTGTTCATCAGCGCTCCGCCGACGGTGACCGAGCCGGCGATGACGACCGGGGCGAGGTTGGCGCGGGCGGCGTAGATCGCCGCGGTGTAACCCGCCGGTCCGGAGCCCACGATGAGGACGTCGAGGACGTCGTCGTGCGGCGCGGAGTCGTGGTCGCGGGGGATGCTCACGGGAAACCTCTCGTCGGTGATCGCTCGAACAGCCAGGGGGCGGTCGGGCCCGCAGGGCACCGACCGTCCTCGAGGGCGACAACCGCGGAGGCGCGTCCGGTGTTCCACGCCGTCGCGTCACCCGCCGACCGGTCGGCCGGGCGGGTGACCCGGCCGGTCAGCGCAGCGTGACGTCCGAGGCGTCGATCCTGAAACCGTCGTCGGTCGAGGGCAGCTCGGTGAACCACAGCACCACGTGGGACGTGGTCACCGCCGGGTCCACGGCGATGGTCGTCGCGCCGTCGAGCGAGGAGGTCGCCACGGTCGAGGAGTCACCGAACGAGCCGTCGGGCGAGGTCCGCACCTCCACCTCGCCGCCGGTGCCCTCCACCGTGATCTCCACCTCGCTCACCGTCGCCTCCGACTCCAGCTCGAGGTCGAGGCCGACCCCGTCCTTGAGGTTACCCAGGGCGGCGCTGGCGTAGGTCTCCGACATCCAGGAGGTCGCGGGGTCGCCGTCGATGACGTTTCCCGCGGCCTCGCCGTTCTCGCTGCCGTCACCCTGGGGGTCGAGAGCGCTCACGCTGGCCACGACCACCGGTGAGGTGTTCGGGCCTGTGCCGTCACCGGAGCCTTCGTCCGGCGACGACGGGATGGTCGAGGCGATGGTCGCGTCATCGCCCAGGACGGCTTCGCGGATGCTCTGCAAGGAGGGGACCTGGCGAAAAGCGAGCACAGCGGCGAGAAGCACGGCCACGGCGACCACGGCGAGCGCCCCGATGACCACGGGGCCGCGCAGGTGCGAGGGTCCCCCTCCACGGCGGCCGCCAGGGATGGTCTCCACGAGGGGCAGGCTGCCCGTGGAGCCAGAACCGACCGACCGGTCGGTCGGTCGGTTCTCCGCGTCTCCGCCCGCCGGGGCGTCGGCGTTGCTCGCGCGACGGCTCGTGGCGGCGGAGCCGCGGTGCGTCGGGGGACGGGCCACCGCGGCCCGGACGACGTCGCGAGATCGCGTGAGCGCGGTGCCAGCCGCTGCCCCGGCCGCGCCGGCCGCGCCGGTCAGCGCGGCCCTGCGCCCGCGGCGGGCGCCCCCGAGCGGTGCCGCCCCCGTCGTGGCGTCGTCGGAGGGCCCGTCGACCGCCGGATCGTCGGGCCCGTCGGGGGCGCTGCGGTCGGGCTCGACCCCGGAGGGCTCCCGCGACGCGCGAGCCTCTCGGGCGGCCCGGCGGGCGCCGCGAGCGGACCCGTGGTCGGCGTCTGCCCCCGTGCTGGCCGCGACGGCTGCGTCCCCGGTGCCGGCCGCGACGGCTGCTCCCCCGACGGCTGCGCCGTCGAGCGGCCGGGCATCGGCCGAGCCGGTGCCGACGGGCTGGGCGTCGGCGGGCTGGGCGTCGGCGGGCTCGGGGTCGCCGGAGGGGTCGTCGAGGCCGAGGCTGGTGCTCTGCGGAGCCGGACCCCCCTGGGCGGGGAGCTGAGCGGTGTCCGGCAGGACGACGTGAGCAGGTCTGGTGCTCCCCGCATCCTCGGGGGCGTCGCCGGTCGCGGCGCCGCCTGCGTCACGGTCACCGCCTCCGAGGAGGATCTCCTCCAGGGCGTGAGGCGTGACCCTGTCGCGGCCAGAGCCGGTGAGCACCGACGTCACCAGCGCGTCGAGGCCGTCGGGCACGTCGGGGGCGAGGTCGCGCAGCGGCGCCAGCGGCTGTGGGGTCCCGCTCGCGTCGAGGTCCTCGTCGCCGGGCCAGCGCCCCGTCAGCGCGGTGTAGAGCAGCGCCACGAGAGCGCGCCCGTCCTCGGCCAGGGCGCTCGCCGCGTCGGCGGGCGGGGCGCCGGCGGCCGCCGCCGCGACGACGAGGCCGCTGACGACCACCTGCCGTCCGCTCACGTACACGCTCGAGGGGGTCAGACGGCGGTGGTGCAGCCCGCCGCGGGCCGCGTCGGCGAGCACCAGCGAGACCTGCCCGACGACCGACCGCGCGCGCGCGGTGTCCAGCGGTGCGGCTCTCACGAGGTCGTCGAGGCGTTCGCCGGCAGGGTGCTCCTCGACGATCCACGCGAGCATCGTCCCGTCGGTCGCGCGCGCGCTGCCGGTGTCGAGGACGCGGGTCAGCCCAGGGGCGGGGTGCGATGCCGCGAGGCGAGCGCCCTCGAGGCTGGCGGGAACGGCGCGCCCCGAGACGACCCGCACGATCACGGCGCGCTCGAGCTGGGTGTCGTGGGCGTCCCACAGCGAGGAGTCCCCGTCACGGTCACGGCGTTCCTCGAGGCGGTAGCGACCCGCGAGGAGCAGGCCGGTGGACCCGGTGGTGCTCGGGCGCACGGTGCGGGTGCGCGGACCACCGGGCTCCCGCACCCCGGGCTCCCGCACCCCGGACTCCGCGCCCGGGACGTCGGTCGTCGAGCCCGGGGTCCCGCCCCGGGCGGTGTCCTCGTGCTCCACCACCAGCTCCTGGTCGCTCTCGGCTCCTGCGCGGGCGGGTCGCGTGCGGCTCCCGCTGGGGGACGTCGGAATCTCCGGCACCCGGTCACCTCCTTGGACGTCCGTCCGGGCAGTTCGCCCTCGAGACCCGTGCAGACTAGCCGTGGCGCGGCCGGCGGCCCTCCGCGCGGTTCGGGGCGGCTCGCGGTGACCAGGGACGACCCGCTCGCGCGCGGAGCCGGTACCCGACGAGCCGGCGAGCGCGCGGTGCGCTACCGCTCCTCGCGGGGCCCCGGGTCGAACCACCGGGAGACCCCCGCGGGCACCCCGGGGATCCTGGCCACGAGCGGGGCCACCTCCTGCACGCGCAGGGCGACGAGCGCGCCGGCGTACACCAGCGTCATGCCCCCACCGGCGACGAGCAGGACGACCAGGGCGTCGACGCGTCCGGTCACCCCGTCGCCGCGCAGCGCCAGGGACAGGAGCGTGCCCACGATCGCCGCGAGGCCGCCGGCGAGCACGAGGCGCACGTGGGTGCGCAGCACCGCGGTCCCGTCGATGCTACCGAGCCGGCGGCGCACGAGGACCAGACCGAGCACGGCGGCCACGCTCACTCCCACGCTCATGGCCACGCCCACCCCGACCAGCCGGTCGTCCAGGGGGAGCAGCAGGGAGAGCAGCGAGCCGGTGAGCCACAGACCCACGGAGACGCTGTTGAGGAGGAAGGGCGTGCGGGCGTCCTCGTAAGAGTAGAAGACCCGCTGGATGAGGTACAGCGCGCTGAACGCCACCAGACCCACGCCCATCGCCACGAGCACCGGGGCCACCGCTCGGCTCTGGTCGGGGGCGCCGCTGATGAGCACGATGAGCGGCACGGGCAGCACGACGATGCCCGCGAGCGCGAGGACGTTGAAGATGCCCACGGTGCGCAGGCCCAGCGACACCGAGGACACGACCTCCCGGGTGCGCCCTGCGGCGGCGGAGGCCGAGAGGGAGGTGAACAGCGCCGTGACGACGGAGACGGCGACGAGCGAGTGGGGCAGGGCGAAGACGAGGTAGGCGTAGTTCCAGGCGTTGAGCCCCGGGGTGGTCGTGTCCCCCTCGGGGGCCTGCTCGCTGATGCCCGAGGCGATCGACGTCACCACGAAGAAGCCCACCTGGCCCAGGACCACCCCGCCCAGGGTCCAGGTGGCGACGCGCCCGGCGGTGCGCAGCCCCATGCCGCGCAGGCCGAAGCGCGGGCGCAGCCGGATGCCCAGGCGGCGCAGCGGGATGAGCAGGACCAGGGACTGCAGGGCGACGCCCGCCGTGGCCGAGCCGGCGAGCAGCGCGACCTGGGCGCCGCTCCACTCGAGCCCGGCGCCCGGGCCGCCGTCGGCCCACCCTCCGTAGAGCGCGAGGAAGACGCCGAGCCCGGCGAGCGCGACGACGTTGTTGACCACCGGCGCCCACATGTAGGGGCCGAAGCTCCCGCGGGCGTTGAGGATCTGCCCGAGCAGGGTGTAGAGCGCGTAGAAGAAGATCTGCGGCAGGCACCAGTAGGCGAAACCGACGGCCAGCGTGCGCTGCGCCCCGGTCAGCGGGGTGCCCAGCAGCCCGCCGCCGAAGAGCCAGACGATGGCGGGGGCCGCGAGCACGGCCGCCACCGTGAACCCGCCGAGCACGAGGACGGCGACGGTGACGAGGCGGTCGACGTAGTCGGCGCCCTGGCGCCCGGAGGTGTCGCGGGCGATGGCGCGGACGACCTGGGGGACGAGGACGGCGTTGAGCACGCCGCCGGCGACGACCACGTAGATGCTGTTGGGCACGGAGTTGGCGAGGGCGAAGGCGTTGCCCGAGGCCAGCGCGAGACCGATGACGGACGCGAGGGCGGCGGCCCGCACGAGCCCGAGGACGCGGGAGACCGCCGTGCCGGCGGCCATGATGCTGCTCGAGCGGGCCAGCGAGCTCACGAGGGTTCTCTGCCGGTCGACACGCTGAGATCTTCCGTGAGGCTGCCGTCAGCGCTCTCACGGGGGGTGCCCGCGGCGTCGCCGTCCTCGGCGCGACGCTCCGCGGCGCGCCGACGGTTGCGGCGCACCGTGCGCACCACGCCGACGAGAAGCACGAGGACCACCACGCCGGCCGCGACCGCCGTGCCCCGTGACTCCCAGTCCGCCCGCACCCTCACGCGCAGCGTGGCGGGCGACCCGATCGGCGTGCCGTCGTCGGCCCGCAGGACCACCTGGGCGGTGACGTCACCGCTGGCCACGGCGCGCACGGGCACGAGGACGCGCTGGCGGTCGCCGGGCCCCAGCCCGGAGATCGGTTGCTCCCCGCCCGGCTGCAGCCGCGGGGAGGAGGAGTCGAGGGAGACCGTGACGTCGACCGCGCGGTCGAGGTCGTTGACGACGGTGACGGGCAGGTCCACCTGCGCCGAGAGCACGGTGATCGCGCTGCCCTCGACGACGCGCACGTCCCGGTCGATCGCGGTGGCCGACGCCGAGAGCTCCTCGACCCCGGACCACCACGCCGGGAGGTCGTCGGTCCACGCGGCGGAGACGGCGCTGACCGCGGACGCCTCCACGGCGTCGAGGTACGGGCCCGGAGCGGTGAGCGCCGACGCGCCCGCCCTGGCCCGCTGCAGCGAGGACACCACGGTGGCGACGCCGTCGTCGGGGAGCGCGGACGCGGGCCCTGAGGCCGCGGAGGCCCGCTGGGTCGTGGCGGCCGGTCGCGCGGCGAGGTCGCCCAGCGTCCTCGGGCTCACCCACGGCGAGGCCAGGACGGTGGCGAGCACGGGGGCGGCCGCGCCGGGGTCGACGTCCCAGCCGGCGGGGGGAGCGAGGAGCAGGTCCGCGTCGGCGCCCGCCGGCGCCGCACGGGCCAGGGCTGCGCTCTCGGCGACGACCCGGGCGCTCGTGACCGCCGGCGTCGGGCGCGCGGAGGCGTCCCCGGTGGTCCCGGCGACGAGCACCTGCGTGGCGGGCCCGGCGACCTGCAGCACCCGCACGCTCGCGGCGCGAGCGGGATCCCCGGCGCGCGCGCGGACCCGCACGTCGGACCGGCTGGGCGCCGCGTCGGGCTCGGCGGAGCGGCGCGGCGTCGGCGGCGCGAGGACGACCACGCGCCGTCCGGTGTCGTCCAGGGAGGTGACGGCGCCCGGGGTGAGCCCGTCCGCGCCCGTGCGGGCGAGGCGGGAGGTGGCGCCCGGCAGGGACGCGGCGAGCTCGTCGCCGCGCGCGTCGGCGAGCTCCCACAGCTCGTCGGCTCCCGAGGTGTCCAGGCCCACCGGGTCGGGGGAGCCGTAGGGCAGGACGGACACGTCGTGCCCGCGTGCCTGCGCGGCCAGGTCGGCGCGCCAGCCGGCCGCCACCTCCTCCGGGCTCGGGCCCGCGTCCGGCTCGCCCCCGGTGCTCTCGGCGGGAGGGGGTGCCTCGGCGGGCGCTCCACCCCCCTCGCCGCGCTCGCCCGCCTCGCCGGGGCGTGCCGTGTCGTCGCGGCGTGGAGCCGCGACGGCGGGCTCGCCGAGCGCCGCCGGGTCCACCTGCCACGAGACGCCGGGGGCGCTCGCGACGGCGAGGGTGCGGCGCAACCGCCCCTGCGGGGCCACCAGGTCCTCCAGCCGCTCGGGCGGGACCCGTCCGCCGGCGATGGAGGGCGGTCCGGCGGAGAAGGGCACGAGGACGGCGACGTCGGTGCGCGACGTCGGTGACCAGCCGTCCGGCAGCCACGTCACGAAGGTGCGCGCGGCGGCCAGGCGCTCGCCCGAGGCGTCGACGACCTCGACCGTCAGGCCCCGCGGCCCCCACGAGCCGCCGAGGCCGGACAGCACCTCCGGGTCGGCGACCACCTCGACGGAGACGTCGCCCGACGGGGGCGCCGAGGCGTCGCCGCCGGGCGCGGACGGCCCGCCGTCGCCGGCGCGCAGGTCGGTCAGGGAGGAGTCGGCGAGCAGGAGGTCACCGCGGGAGGCCCCCCGCCCGTCGGCCCACCGCTGCAGGGCCGCGGAGTCCGGGAGCCGCGTGGTCCGGGCGACGACCAGGACCCGCGCGCCCGCCAGGTCCGCCGCGGAGGCGGCGCTGACCTGCAGACCGAGCCGCAGCGGTTCCCCGGCCCGGACCGTGCCCGTCCCGGAGTCGGTGACCGCGAGGTCCACCTGCGCCCTCGCCGCGTCGTCGCCCGCCTCACCGCCGGTGCTGGCGCCGACCTCGTCGTCGGCGCCCACGCCGGCACCGGGGGGCTGCGGCGAGGGTGTCGCGGCGCCCGCGGCGCTCGGGGCTCCGACCGTGACGAGCGCGAGCAGCACCAGCACCAGCACCGGCACCAGGGCGAGGGCGAGGCCGACGAGGCCCGGCGCCGCGGGCACCTCGGGCGCCGCGCCGCGGCCGCGCGTCACCGTCCGTCGGCGAGCAGGGCCGCCGCCGCGGCGGCGATCCGGCGCTCGTTCGCGTAGGCCAGCCGCTGCTCGAGGTCGGCGAGGGGGACCCACGCGGCCTCGACGGCCTCCGCGTCCGGGTCGTGCTCGACGGTGAGGGACCCGCCGGTGGCGCGCACCAGGTAGTGGTGCACGGTCTTGTGCACCCGGCGACCGGCGACGGAGAACCAGTAGTCGATGCTCCCCAGGCTCGCCACCACCTCGCCGATGATGCCCGTCTCCTCGGCGATCTCCCGGACGGCGGCCTCGCGCGCCGTCTCCGACCCCTCGAGGTGGCCCTTGGGCAGGCACCACTCCAGGCGGCCTCCCCGGGTCAGGCGCCCGATGAGGGCCGCCTCGGTGACCCCCTCGGAGCTGCGCAGGGCGATGCCACCGGCGGAGACCTCCTCCGAGGTGCGTCGCGGCGTGCGGGGTGCGGGGGCCGCGCGCGCCGGGCCGGCGTTCCTCGACGAGCTCCGCGCGGCGCCCGCCGCGTCACGCGGGGAGCCGCGACGAGGTGGCGACGACATGCCGTCACTGTAACGACGCCGGCGCCTGCGCACGGGGTCCGCGATCACCGGTCCGTCTCGCTCCCGACGGGTGTGGGCGCGCGCTCTGGCACCCTGTCCCGGTGGCAGCACCCCAGCAGGACGAGGTCCTCGGCGCCGTGGTCGCGCGGGCCGCCGCCGATCTCGGCGCGGCCGCACCGGCGCTGGCCGAGGTGGGTGAGCTCTTCGTCGCCGCCGGCCACGAGATCGCGGTGGTCGGCGGGCCCGTGCGCGACGCGTTCCTCTCCCGGCTGGGCTCGACCCCCGACCTCGACCTCACCACCTCGGCGCGGCCGCGGCAGACCCACGAGCTGCTCCGCCGGTGGGGGGACGCGAGCTGGGACATCGGCAAGGACTACGGCACCATCGGCGCCCGCCGGGGCGACGTCGTGGTCGAGGTGACGACCTACCGCGCGGACCGCTACGAGCACTCCTCGCGGAACCCCGAGGTCGTCTTCGGTGACGACCTCGAGGGCGACCTGCGCCGCCGCGACCTGACGATCAACGCCATGGCCTTCCGCCTGCCGTCGATGGAGCTCGTCGACCCCCACGGCGGCCTGCACGACCTCATGGCCCAGGTGCTGCGCACCCCGGCGCCAGCCCACGAGTCCTTCGACGACGACCCCCTGCGCGTGCTGCGGGCCGCCCGGTTCACCGCGGCGCTCTCGATGGCCCCGGACGCCGCGACGCGGGAGGCGATGAGCGCCGCGGCGCCGCGCGTCGACCCCGCCGCGGGCGTGGTCGCGGCGGAGCGCACCGGAGCCGAGCTGGGCAAGCTGCTGCTCGGGGAGTCACCGAGGGACGGCCTCGAGGTGCTCGTCGAGACCGGGGTGGCCGAGCACGTCCTGCCCGAGCTCTCCGCGCTGCGCGCCACCGTCGACGAGCACGGCCGCCACAAGGACGTGTACGCCCACACCCTCACCGTCCTCGACCAGGCCATCGCCCTGGAGGACCGCTACACCGGCGGCCCCGACCTCGTGCTGCGCCTCGCGGCGGTCATGCACGACGTGGGCAAGCCCGCGACGCGGCGCTTCGAGCGGGGAGGCACGGTCAGCTTCCACCACCATGAGGTGGTGGGGGCCGCGATGACGGCGCGCCGGCTCAAGGCCCTGCGCTTCTCGAAGGACGTGGTCGCCTCCGTCACGCGCCTCGTCGAGCTGCACCTGCGCTTCCACGGGTACGGCTCGGGCGCGTGGACGGACTCCGCGGTCCGCCGCTACGTCACCGACGCCGGTGACCTCCTGCCGCGCCTGCACGCGCTGACCCGGGCGGACTCCACGACGCGCAACCGGCGGCGCGCCGCGGCGCTGGCCACCACGTACGACCACCTCGAGGCGCGCATCGAGGCCCTCAGCGCTGCCGAGGAGCTCTCCCGGGTCCGCCCCGAGCTGGACGGGGCCGCGATCATGGCGACGCTGGGGATCTCCCCCGGCCCCCTCGTGGGCCGCGCGTACGCCCACCTCCTGGCGCTGCGCATGGAGGAGGGGCCCGTGGGCGAGGAGGCCGCCACCGCCTCGCTGCTCAGGTGGTGGGCGGAGCAGCCGGAGTCGGGCCAGCAGGCCGAGCAGGCCCCGCAGGCGGCGTCTAGCCACCGGTCGGAGCCGGAGGGCCCGGCGACCGGGTGATCGCCCGACCGGCGAGGGCGCGCGCGAGCCCCAGCGCCACCCACCAGACGACGGCGACGGCGAGCACCGGCCCCGACCAGCCGGTGTCCGGCAGGACCAGGGCGGCGAGCGCGCTCGAGGCGACGAGGGCGAGGTTGAAGCACAGGTCGTAGACCACGAAGACGCGCCCGCGGAAGCGGTCGTCGACCCCGGTCTGCACGGCGGTGTCGGTGGCGACCTTGATGCCCTGCGAGGCGACCCCGAGCGCCAGCGCCACCACCACGAGGGCGGCGGCGGTGGGCGCCAGGAGGAGCGTCAGCGCGGCGACGGCGCCCAGGGCGCAGCACGTGACCACCCACCCGCCGGCGCCGAGGACGCGCACGGCGCCGGGCGTGGCCCCCGCGGCGAGCGCGGCCCCGGCGCCGGTCGCGGCGAGCACGGCCCCGAGCAGGGCGGCCGCCTCCGGGGGCGAGCCCGTCAGCAGGTTGCGTGCGAAGAGCAGCGCCACGACGAGCACCAGGCCGTACGCCAGGCGGTGCGCGGTCAGGGTCGCCAGCGCCACCGCCGGCGCCGGGCGCGAGCGCAGGTGGGCCAGCGCCGCCCTCGTCTCCCCCAGCGCCCTGGCGGCGGCGCCTGCCCGGGGGCTGCGGGGGACGCGGGACAGGTGCGGGTCGGGCCCGAGGGCGCCGGCGGGAAAGCCCCGCGCGAGCCCCGCGGCGAGCCCGCACGCGGCCGCGACGACCACGAGCACCGCCGGGGGCGGGGCGCCGGCCGCGGCGGCGGCCAGGGCGGCGGCGCCCCCGCGCAGCGCGGCCGCCGAGCCCGCGGTGGGCACGAGCGCGTTCGCCGCGGTGAGGTCGCGGCCCCCCACCACCCGGGGGAGCGACGCGGACAGCCCCGCGAGGAGCAGCCGGTTCACCGACAGGTAGGCGAGCACGCCGGCGACCACCGCGCCGTCGTGACCCAGGCCCGCCGCCAGCGCCGTGGCGGCGGCGAGCAGCGCGCGCACCGTGGAGCCCACGACCAGCACGCCGCGCCGGGAGGTCCGGTCGAGCACGCCGGCGGCGAGGGGAGCGACGAGCGTGAAAGGGGCCACCAGCACCAGGGAGGCCACCGCGATCCCCCCCGCCGTCGTGGCCCGCTCGGGGGAGAGGAAGAACAGGGACGCCAGCGCGGCCTGCAGGGCCCCGTCCGCGCCGGATCCGAGCAGGCGGACCCCCACGAGGCGACGGGCTCCCGCGGAGCGCGCCACCGCGAGCGCGCCCGCGCGCAGCGTCGAGGTGGCGCGAGAGGCGTCCGCGCGGCCGGCGGGCCGGGCCGGCGCCCTGCGACGCGTCAGGCGCGCACCCGTCAGGCCCCGCGGATGAACGCCTCGACGTCGGCCTTGGCCTCGTCGTCGCGCTGCTGCACCGGCGGGGACTTCATGAAGTACGCCGACGCCGAGGTCACCGGTCCGCCGAGACCACGGTCCATGGCGATCTTCGCGCTGCGGACGGCGTCGATGATGACGCCGGCGGAGTTCGGGGAGTCCCACACCTCCAGCTTGTACTCGAGGTTCAGCGGGACGTCCCCGAAGGCCCGCGCCTCGAGGCGCACGAACGCCCACTTGCGGTCGTCGAGCCACTGCACGTAGTCGCTGGGGCCGATGTGCACGTCGCGGGCGCGCATCTCGTGGGGGATGTTGGAGGTGACCGACT
>JARICT010000151.1 GCA_029257185.1 Quadrisphaera sp.
CCGAGGTCTACGAGGGCATGGTGGTGGGGGAGAACTCCCGCGCGGACGACATGGACGTGAACATCACCAAGGAGAAGAAGATGACCAACGTCCGCTCCAACGCGGACGAGCTGGAGCGCCTGGTGCCGGCCCGCAAGCTCTCCCTCGAGCAGTCCCTGGAGTTCTGCCGCGAGGACGAGTGCGTCGAGGTCACCCAGACCGCGGTGCGCATCCGCAAGGTCGTCCTGGACCAGACCTCGAGGGCGAAGGTGGCGCGCGGGCGCAAGTAGGGCGAGATCGGTAGCGTCGCGGGCATGACGGTCACCCCCGAGCCCCCGCCCGACGCCGCGCCGGCGACCGACCAGGACACCGAGCGCGCCCCGGGCGACGGCGGTGCCCTGGCCCAGGCCGAGCAGATCGTCGACGACCTCGCCGAGCGCGTGCTCGACGCCGAGGACCTGGCGTCGATGGACGCGCTCGACCAGCCGCGCCGACTGCTGCTCGTGCACGCCCACCCCGACGACGAGACGATCGGCAACGGCGCCACCATGGCCCGCTACGCGCTCGCCGGCGCCGGCGTCACCCTGGTCACCTGCACGCGGGGGGAGCGAGGCGAGGTCGTCGACGAGGGCGTCGGCGTCAGCGAGGGCGAGCACCAGGCGCTGGCGGACCTCCGGGTCATGGAGCTGGCCGCGGCCATGGAGGCCCTCGGGGTGAGCGACCACCGCTTCCTCGACGACGCGGCGCTCGCCGGTGAGAGCCGCGGCGACACCGACGCGGTGCGCTACCAGGACTCGGGCATGGCGTGGGCACCGGGCGGGGTGACCCGCGCCGAGCCGGCCGCGGACACGCCGGCGGAGGCGTTCGCCGTGGCCGACCCCGGCCAGGCCGCCGCCCGGCTGGCCGGGGTGATCCGCGAGGTGCGCCCCCAGGTGGTCATCGGCTACGAGCCGGACGGGGGCTACGGCCACCCCGACCACGTCCGCGCGGCCGCCGTGACCGTCGCCGCGATCGACCTCGCCGCCGACCCCGGCGCCGCGGGCGTGCTGGGCGCGGAGCCGTGGGAGGTGGCGGCGCTGTTCGAGTCGGTCATCTCAGCCTCCAGCCGCGAGGCCGCCGCCTTCGGGGACGACCCGCCGTCGATGGTGGTCCCGGACGACGAGGTGGACGTCGTGGTCGACGCCCCCGAGCAGCTGAGCGCCAAGGTGGCTGCGCTGCGGGCGCACCGCAGCCAGGTCCGGGTGCGCGAGGAGGAGGGCGAGTGGCGTCTCAACGTCGCCGCCGACCGCTGGGAGCTGATCGGGACCTCCGAGTCCTACCGGCGCTCGCCGCGGTCGAGGAGCCCGCAGCGCACGCCGGGCTCCGCGCGGAGCACCGACCTGTTCGAGGGCCTGGCCTGAGCAGCGCTCGGGGGCGCGCCGCGGGCGCGGGCTGCTCCCGGGGCCACCGCTACCGGTCGGGCAGCGTCCAGTAGCGGTAGCGCGAGTGGTCGGTGAAGCCGAGCGAGCGCCACGCGGCCCTGGCGTCGTGGCCCTCGGCCGCCACCTGGACGTACACGGCGCCGGCGCCGGCGCCGAGCCCGTCCTCCACGGCGGCCAGCAGCGCGGTGGCGACCCCGCGCCGGCGGCGGTCCGGGTGGACGTTCACGCAGGTGACGCCGAGCCAGCCCTGCGCCAGCGCGCCGCGGGCGACCCCGGCGACCTCGCCGGGCCGGTCGAGAGGGCGCGCCGTGGCGTACGCCGGCGCCACCCCGTCGCGCTCGGGCGGGAGGTCCGCGCGCGTCATCGGTGACCCGTGGTGGTCGCTCGCGGCGAGCCAGGAGGCGCTCGGCGACGGGGCGAGGTCGACGCTCACCGGCGCCGCGGACGCCCCGGGCGTGCGCCGCGCCGGGTCGCGCAGGGCGAGCACCGTCCACGGCGTCGGCGTCCAGCCCGAGGCGGCGAGCAGCTCCTCGAGCTCGGCGGAGCGGGCGCCTGCCGCAGGTCGTCGGCCGGGGGCCTGGCCGCCGCCGACGTGGTGGCGCCGGCCCGGGAGCGCCGAGGAGACCTGGACGGCTGGTGTGAGGCCGAGGCCGCGGTAGTGGTCGACCACGGCGTCGAGGGCGGCGCGCAGCGGCAGACCGGGGTCCCCGGCGACGAGCGCCGAGCGGCCGCGCATCATCGCGGCGGGGCCGGAGCGCAGCAGCCAGTCACCGAGGCCCAGGGCGGACCGCGCCGGCCAGCCGAGGGCGGTCCTGGCGGCCGCGACCGTCACCGGGGTCGAGAGGAGGCCCTCCCGCCCTTGCCCGGCGCGGGCGGCCCCGCCGCCGTGGACGACGCCGGCGACCACGCGGCCGTCCACCACGTCCTCCACGAGGACCCGCACGTCACCGCGCTCCGGGTGCCGCACGACCAGGGACTGCTCGTCGAGGGTCAGCAGGTGGCCGATGACGTCGGTGGCCCGTCCGTCGGGCAGCCGGTGGCGCACGGTGACGCGAGAGCCCACGTCTCCTGGCTGCAGCCTCATGGAGCCATCCCACCAGCCGAGCGGCTCGGCGGACAACACGGGACATCACGGATGGTCACACTTGGTGGCTCTCTGCGCCGTAGTCTCGCCGGGGACCGCCGCCGAGGCCGGCGGTGCCCGGGGTGACGCAGACAGACCTGGCGCGGCCCACGGCAGGACGACAGCCAAGTCCAGGACGGGCCCCGTCGGGGTGGGTGACGAGCGGAGCAGTGGTGGAACGAGCAGGACTCTCGCGGGTGATCGCGGTGATCAACGTCAAGGGCGGGGTGGGCAAGACCACGGTGGTCGCCAACCTGGGCGGCCTGCTCGCGGCCAGCGGCTACCGCGTGCTGCTCGTGGACCTCGACCCCCAGGGGAACCTCGGCGAGGAGCTCGGGTACACCGGCGCCCCCACCGACGACGGGGGCGCCGCGCTGGCCACGTCGCTGACCACCGGGACGCCCCTGGCCGCCGTGGCCGACGTCCGCCCGGGCCTCGACGTGATCCCCGGCGGTCCCGAGCTCGACGCGGCCGCGGCCCACCTCGTCATCGCCGCCCAGGAGGACCCGCTGGCGGCCAAGCGGTCGCTGACCGCGCTGCTCCTGGACGTGGCGCCCGACTACGACGTGGTCCTGCTGGACTGCCCGCCGGGGCAGGAGCCGCTGCAGCAGGCTGCGCTGGCCGCCGCGCGGTGGGCGCTCATCCCCGTGAAGACCGACGCGTCGTCGCGCAAGGGGCTGCGGGACGTCGCCCGCCGGCTCGACACCGTGATCGACCTCAACCCCGACCTGGACCTCCTCGGGGTGCTGCTCTTCGGCGTCAACCGCGGCGCCCACCGCGTGGTGGAGGCCGCGAGGGCTGGGGTGGCCGAGGACCTCGGGGACTCCGCGCCGGTCCTGCGCGCCACCATCCGCCACGTGGAGGCGGCGGCCCAGGAGGCGCGCGACCGCGGGCTCCTGGTCCACGAGCTGGAGGAAGCGGTGATGGCGGCCCCGGCGTGGTGGCAGATCCGCCGCGGCGCCTCCGCGGGCGACGCGCCGCGCTCACGGTCGGTGACCGGGCTGGCCGAGGACTTCCAGCGTCTCGGCGCCGAGATCATCGAGCGCATCGGTGCTGCCGAGGGGGCTGACGCCGTGGGTGGCGCTACCGTGGACGCCACCTCGGACGAGGACGGCGATGGCGTCGGTGGGACCTTCACCGACGGCTCGCCCCGCCCTGACGTGCTGGCTGGAGCGTGACCCGCGTGGCAGAGATCGACCTGACCTCGGTGGAGAGGCGTCGCGTCGCCGACGACGAGGACGCCGGTGACCAGCCGGCACCGCGGTCGAGCGACGCAGCCGCGGCGACCGGCGCCGAGAACCGCGGAACGTCACGTCGGTCGCTCACCGGGCTCGCCCCGCGCCCGGCCTCCGCCGTCTCGCGGTTGCGCCGTGACGCCCGCCAGGCCGCCCCCCAGGAGGTCGCTCCCGACGAGGCGGGACACGGACCGCCGGGGGACGGCCGCTCCCGAGACGCTCCACCGGCGGGCCGGGAAGGTCTCGAGCGCCCGCCGTCGCCGGCGGTGCAGGCGGGGGCCCCGGTGCGTCGCCCCGACCCGCGAGCCCCGAGCAGGCAGGCCCCCGACGAGGTGCGCGGTCCCCGGCGCGGCGCCGTCGACCCCTCCTTGCGGCCCGGGGCCGGGCCCCCCGTGAGGCGCGGCGGCGCACCGGCGCCCCCGTACCGCGCTGCTCCACCCGGATCAGCACCTCCCGGTGGTCGCGTCCCGACCGGCGCGCCGACGCGGCCGGGCCAGGCCCGGACCTCCGCGCTCCCCGGGGCACCTCCGCCGCCGCGCGCAGGTGAGCCCCGCTCCGGCGGAGCCGCGGAGCGAGGGGTCCGCCCGGGCCAGCCGCCGTCGAGGCAGCCCCAGGCGGGCCAGCCACGACCGGGCCAGCCCCGACACGGCCAGCCCCTACCCGGTCAGCCACCACCCGCCGCACCACGCCCGGCGCTGCCCGGGCCCGGTGACGCGACGGCGTCCATGGCGCCCGCCGCGCGGGCAGCGCTGGCCCAGGCTGCCGCGGCTCGGGCCGCCGTGGCAGCCTCGGCCGCCGAGCCGGAGGCCGCGGCGCTCGACGACGCCCTCCCGCGCTACCTCCAGCTGGTGCGCAAGGAGGCGCGGGTGCGCTCGGACCAGGCCGGCTGGATGGCGCAGGAGGTGCGGCGCATCAACTCCTCGCGCCGCCGGCGCGACGGGGTGGTGGGGGAGCGCATCACCGACAACACCCTCATCCGGGTGGCCCTCGACCTCCTGCGCGCCCATGCTGGGTACCTGGAGGGCACGACCGAGGACGAGCTCACCCGCTCCGTCCTCGACCCCACCCGCCAGGCGTCCGCCGAGGAGGATCCCGGATACTGACCGGGACGGACCACCCGCAACCGGCAAGGAGCCACCCGTGACCTACGTGATCGCCGAACCCTGCGTGGACCTCAAGGACCTCGCCTGCGTCGACGAGTGCCCGGTCGACTGCATCTACGAGGGCGATCGAGCCCTCTACATCCACCCCGACGAGTGCGTGGACTGCGGTGCCTGCGAACCGGTGTGCCCTGTCGAGGCCATCTACTACGAGGACGACGTCCCCTCGCAGTGGTCGGGCTACACCACCGACAACGCGGTGTTCTTCGACGACGTGGGCTCGCCCGGCGGCGCCGCCAAGATGGGCATCATCCACAAGGACGCTCCCCTGGTCGCCTCGCTCCCGCCGCAGTCGCACGACGAGTGAGCGCCTGGGGTCGCCCTGACCTCCCCGACTTCCCGTGGGACGCGCTGTCCGCCCACGGCGCCACGGCGCGGTCCCACCCCGGGGGGATCGTGGACCTGTCGATCGGCACGCCGGTGGACCCCACGCCGCCCGTGGTCCAGGACGCCCTGAGGGCGGGCGCCGACGCTCCCGGCTACCCCACCACCGTCGGCACCCCTGCGGTGAGGGACGCGATCGCGGCCTGGTTCGCCCGGCGCCGGGGCGTCGTGGGGATCGCGCCCGACGCCTGCGTCCCGACGATCGGCTCCAAGGAGCTCGTCGCCTGGCTGCCCACGCTCCTGGGCCTGGGCCGGGGCGACGTCGTGGCCCTGCCGACGATCGCCTACCCCACCTACGACGTGGGCGCCCGCCTCGCGGGGGCGGCGCCCGTGGCGATCGACCCCGACGACCTGCCTGCCTCCGGGCGCCTCGACGGCCGGCGGGTGGCGCTGGTGTGGGTGAACTCGCCCTCGAACCCCACCGGCGACGTCATGGGCGTCGCCGCGCTGGCGCGCGTGGTGGCGTGGGCGCGCCGCGTGGGTGCGGTCGTGGCCAGCGACGAGTGCTACTGCGAGCTGGGCTGGGACACCACGGACGTCCCCTCCGTCCTCGACCCCCGGGTGTGCGGTGACAGCCACGAGAACCTGCTGGTGGTGCAGTCGCTGTCGAAGCAGAGCTCGCTCGCGGGGTACCGGGCCGGCATCCTCGCGGGGGACCGGGCCCTGGTCGACGCCGTGGTGGCCGTGCGCAAGCAGGCCGGGATGCTCGTGCCCTCGCCGGTGCAGGCGGCCATGGTGGCCGCGCTCGGCGACGACGACCACGTGCGCGTCGCCCGCGAGCGCTACGCCGCCCGGCGGGCGGCGCTGCTGCCCGCCCTCGGAGCGCACGGCCTGGAGGTCCCGGGGTCCCCGGCCGGTCTCTACCTGTGGGCCACCGGTGGCCGTGACGGGTGGCTGGACGTGGCCGACCTGGCGCGGGCGGGGATCCTCGTCGCCCCGGGGTCCTTCTACGGCCGGGCCGGCGGGCAGCACGTGAGGGTGGCGCTGACCGCCACCGACGAGCGGGTCGCCGCGGCGGTGCAGCGCCTCGCCGCGTGACGCACGTGACGGGTGGGGCTGGGCGGTAGCGGACGCGCGGCGGAGCGTGACCGTGTGATCCGCCCGCGTTCACCGGGGTGGCCGGCAGGGCCGTAGTCTCCCGTGGTCAGGTGCTGCGCACCGGCGTGACAGCACCCTCTTTCCTGCTCGTCTGGAGGCCATCCCATGCCTGATCAGCCCTACGCCCTCGAGCACCCCGACGGTCGCCTCGACCTGCCGGTCGTCCCCGCCACCCAGGGCCAGGACGGCCTGGACGTCTCGGCGCTGCTGAAGACCACGGACAAGGTCACCCTCGACTCGGGGTTCATGAACACGGCGTCCTGCGCGTCGGCGATCACCTACATCGACGGTGACGCCGGCATCCTGCGCTACCGCGGGTACCCGATCGACCAGCTGGCGACGTCCTCGTCGTACCTGGAGGTGAGCTACCTGCTCATCCACGGTGAGCTCCCGACCGCCGCCCAGCTGGAGGCCTTCAGCACGCGGGTGGGGCGGCACACCATGCTCCACGAGGACCTCACCCGCTTCTTCGACGGCTTCCCGCGCGACGCGCACCCGATGGCGGTGCTCTCCTCCGCGGTCTCGGCGCTGTCGACCTTCTACCAGGACTCCCTGAACCCGCGGGACGCCGAGCAGGTCGAGGTCTCGAGCTTCCGCCTCCTGGCCAAGCTCCCCACCATCGCGGCGTACGCCCACAAGAAGAGCGTCGGCCAGCCGTTCCTGTACCCGGACAACTCGAAGGGGCTCGTCGAGAACTTCCTGCGGCTCACCTTCGGCTACCCCGCCGAGCCGTACGACACCGACCCCGAGCTGGTGGCTGCGCTCGACCAGCTGCTGATCCTCCACGCCGACCACGAGCAGAACTGCTCCACCTCCACGGTGCGCATGGTCGGGTCCTCCGGCGCCAACCTGTTCGCGTCGGTCTCCGCGGGCATCCACGCGCTGTCCGGGCCGGCCCACGGCGGGGCGAACTCCGCCGTGCTGGAGATGCTCGAGTCGATCCGGCGCGGCGACGACGACGCGGACTCCTTCATGAGGAAGGTGAAGGACCGCGAGGACGGGGTGCGGCTCATGGGCTTCGGTCACCGCGTGTACAAGAACTACGACCCACGGGCAGCCATCGTCAAGGTCACCGCCGACCGCATGCTCGAGAGGTCGGGTCCCTCCGAGCTGCTGGACATCGCGAAGCGGCTCGAGCAGATCGCCCTGGCCGACGACTACTTCGTCGAGCGCAAGCTGTACCCGAACGTGGACTTCTACACCGGCCTCATCTACCAGGCGATGGGCTTCCCCACCAAGATGTTCACGGTGCTCTTCGCCCTGGGGCGCCTGCCTGGCTGGATCGCGCAGTGGCGGGAGATGGTCGACGACCCGGCGACGAAGATCGGCCGCCCCCGCCAGGTGTACACCGGCGAGACCGAGCGCGCCTGGGTCCCTCTCGACGAGCGCTGACGCCCGGCCGGGGCACCCTCACCCGGCCACGCGCACGGCCGTGGTCCCGGGTGCCGGGTCCGCCAGCACGGCCCCGGCCTCGCGGGCGTCCGCGCTGGGCGCCCAGCCGTCGTCGGGGCGCGACCGCGCCCAGGTGAGCCCGCCGGTGGTCACCTCGACGAGGCTCAGGTCGCTCGCGTGCGCCACGGCCCACGCCGCGTCGGCCCAGGCAGCGCGCGCGGCGTCGGGCCCGGGGTCGGCCGCGCCGAGGACCAGGACCCGCCCGTCGGTGCCCTCGCCGTCCCCGCCGTCCTCACCGGCGGGTCCGGCTGCCACCGGGACGCCGGGGAGCTCCAGGAGCGCCTGGCCGCGGACCACCTCGGCGCGCGGCCACAGGCCGTCGGGCCCGGGCAGCTGGCGCTCCACCTCCGCGGGGGCGCGCAGGCGGCAGGTGAGCGCGGCGGGGGAGTACCCGGTCAACGCCGACGCCCACGCGCGGCCCTCGGCCTCGTGGTCGCCGTAGGCGAGGGGGAAGCCGGAGCGCTGGACCTCCTGGGCCGCGTCGGTGACCGCCATGCCCTCGTACCCGTCGACGGTGACGAGGCGGTCGTAGAAGGCGTTGGTGGCGTACAGCGGGTCGAGCACCTGCTGCTCGTCACCCCAGCCCTGGGACGGCCGCTGCTGGAAGAGCCCGAGCGAGTCCCGGTCTCCGTAGGCGATGTTGCGCAGCTTCGACTCCTGCACCGCGGTGGCCAGCGCGATCGTCACGGCGCGGGGCGGCAGCCCCCGGGTACGCGCGACCGCGGCGAGCAGAGCGGCGTTGGTGGCCTGGTCGGGGGCGTAGGAGTGCTCGCCGTCCTCGTTCGTGGCCGTGCACCGCTCGACGGCCACCACCGCCGGTGGCTCCAGGGCGCGCCAGGCGATCACGGCGCCGCCCACGAGCACCGCGACGACCACGACCACCCCCAGGAGGCGCAGTAGGGAGCGACCCACCGACGCCCTCACCGCCCGTCCCCTCAGGGGGTCCTCCTCGACGTGCTCGACCGGCGCGGTCAGTTGGCGTGCAGGGTCTCGTTCAGGCTGAAACGCTTCCCCCCGACCTCTCGGGCGAGCGCCTCGACCGCCCCGGTGGTCGAGTTGCGGCGGAAGAGCAGGCCCGAGGCGCCGGAGAGGTCGACGGCCTTGACCACGCGCGGCTCGGAGCCGGTGTCGCCGTCCGCGACGCTCACGCGGGTGCCCGCCGTGAGGTACAGGCCCGCCTCGACCACGCAGTCGTCCCCGAGGCTGATGCCGAGGCCGGCGTTGGCGCCCAGCAGGCAGCGCTCGCCGATGCGGATCTTCTGCGTCCCGCCACCGGACAGGGTGCCCATGATCGAGGCCCCGCCGCCCACGTCGGACCCGGCGCCCACCACCACGCCCGCGGAGACGCGTCCCTCCACCATCGCGCTCCCGAGGGTGCCGGCGCCGAAGTTGACGAAGCCCTCGTGCATGACCGTGGTGCCGTCGGCGAGGTGCGCGCCGAGGCGCACGCGGTCCGCGTCGGCGATGCGCACCCCGGCGGGCACCACGTAGTCGACCATCCGCGGGAACTTGTCCACGCCCAGGACCTGGAGCGTGCCGTGGGCGGCGATCAGGCGCAGCCGCGTCGCCTCGAAGCCCTCGACCGCGCAGGGCCCCGCGGAGGTCCACACCACGGTCGCGAGGTGGCCGAAGATCCCGTCGAGCGTCACCTCGCCGGGGGCGACCAGGCGGTGGGAGAGCAGGTGCAGGCGCAGGTAGGCGTCGGCAGCGCCGCTCGGGGGCGCGTCGAGGTCGACCTGCGTCGTGACGACCGTCGTGGTGGTCTCGCGCGCGGTGTCGGTGCGGGCGAGCGCCGCGAGCTCGGCGGGGACCCCGTTGATGCCGGTGGCCGACGCCGGGACCTCGCCCAGCGCGGGCGACGGGTAGCGCACGTCCAGCACCGTGCCGTGGGCGGACGTGGTGGCGAGGCCGTGGGCCCAGGCGCTGCGGGTCATGACCTCCACCCTAGGGTCCGGCCCCATGGAGCCCACAGAACCCACGGAGGCGGCGCAGGCGCCCGCCCGGCAGCGGACCGCGGCCACGGTGCCCGCCCTCGACCTCGGCGGGGACGTCGTCGACCTCGCCGCCGCGCTGGTCGACGTCTCTTCCGTCAGCGGTGACGAGCGGGCGCTGGCGGACGCCGTGGAGGCGGCGCTGCGCGCCCTGCCCCACCTCAGGGTGGACCGGGACGGGGACGCCGTGGTCGCCCGCACCATCGGCGGCGCGCCCTCCCGCGTGCTGGTCGCCGGGCACCTCGACACGGTGCCGATCGCCGACAACGTGCCGTCGCGGCGCGAGCTCCGGGACGGGCGTGAGTGGCTGGTCGGTCGAGGGTCGGTGGACATGAAGGGCGGTGTGGCGACGCAGCTGGCGCTGGCGGCTGCGATCAGCGACCACCTCGCGACCGGCGCGTCGCTCGACCGCGAGGTCACCGTCGTCCTCTACGACCACGAGGAGGTGGACTCGGCGCTGAACGGTCTCGGCCGCCTCGCGCGGAACCACCCCGGGTGGCTGGCGTGCGACGCCGCCGTGCTCGGTGAGCCGACGTCGGCCGGCGTCGAGGGCGGCTGCCAGGGCACCCTGCGCGCGGAGGTGCGCCTGACCGGGCGCGCCGCCCACTCGGCGCGGGCCTGGAGGGGCGTGAACGCCGTCCACGCCGCGGCAGGCGTGCTCGCCCGCCTCACCGCCCACGAGCCGCGGGTCGTCGACGTCGACGGCCTCACCTACCGCGAGGGGCTGCAGGCGGTCGGCATCACCGGCGGGCACGCCGGCAACGTGGTCCCCGACGCGTGCACCGTGACGGTGAACCACCGCTTCGCCCCCGACCGCGACGTCGCGGCGGCCACCGACCACGTCCGCGAGGTGCTCGAGGGGTACGAGGTCGTGGTCACCGACGCCGCCGGCGGCGCCCGCCCGGGCCTGGACCGCCCCGAGGTGGCGACGCTGGTGGCGGCGTCCGGGCGCGAGCCCACCGCCAAGCTGGGGTGGACCGACGTGGCACGCTTCGCCGACGCGGGCGTCCCGGCGGTCAACTACGGCCCCGGCGACCCGCTGGCGTGCCACACCGACGACGAGGCGTGCGCCACCGACGAGATCCGCGAGTGCGCCGCGGTCCTCCTCGCCTGGGTGCGCGGCGATGGACACGCGGTGGGCGACCGGGGATGATCACGGGATGCAGGTCGTCCCGTCACCGCGCTCCTCCCGCGTGCTGCGCGCGCGGGACCGCCCGGGGCGCGCGGTGCGGGTGACCGCCCACCCCGAGCTCGGCCGGGTGGTGATCAGCACCTGGCAGGGCGACCGCTGCGTGTCCACGGTGAGGCTCGCCCCGCAGGACGTGCCGGACCTCGTCTCCGCGCTGGCGGCCGCAGCGATCGACGCCGCCCCGCGGGAGGGCTCCGGAGCGACGAGCGGGGCCGCGGCGTCCTGAGCGGCGCCCCTGATCGCCACCTGTCCACGCGCCGACGGACAGGTGCTGGCACTGTAGGGGCCATGGCGGCGATCGCGGTGTTCTGCTCCGCGTCCCAGCGCATCGACCGCGTCCACGTCGATCTCGCGGCCCGGGTCGGAGAGCTGCTCGCCGAGCGGGGCCACTCGCTGGTCTCCGGGGCCGGGACGCTGTCGATGATGGGCGCCGTGGCGGCGGCCACCCGTGACGGCGGCGGACGCACCTACGGGGTCATCCCTCGCGCCCTCCTCGAGGTGGAGATGGGTGACCGCGGCTCCGACGAGCTGGTCATCACCGACGACATGCGCGAGCGCAAGGGGCTCATGGATGCCGCCGCCGACGCCTTCCTCGTGCTGCCGGGCGGGCTCGGCACCCTCGAGGAGCTCCTCGAGGTGTGGTCCTCGAGGGCGCTGGCGATGCACGCGAAGCCGATCGTGGTGTGCGACCCCGACCACGTGCTCGGCGGGCTCCGCTCCCTCGTCGAGCAGCTGGTGGACGCGGGCTTCGTCTCCCGGGCCGCGGCAGACCTCACCGGCTGGGTGGACGAGCCCCTGGCCGCCGTGATCGCCCTCGAGGGGGAGCTCGCCGCGGGGACGCCGCCGCCCCCGCCCTCGGCCACGCCCGCGGCCGCCCTGGAGGCGGGAGCCGGCGGTCGCGGATGAGCCTGCTGCTGGTGCTCGCCGCCCTCGTCACCGCCGGGCTGGTGGTGGGCGTCGCCGCCGGGATCGTCGGCGGCGGTCTCGCCCCCGCCGGCCGCGAGCGGCCCCTGGCCCAGCTGCGGGCGCCGCTCGGCCGTCTCGGCGAGCACGACGTGGCCGACCTCCGCCTGTCCACCGCCGTGCGGGGCTACCGCATGGACGAGGTGGACGCCGTGCTCGACCGCCTCCGGGCCGAGCTGGCCGCCCGCGAGGAGGAGCACGCCGCCTGTGCGGGCCACGGCGCCGTCCGCGGCGAGGACGTCCTCGCTCCCGACCTGCCCGACCACCCGACCGACCGACCCGAGAGGGGCTGAGCGCATGGCGCGCTTCACCGTCCAACGCCAGATCGACGCCTCCGCGCAGCGCACGTGGGACCTCGTGACCAGCTGGGAGGAGCACGGCCGGTGGATCCCCGCGACGACCATGCGCGTCACCGTGGCCACCGGCGGCGTGGGGGAGCAGTTCGTGGGCCGCTCGGGCCTGGGGCCCCTCGCCTTCGACGACCCGATGATCGTGACGCGGTGGGAGCCCCCCACCGACACCAGGGCCGGGACGGCGGGGATCGCCCACACCGGCTCCGTCGTGCTCGGCACCGCCGAGGTCCAGGTCGTCCCGCAGCCCGGCGGGCGGTGCCGGCTGCGGTGGACCGAGGACATCGCGCTGGTCAACCGCACGCTCTCGCGCCCGCTGCTGCCCTTCGTCGTGCTCGGCGGCCGCTTCGCCTTCAGCCGCACCCTCGCGGCGATCGCGAAGGAGCTGGAGCGACCGGGCGGCGCCTGAGCCGCCCGCCGAGGATCGGCCGGCCCCGCACGGCCAGGCTCGCCCCGGTCCGACGATCTGGGATGATGGGGGGGAGCGGGGCCGACCGGCCCTGCACCCCGATGTGCCGACCGGCGGCCGCGTGCGCTCCAGAGCGCGCCGAGCCGGTCCGTGCAGCGCGAGCTGCGGCACTCCGAACGACGACGGAAGGTATGCCCGATGGCAGCCATGAAGCCCCGCACCGGTGATGGTCCGCTGGAGGTCACGAAAGAGGGGCGAAGCCTCATCCTGCGCATGCCGCTGGAAGGAGGCGGGCGTCTCGTCGTGGAGATGACCGCCGACGAGGTGCGCGCGCTGGCAGACTCCCTGGACGCCGCGGTCTCCTGACACCCGGCACCGCAGACACCGAGACCCCGCTCTCCCCCACGAGGGTCGCCCCGGCGAGAACCCCGTCGAGGCCCTCGCGGGGGGATCGGGGAGCTGGCCGGCTGGAGGAGGGGACGACCATCGCGGACAAGACCACCAGCTGGACGTACGCCGAGCGCTACGTCCTCGAGGGTGAGGCGATGGACCGTGCCCGCTCGCGCGCCCAGGCGCTCGGGATGCCGGTGGTCGGGTCGGCCGCCGGCGCGCTGCTCAGGGCGCTGGCTGCCATGGTCGACGCGCGCGGCGTCGTGGAGGTCGGCACCGGCGTGGGCGTCTCGGGCCTGTGGCTGCTCGAGGGGATGGCCCCCGGCGGCGTCCTGACCACGATCGACGTCGACCGCGACCACCAGCGCTCGGCACGGGCGGCCTTCGCCGAGGTGGGGACCGCCGCCGCCCGCATCCGCGGGATCACCGGGCGGGCCCGCGACGTGCTCGCCCGTCTCACCGAGGGCGGCTACGACATGGTGCTGCTCGACGCTGACCCCGCCGGGGTGGAGGACTACCTCGACCAGGCCGTGGCCCTGCTGCGGCCAGGGGGGGTCCTGGCGATGGTCGGCGCCACCGCGGGCGACCGCGTGGGCGACCCGGCACGGCGCGACCCGCAGACGGTCGCGGTGCGCGAGACCTTGCGAGCCGTGAGGGAGCACCCGTCGCTGGTCCCGGCCCTGGTCCCGGTCAGCGACGGCGTCCTGCTCGGCGTGCGTCGCCGCCGGTGACCAACCACTCCACGAGAGACCCCAGGCACACCCGTACGGGTGAC